>CAZURR010000122.1:0-5327 GCA_964622715.1 uncultured Hyphomicrobium sp. | reverse complement strand
CTGCCGTACAGCTTTCGACCCAATCACCCGTATTGATGTAATGCACGTTGTCGATTTGGCGTGAGGCGGCATGGTGGATGTGACCGCAGATGACTCCGTCGGCATCGCGGCGATGGGCTTCCTCAGACAGCGATTTCTCAAACTCGCCAATAAAGTTCACAGCCGTCTTCACGCGCAGCTTTATATGCGCAGAGAACGACCAATAGCCGAGCCCGAATCGGCGACGGATGAAGTTCAGCGGCCGGTTGGTCCAAAGCGCTAGTTCGTAACCGCGGTCGCCCAAGAACGCCAGCCACTTGGCGCAGCGCACGACGACGTCGAACTCGTCGCCGTGGATGACGAGATAGCGGCGGCCATCCGCAGTTGTGTGGACCGTATTGTGCGCGATCTCGATGCCCCCGAACTGCATGCCGCAGTATTGGCGCATGGCCTCGTCGTGGTTGCCCGGGACGAACACGACGCGAGTTCCCTTGCGCACTTTGCGAAGCAGCTTCTGCAACACATCGTTATGCGACTGGGGCCAAATCGCGCCGCGCCGAATTCGCCAGAAATCGATGATGTCGCCGACGAGGTAGATCGTTTCGGCGTCGTTGTTCCTGAGGAAATCTAGGAGTACGTCAGCCCGTGCCGCTCGAGTTCCAAGATGCACGTCGGATATGAACAGCGTGCGATAGTTCGCCATTCTGTCCCCTTCTTTCGGTGTGTGTCCGCTTAAGGCGACTTTCCGGGAGCTTGAACGGATTCAGATTGCAGGATTATGACAGCGGGGCCGTCAAGCGCCTCTTTCGCGTAGGACCGGTTGCCGCCGGGTGACGCCAAGCGCGGCCGCTCCGCAGTGGGGTGGACGGGCTCAATAGATCTTGATGGGGAAATAGCGTTCGACGAGCTCCTCGAAGCGGCCGCTCTCGCGCAAGCGGGTAAGCGCCCCATTAATGAGTGCTTTGATTTGCTGGTCGGTCTTGGGGACGGCAATGGCTATTCCGTCGCCAAAGAAGGTCGGCTCCAAGTAGGGACCGCCGCGCATCTCGCAGCACAGTCGTGAGGACGTGCCGTGCAGCCAAAACGCAAGGCTGATGCCGTCACCAAAGATGAAGTCGATCTGATCGCGCATGAGAGCGTCGCGGGTCTGTTCTGCGTTCTCGAATACCTTGACCGCACTGCTGCGAAAGAACGTTTTGACGAAAGCTTCATGCGAGGTCCCTTTGGCAACGCCTATGCTCTTGCCCTCGAGCCCTTCGGGCGTCATGTCGATCTTCCTTGCAGTTCGCCTGCTGGCAAACCGGCCCGGTGTATGGAAGTAGCTATCGGTAAAGTCGACCTGCGCCAACGCCTGAGGCGTCACCGTATGGCCCGCGATCACGGCGTCCGCCTCACCGCGTTGCAGCGTCAAGAATAATTCTCCCCAGGGCTTTACCTTGATGTCGCACGCGGTGTCGAGCTCTTGGCAGATCGCGCGCGCGACGTCGACGTTGAAGCCAGCCAGAATGCCGTCCTCATCATAGAAGTTGAATGGAGGGTAGTCGCTCTCGGTCACGAAGCGTATGACGACGCGCCTACTGGCCGGGTCCGCAGTTGTATCCGGGAGGGTTCCCCTGTCAGTGAACTGAGCGAGTGATACGCCACCGGAAATCGTCAGTGCCAAAACGACTGCGCACGTAATGACTACCGGCGCCCGGCACGCCTTTTCGAGAGAGGCGGTCAAGCGACTTAATGGCAGTCCGAAAAGGTCTGAGTACCGCGGTTCGCGCATGGGTTCTCAATGAATCACCGGCTAAAGGGTTGGGTTTGCCCCAGCTATGAATATACCAAACACTATGGCAAGATCATTGTTTCCGGCCCAGGGGGGAGGTCGATAAATTCGTGTTGCGTGCTCGTCAAGAAGCAAAGGCCTATGATCTCTCGCTCGTCGAGGCGGCGGAGGTCCTGCCGCTAGCCGATGGTTTGCCAAGCGGCGACACTTCGGCAGCACATGCGTGCGATTCTGACCAATTGCAAGAGGCTGTGCACGGGCTTGCCCTGCGCTCGCCGGAATTCTCAGCTTCGAGCGGTTTGTGGGGTTGGCAGTCGGTTGTTTTCGCCAGCCTAGCAACTATCGTCTGCGCCGGTGTATTGGCGGCGGCGGAGGCAACGTTCGTTGCGCTACCCGTTCTATTGGCCATCCCCTTTTTGTTCGTGGTCGCCCTGCGGGCTGTCGCCTTGTGGCACTTTTTTAACCCGCCCGTTTTGGAACGTGCAGCGTGCACGGCTCGTTTGGAGGACGAATACCTTCCCCTCTACTCGGTACTGGTGCCTCTCTTCGGTGAGGCGGCTATCGTGCCAGATCTTGTCCGCGCGTTGCGCGCCATCGACTATCCCGCGCACAAGCTACAAGTGCTATTGATCGTCGAAAGCATCGAACTAGCGACGCAGGCGGCATTGCGCAGTGCCGACGTTAGTTCACACATGCGCGTTCTCGTTGTACCCGACGGCGCGCCGCGCACGAAGCCGCGCGCCTGTCAGTACGCTTTGCAGTTCGCTACCGGGGCCTACATCGTCGTCTATGACGCGGAGGATTGGCCCGATCCGGGACAACTCCGTCGTGCGCTGTCCGTGTTTTGCGACGCGCCAGAGCGGCTCGGCTGTTTGCAGGCGCAGCTCAACATCTACAATTCAAATACGAGCTGGCTGACGCGCCAATTCACCATCGAATACACGGCGCTCTTCGATTGCATCCTGCCGACCTTGGGGCATCTAAAGTTGCCCGTGCCTTTAGGCGGCACATCGAACCACTTCCCTCGCACCGTTCTCAATGCCGTTGGCGGCTGGGATCCATTCAATGTGACAGAGGACGCTGACCTCGGCATTCGTTTGGCTCGTAGCGGTTGGCAAGTCGGCGTCTTGCCGTCAGCCACCTGGGAGGAGGCGCCATCTACGTTCCGTGTATGGCTTGGCCAGCGCACACGCTGGCTCAAGGGCTGGATTCAAACCTACCTGGTACACATGCGCGAGCCCCATCGCTTGTGGCGCGAGCTAGGTGTGCGGCGCTTCGTCGGCCTTCAAGTGCTCATGGGTGGCCTTATCCTATCGGCGCTTGTGCATCCTTGGTTCTACGTGCTCCTTGCCTTCGATCTTTGGCACGGACAGCTTTTGATCTTGCCAGAATCGGGGTTAGGCCGGTCGCTGTTGTGGATTGGCGTCTTCAATCTCATCGTCGGCCACGTCAGCGCCATATGGCTAGGAACGGCTGCTTCGGCGCGCCGCGGCAGGCTCCGGCTATCCGCCCACGCTGTCCTCATGCCGCTCTACTGGCTTGCAATCTCGCTTGCCGCCTATCGGGCACTTTGGCAGTTGGCTTGGGCGCCCTTCTATTGGGAGAAGACGGAGCATTCCGCGCTAACGCCCGGTTCCGTGCCTGGGCAGCCGGGATCGGCCAAACCCTTGTAACGTCGAGCCCTGTGGTCTCGAATATGACTGTTAGGCTGCGATAGGCCTTCGTGTGGTGGTTCGAGGGACCCCTCGCTTGGCGCGATCTGCAGGCGATCGCGATACGTTCGAGTAGCGACCGGCGCCCCAAAACTTGAGAATTCGAATGCTGCTCGTAGCACTTCTCTTCATTGCCACCCTCTTCCTGGCCTACTCGAACGGCGCCAATGACAACTTCAAGGGTGTGGCGACACTCCATGGCAGCAACACTGCCAGCTTTAATAGAGCACTGGCGGTTGCCACGCTGGCGACATTGGCCGGCGCCATCAGCTCCGTGTTTTTGGCGGCAGAGCTCGTCAAAGCGTTTTCAGGCAGGGGCCTTGTCCCTGATGTCATAGCCAACGCTCCGAGCTTCCTGCTCGCCGTGGCGATCGGCGCAAGTGCGACCGTCATGCTGGCGACGGTGGTTGGCCTGCCGATTTCCACAACGCACTCGCTGATCGGCGCGCTTGCTGGCACAGGATTTGTTGCGGCAGGAAGCGAAGTCAACTTGGGCCTGCTTGGGGGCGTATTTCTGCTCCCGCTGCTCTTAAGCCCCCTTATAGCGGTGTTGCTGACAATGCCCTTCTACAAGATTGCGCATTTGGTGGCGTCGTCTCTTGGCCTTGAGAAGGAGAGCTGCATTTGCGTTGGGTCCAACCAGTTCGTTCCCGTTCGTCAACTTGGCGGCGAAGCCGCGCGATATGCGCCGGCCGATGCGACCGCCGGCGTTTCGCTGACGATTGCGGACCAAAAGGAGTGCGTCGACAAATACAACGGCCACTTTCTTGGGCTTAGCGCGCAACGTGTCGTCGATTCTGCACACTACTTGAGTGCCGGCGCGGTGAGCTTTGCGCGCGGTCTCAATGACACGCCAAAGATTGTCGGTCTCTTGCTCGTCGTGGAAGTGCTCGACATTCGACACAGCATGGTCGCGATTGCCGCCGCTATGGCGATCGGCGGCTTGGTGCAGGCGAGACGAGTCGCGCACACAATGAGCAAAAAGATCTCCGATATGAATGACGGACAGGCGTTGACGGCCAATCTCGTTACGGCGGGCCTTGTCATCTTCGCCAGCAAATTCGGCATGCCGGTCTCAACCACGCACGTCTCGGTTGGTTCCATTACCGGCATCGGTATCGTCAATGGCTCAGCAAACAAAAGTGTCGTCGGAAGCATACTTCTGTCATGGCTTCTGACGTTGCCTATCGCTGCGGCCATTGCGGCGACGACCTATGTTCTTTTAAACTCTCTCACTTAGTTCACAGCGCAGGCTTATGGATCGCCCCCATGTATCACTCAACAACCCGTAATCTCTACAAAGAAGCGGCCCTCAACCCGGAGCAGGGTCTGTGCTGTACCACCACCCCGATTTGGCAGCTGCCCGATCTCGCCATCCCGAACCGGATGCTGCAGATGAACTACGGCTGCGGCAGCACCGTGAATCCACGCGATCTCGTCGGCAGTCCGACCGTGCTTTACGTGGGGATTGGTGGCGGGATGGAGGTTTTGCAGTTCGCCTACTTTAGCCGCCGAAAAGGCGCCATCGTCGGTCTCGACGTGGTCGATGAGATGCTCACCGTTTGCGGCGAGAACCTTGACGAGGCGGAGCGGCAAAATGCCTGGTTCGATTCCTCATTCGTCGAACTACGCAAGGGCGATGCGCTCCATCTTCCCATCGATGATGAAACGATCGATGTCGCTGCGCAGAACTGCCTATTCAACATATTCTACGACGACGACCTGAAGCGCGCGCTGCGTGAGATGTACCGCGTTCTGCAACCGCGCGGACGGCTCATCCTCTCCGATCCCGTTTGCGACGTGGAGATGCCCGAGGAATTGCGGCGCGACGAACGCCTGCGCGCTATGTGCCTCACCGGAGCCAT
>CAZURR010000121.1:0-5645 GCA_964622715.1 uncultured Hyphomicrobium sp. | reverse complement strand
TCCCCTCTCGGTCGGTTGTCCCGCGCCAGACATGAGCCGACAACAAAAAAACGCGACACCGTTCGGCTTGTCCTCTGGAGACAGCGGTACGTTATTGATGGTTGCGGGGGCCTGCAACCACCGAGAATTGACTCTGCCGCCAGTGCCGATCTGACCGTGAAGCTTCAGACCATTGCCAACCGTCCCAAGATTTCGTGTCGAGCAAAACTATCTTTTGGGGCCGATCAACGGTCCAGGTAGGTGGCCTTTCACGTATGCCCCACCCGACTCCGGATCGTAGGCGATCCACTTGCAAGTTAGTGTAGGCCCGCCAAGCATCTTTTCGGAAACGCACACGTCTAACCATTCGACCGGGCGCCCATTTTCTTCGCGATGTACCTCAAATCCGCGTTTCTGCCATCTTGAGACCAACCACTGAATATCTGCGCCACTCATTGCACCCTCTCGGAAAAGCCAATCGTCATGCCAGACGGCCTTGCCCATTACGGCCCCGTAGTCACGCAGGCACTGCTCCCATCCGCCAGGATATTTGCGACGGATAACGTCGATTGGGACAAATAGGTCGATGAATTCCTGAGCAACAGACATACTTCCTCCTCGATAGGGAGCGCTGCCAGTCGCTACAACAGCGTGACCGGAATGCCCTTCCTTATTGCGCGACGGATCGTATCCTCGGTGCCGCCCTTTCGATGCTGTGCTACCAAGGCAAAGACTTCGTCAACTGCGTCTACGATCTCCTGATTCCTTTTGTGATAACGTCGAGTTTTCTGCCCCTGGCTGATTGCGTCATCTAGCTTGGGCCGGAAGATTTCGACTGCAAAGCCGTGTCTCTTTGCGGCTTCCTCTGCCCAAGTGTCCGGACCAGGAGCACCACCCGACACGATAGTCGTACCAGCCGGCAGGTGGGTCACGAGACGATCAACTGTCTCGGGATCCGTTCGAGAACGAGAACCGACGATTGCAATGCGCTTCATGGTTCACCTTTGGACAGGCTGCCGGCTGGCCTCTCGGATCGCGCCTCTTGTTGGGCAATCTTTGAGTTAGCTCTCGAAATAGTCCTGGAACATACGCTCCGTCGTTGTGCGGTCCACCTTTACACCAAGGCTGTTTTTGATAACCGAAGCATGACCTCATGCAACAGCCAGGAGCGCGTGAGCGCTCCCCATCACCGCTGGGCCTGAGAAAGATTGGGAAGCAGGCTCACAATATGCCCCCCTTTGGCGCAAAGCGGACGTCCCCGGCAAACTTTTTCTGTACCCAATCCCGACCATTACGGATGATCTTTCATCCTCTGCAGAAGGACCCACAGACCACCGGAGGGGAAAAATGTCTCCTTTCCTCGGCGCTACGCGGGGAACGATTGGTAATCGGAATGGTGATGATGCGGCTCTTGTCGTACCAGAGATCGCTCCCCGTCTGCCACCATTCGGCGTTCTTGATACGCTTGCGAAGTCGCTTGAGCCATGCCTTCGAGACGCCGGCTGGCACATAGTAGTCTTTCAGGATGCGCTGTGTCGCAACGTCGTGGGTTGCCACTATTCTGCTATTTGGATCCTTTGGATCGAGTCTCTCCACATGACTCTCGTGAAAAACCCAAACGCTTGTCAGCGCGGCCCGTCGACGGACTCCTTGCAGGAATATTGGGATGCATGCGGACGCGCACGTTGCGCCACGCCAGACAAGAGTATTCAAGGTGTGGGTATTCTTTATGCGTCTCAGAACGGCAACCGTCCTTTCCATTTCTCCGCGGTCGCCACCGCATGAGGTCAAGCTAAGGCCCACTCGTTTAATCCGGGATTTGACCCGGTCAAATTCACTCGCGATCTTCTCGCCCATCTCAAAGCCGATCCTGCCCGACCAATGCAGAACGAGGGTATCGTCATCGATCCTTGAATGAATGAGCAGTCCTTCCGCGCACGGGCCATGAGCGCGGGCCGGCACATTGGCTGTCATCACAGGCAAGCAAATAAGCATGGTGCAGGCGATCAATCGCGACCACATGGCAAGTTCCCCAAATCGCTGAATGGTGGTGCCGGCCCAATCTGCCCAGGACGGGCCAACGTAAGGCGAGCCGACTTCCGATGCCCCGGCCGGTAGGAAAAATGCGCAACTAGAAAATCTGGTTCAGCAAGGTCTACTCGGCATCAACCGCTGTCTCTGATGGTGATGCCGGCACGGTATCGCTGCTCCGTGAGACGGCTTCATTTTCAATACCAACGAAAGACGGGTGGGGCACGTTCCGGCTCTTACCGTCGTGCAACATAAGGCCCTCTCGAAAAGCACTGCTGAAGGCGCGCAGCATCTTTATGAATTGCCGAACGTTTAGGCCATCCTCATAGATCATCCAGTAGTTAGCCGTGACCGCAATCGGGTGATAGTTGAACTGTGCCACCATCATATTCCAGTTCATATCGTTGACCCGGCTGAGCCAATCGTGTCCCGGCTCATCGTCGATGCGATAGCAGGTGCATAGGCATATGAGCTTACGGTCTGTCACGACGGTGACCCACAAGGGAAAGTCTACCCCATCGGTGATGTAGAGGTCGCCATCGTCATCAATGATGTGATCAATAAATGCTGTTTCGAGCAAAGCTGACAATCTGCCGATCGTTACCTCATCTTCGGCGATGATTGCTGAACTAAGATGTGGTGTTAGCGGGATGATATTTTTCATGGTTGCTCCGTTGTGATTTGGTTGCTTGGCGTGGAGACGCAGCGCCTACGCTCAAAGCTCGGTCACTCAGCGCGAGAGACGGGGTCACGAAGGTGCTGGCTCGTGGCTGACGCTAGGAGAGTCGTACTGGCGCCTTTACGCGACGTGGCTGCATCCCAGGCAGCAGGAGCGCGCATCTGAGTTTTTATGAATCGGATAGCTCCACTTGAATGTGTATACACCCAGGGGTGACAGAAACTGTCACTCGCGTGCGCTGAGGTGATATGTTGAGAGCGGTGCGGCTGGCTATGGGAGTGACCGATGTCGTTCTGGAAAGCCGAGCAGCTTCTCGCTCTCGCCACGCTCGTCGCAGCTCGCCACGTCGGCGTCACCCTCGACGACGTGATCGAGCGCTTCGGCATATCGAAGCGGACGGCCCAGCGCATGCTGCGTGCATTGGAAGCGCAGTTTCCCGATACCCACGTCACCGTCGATGACGAAGGACGTAAGCGCTGGCACCTGCCGTCGGGCGCGCTGCGCGATCTGATGTCGCTCTATCCCGAAGAGCTGGCGGCCCTGGATCTCGCCATCGAGACGCTGAAGCGTTCAAGTTTAGCCGTCGAGGCAGATGATCTCTTGAACCTGCGCGAAAAGATCCTGGCACTAGTGCCACGTTCCAAGGTCGCGCGTCTGGAGACTGATCATGAAGCCCTCCTCGAAGCACAAGGCTTGGCGACGCGTCCGGGGCCACGACAGCGCATCGATCGCAAGATCGCCGCCGCCATCGCCGAGGCCATCAAGGCGTGCCGTCTGCTTGAGATCGAGTACCAATCGCGCGACGAGCAAATGCCGCGCAAAAGGCGCATTGCGCCCTACGGTCTACTGACAGGTTTGCGCCGCTACCTCGTTGCCCAACCCGAGGACGAAGCATCCGGTCCTTTACGTCTTTATGTCGTTGAAAACATCCGCACGGCGAAGGTGTCGAAGGAGTCCTTCGAGCGTGACCCCAGCTTCAATTTGCAGACCTTCGCCGATCGCGCCTTCGGTGTCTTTCAGAACGAGGACGAATACGGCGAGGTCGTCTGGCGGTTTAGCCCCAAAACAGCGGATCATGCGCGCGGCTTTGAGTTCCACCCTGGTCAAGTGATCGAGGATCAGCCCGACGGCTCGATGATCGTGCGCTTCTCGGCCGCCGGCCACCTTGAAATGTGCTGGCACCTCTATTTGTGGGGAGATAACGTCGAGGTGCTAGCGCCGGAGCGCCTGCGCGACATGGTGCATGACTACCGCCGCCCAGATTTTCCATCCTTGCCGTGAGTCCGGGAGGCTCCAGATGATGTCCGCTTTACCCCCAGAAGCGGAAATCGGCGCTTCGAGCCAACGCGCGCGCTTGATGATCGGTCATAGTCCGCATTTGTACTTCGCCGCCACTAGTGTCAGCCGCGCCCACATTTGGATAAGCATTGTGTGAGTAAGGGTATGAGCTCGTTGCAGTCTGTGATGATCGCTTCATCGCGCTTGAAGAGCCTTGTTCTTTCATTGGCTCGTTGGCACTTGGAGTAATTGTTTTCTGCATCCTTAAAACATGTTCGGGCGCACTTGTCTTTGTAATTCGCCGCAATAACGAGCTACCCGAAAGGAACATGGCCACCAGAAGCAGAACTGAGATATATCCTCTGATCATCTACGCCCAATCTCCTTATAGTTCGCAGTTGTGAGGTCAGCGGTGGAGCCTGAGGACTTGCTCGTAGTTCGTCACCTGCGCCGGAAGTACTGTTCTGGCATCATCACGGTCGCGCCAGTCGTTCTCGTTAAGCGCAAACGGCTGGTCGGGCAGACGATCGATAACTGCCTCAATGCCGGGCACATTCGAATACAATGTTGACACGATGTGAGTCCGTTCCTTCTCATCTGCGACGGGGCTGGAATAATGTTGCAAACCGCTATCAATTAGCCCGATGCGGCCGCGAACCACATTACTGCTTTCGATATATGCCAATGAGGCCCACCGTGGAGTTTAGCAAGCAGAATGCCCGCGACTTCTACTACGGTGAGGATCGGCGCAGTCGCATATTTCGTTTTGCGATGCTCATATTCGACGTCGCCTCGGTCGTCTTTTTTATCGCTACGTCGATGGTGCACCCGTCAGCTTGGATCTACTGGGTCGACGGCGTGATTGCGCTTGTCATTATTGCGGATCTTGCAGCACGAGTCTGGATCGCCGAGCGCCCTGGGCGACTTTTCAGGGAATTTACGACGTGGACGGACATCATCGTCATCATTACGCTCCTTCTGCCCATGTTTTTGGATAGCTTCCTGTTCCTGCGCGTCCTGCGGGCACTCAGGGTGCTTCGCTCCTACCGGGTTCTCGCCGACTTGCGTGAGCAGTTTTTGTTCTTCAAGCGCAACGAGGACGTGATCCAGAGCATCGTCAACCTTCTGGTGTTCCTGTTCTTCATGACAGCACTCGTCTACGTCCTACAGGTGCACACCAACACCAAGATCACGAACTACCTCGACGCTCTCTATTTCACGATCTCGGCGCTTACCACGACGGGCTTCGGCGACATCACGCTTGAGGGCACGACGGGGCGTGTACTTTCGATCATCATTCTGCTGGTCGGCGTCGCTCTCTTCCTGCGGCTCGTGCAGACAATTTTTCGCCCGCCGCATGTCAATTTCGAGTGCCCGGACTGCGGCTTGGTACGCCACGAAACGGATGCGGTTCATTGCAAGCATTGTGGCCGGGTGCTGCATATTACGACCGAAGGTGAAGGCGACTGAGGCCTATATGGATACGCAACATCCCAATACCGATGGCAACCTCGGCTGGCTGACCAGCCGCCTGACGCCGCACTTCAAGACAGCACGCCGTTGGTTCGTGTCCGGCGGCGTTTCGGCCAAGCGTCCCGTTAACTTTCAAAGCCGCCATCCGATCTCAGTCTTGACTATAGGCAAAATGGTTTGAGGAGTGATATTCGTCAGGCGCGCA
>CAZURR010000120.1:0-5700 GCA_964622715.1 uncultured Hyphomicrobium sp. | reverse complement strand
TGAAATCGATGGTAGGCCCGGATGGGATCGAACCATCGACACCCTGATTAAAAGTCAGGTGCTCTGCCACTGAGCTACGGGCCCCCAATGACGGTCAATCGCCCGTCAGGCCGGCGCTTATACCCGATTGCGCCTCCACAGCCAACCGGCCGAGATTTGCCGCAGGCGGTCCAACGTCTCTGCGCCAAATCCCTTTACGGAAATCGCGAAAACCTGGCTAGCGGCGCGAAAAAGCAACTGCTGCACCCGCACCGATGAAAAAGGCGCTGGTCACCTTGTTTCGAAGACTTGCATAGCGACGAACTAGGCCGCGCGCGCCCAGCAAGTATAGCCCAAGCGCTATCTCCCAACGCCAAGACGCCCAGAAAAATCGAACACACGACGATCAGTTGAACACTGATGCTAAGGTCCGCATCAGCGCTAATAAACTGCGGCAGGAATGCAGAATTGAAGAGCAGCGTCTTCGGGTTCACCAGCGCTACACCAAAGCCTCCCCAGAATAAGATTCTGCCAGGCCGCTTGTCGGCTGCGATCGTTGAAAGGTCTTCAGTTGCGGCGTTCCATGCGCATATTCCACGGTACAGAAGATAGACGACCCCCGCCCACCGCAACCACTCAAACGCAGTAGCGGCGATCCCAATCAATGCCATAAGACCGAAGACCATGAACGCAAGTTGGGCTCCGACGCCCAAAGTGGTCCCAGCTACAGTGAAAAGCCCGTGGCGTGTCCCTCGACTTAGGCTAGTTGCGACGATCAATGCAACATTTGGCCCGGAGATCACAACGAGCAACGCCGTGGCAGCGATCAATGCAAAATAACTTTCCATGGATTGATTACACTACACGACTGTTCGGTTTGCCAAGACCCTCCGCCAACCCGTCACAATACGTAATCCTCGGGACTGAAAGGAATGGTGGCACGCGACGCCCACCTTTCGTCCACATAAAAGGTGAGGCGCTCTTTTTCCGTCCGGTGGCAGGGGCGCTAAATCGTGACTAAATCAGGCTTCAGCTAGGCCTAAACGCGGTGGCTGGAGCAGCAAGGCAAGCCGGAACTGTGGAAAGTACACCGAGGTACTTGCACTGTCGTCCTGTCATCGAGAGATTCCCCTCGTGGCATGGCAATGCTTTTGGCGGCGGGCGACTGGCATCGCCCGCCTACGCAAACTGAAACTGCCGAACAATCGCTTCAACGGAGGGACACCTATGGTCACCAAGGAACAATGGGAGCAGCGCTTCATTGGCGCCTACATGGCACTTGCCGAGTGTGATGAGACCGAAGCCGAAGAAGCGCTGCGCGAAGGCGTAAGCCTTGAGACACTGGATACTGAGAACGATTGCCCTGTAGGAACCGCCCGTGAGCTGTGGGACGAGGGTGAGGACGAGGAAGAGGAGGCAGAATAGAACCCTTCGCCCACCAAGCCTCGCCAGATAGCCTATCACCGCCAAGATAGAAGCCCGGCTAACCGTACTAGCGGTTGGCCGTTGCCAGCGCTTTCTTTGCGTCGATGCGGATCGCTTGAAGAGTAGCAACCGCGTCGTCGATGAAGCGATCGATCTCTGCTGGGGTCATCAGATGCGATGAGATCGCTAGATTCGCCGACCGGCTGAGGGCGCTCGACATGACATAGGTCTGAATGGCGGGATCCTTCGGATGAGGCTCGTCCTTGCCACCAACGAGGTGGAAGCCGAAATGACCAACAGCTTCTTCATTTTCCATGTTTGCCTTCCCGATTTCCCAAGAGGCCGCGAACTTTTGCGTATCCTAGAGCCCACGAGGAGATGACACGTCGGCGGCCGATCCTAGGTCTTTCAAGGCAAGCGCGTGCGGGCTAAGACCTGATAGAGCGGCTCTTCCATCGAGGCAAGAGCGCGGCACGCTTGTTGCCAGACTAAGGAAGCTGAGACCATGAAACGTAGGCGACTTGGGAATAGCGACCTAATGGTCTCTGAAATCTCTCTGGGGTCGTGGCTCACTTACTCTGGAGGCGTCGACAAAGAGCGTGCCATAGACTGCGTAAAGCGCGCCCTCGAAGTTGGCATCACCTTGCTCGACACGGCGAACATTTATGGGCGTGGCGCAGCAGAGACGGTTCTCGGCGAGGCGCTCGTCGGTGTTGACCGTGCCAGCTACCAGCTGGCGACCAAGGTCTTCTTCCCAATGAGTCCTAGCGATCGAGGACTGTCGCGCACCCAAATTTTCAAACAGCTGGATGACTCCTTGAAGCGGCTTAGGACCGACTATGTCGATCTTTACCAATGCCACCGCTATGATCCCTCAACGCCGCTCGACGAGACGATGCAGGCGCTGACCGACGCCATTGGCCAAGGCAAGGTACGCTACATTGGCTTTAGCGAATGGCCCGTCGAGAAGATTCGTGCTGCGCTCGACATGGCTGGCATCGCCAAGTTTGTATCGAGCCAGCCGCAGTACTCACTGCTGTGGCGCGAGCCCGAGGCGGAAGTTTTTGCCTTATGCCGAGCGAACGGCATCTCGCAGATCGTGTGGTCGCCTCTGGCGCAGGGCGTGCTAACCGGCAAGTACCAGCCGGACGCCGAGGCGCCGCATGACTCCCGCGCGGCAAGCGCCAAAATGGGCACAATGCTTGATAGGAATTGGCTATCCCGCCCTGTGCTCGACGCGGTGCAACGTGTGAAGGGACTGGCGGAGAGAGCAGGCCTGACGCTTGCCCAGTTCTCGATCGCCTGGGTCCTGCGCGAGCCAAATGTCGCCTCCGCGATCATTGGCGCCAGCCGACCAGAACAGATTGACGAGAATGTCGCCGCCTCGGGCAAAACAGTCGACTCGGCTCTATTTACCGAAGCAGAACAACTGATCGGACGCGCACAACGTGCACGCTAATCTGGCTCTCACGGAATCCGATCGGCAATAACAGGCGGGCTTCATGTCGCTAACCCATGGCGACGCGGGGAGAACCCGGCGCACGCTTGGTACGATCGAGGTAGAGCGTGACGATTGCGAATATGATCCAGCTACCGTTAAACAAGAGACCGCCAATGAGCATCCACTCTCCGGGGATCGGCCCGACGGCGGCGCGCTGAACGAGTTCGCCGAAACTTGAAATCGGTACCGGGTGAATTGCTATTTTGCCGAAGTAGGCCAGCGCCTGAATGCCGAGGATCCACATGTAGGTCCGGCGCAACCGCCGCCCGATAGCGCGCGCCAGACTGATATGATGGCGCGGTTCGCAATAGTCCTGGGCCAGTATCTGAGGCCAGCCGCTCTCAGCGTTCACACCCTCTCCACGCAGCATGGGGGCATAGAAGTGCGTCTCCATCCAGCGCGCCCGCGCGCGCCAAACGTTGAAGTAGCGGTAGCGTCGCGCCTCGAAAACCAAGAACACAACGCTGAGGATGCCAACGAGCAACAGCGGCAGGGGCGAGGCGCTTGTGCTGGCGAAGGTTACCGAAAGGGCAATTCCTAACGTCACCACAGCCCAGTTCGTCGTATTGTCGAGACGCGTTCGCCAGATTGTACTGCGGTACACCTCGCCGCGATAAAGATGCGCAAGTGCGCCGATCTCAGCGGTGTTGTACTCGTATTTGGGGGAAGCTGGTTTGGCCGCTTTGAGGGCCATCGTACCCTCCAATGGTTTAGGCGGAGGAGAATAGTACTTCTGTTTAACGAGGAAATCCCGTCATTTCCCAACTTTGATGAGCGGGGAACCGGGCCGAGCTTACTGCGTAGCGCCGGCTCCGATTACGAGCCTGGCGCAGCTGGAGAGGCGGTCTTCAGCCGGGTCGAATGTTTTCTCCTGGTATTTTTCGAGCAGGCGTTGAACAAAACGGCCCACAACCCCCTGCTGGCGGGATAGTACACGATCAGCCCTTCGCGGTGAGGCATCTCTCAGAATCGGCCATGCCGACGGCAATGAGATTGTATGGACAACGCTTATGACTCGGCGACGGTCCTCACTTGGTCTGTTTGGCATCTTTGGGCGATCTCAAGATCTGCGCCGGCTCGATCAGGCGCTTCGGTCCGTTGACGTCCATCCACGACTTGTTCCAGAGGCAGTCAAACTCACCGTTGTGAACCTGCTGAAAGAACACGCGATCGGCAATGAGCCCGCACCCCAATCCTATAGAGCGGCCGCGGAGTTGGTGGGTTACTGCATGATCGGGGCAGAGGCGTTTGCGGGCGCGAACGATGCCCATCTTACGCTTCAAGTTGAACGTCGAATAGACGACGCGCTGCAATCCGGTGACAGTCTCGATGCGCAGTTGATCTTGTTGACGTTGCACGCTCGCGTGATCCAGCCAAGCGTCGTCGATCACTTTCACCTTGAGAGTGCGACCGATTGAGGATGGCCAATGCAGTGGACGGCGCGCCTCATCACGTGGATCAAAGGGCACGTTTGCGCCCTCAATGCGCGATAAAAATGTGCCCGCCGAGCACGCACCGGCAACCTAGAAAACGTGCCGTATCCCCAATCCGCCCCCGCGCACACCGCTCTTTCGGAAGCAAGGCGTTCTTCAGGAGCGCGTGTTGCGCGAGGGTCGCTGATCGTCTGGGCTCAAGCGCAGTTAGTTTACCTTTTCAGCGCTCGAGGTATTGGTCGGTGGATTTTTCATTGTCAGGCCTTTGTTCCAGGCCGTCTTCGTATAGCCATCGCCTTCCTTGGCGATTTTGGTGGTCCAGCCGTTCTTCCACTTGATGATCGCGGCCCCCTTCTTCACTTTCCAGGTGCCTTCCATTACTTCGCCGCTGCGATTGCCAGTCGCAGTACCATTATCGCCTAATGTGATCTCGAACGGCGTGCCAGCGGTGTCGGCCACCTTCCACTTGCCGGCGAAGTCGCTCTCGGTCGGGCCTGAGCAAGCCGTCATAGCCAGCGCAAAGAGTGCCGCAATGATGACGGTTGTCACTTTTGCTATCTTATGCATGGGTATAGTCCTCCAAACGATCAGAATTTCACATCCAATACATGACAACGTCGTGCGCTGCCTGTCGTGGACTGTCATAAGGGTCCCAACGCCTAAAGCAAGTCGCGATGCGGGGACGGACAAATAGGGCGAGAACTGAAGACAACTTCGCGCGACCAATCTTGTAACAATATGAGGCAGCTGCCAGGACTTGCAGCTACGCTATGTTAGGTAACAAGCGAGTGGACCTCGATGAAGCTGCGGCGCGTCAGGACCGGGCCTGACTTGCATCTGGAACTCCTGACCCCCCAAGGATGGGTGGCCGTCGGGAAGGCGACAGCATGCTTGGCGCCGACACTAAGTGATGCTGCCATACGGTGGGGAACCGACATCCTTGCGCTGCTTGGCGCGCCGGCCGATGCGCGCGACGCAATATCGGCGGCCGCGCGCGACATCGATCCGGAGGAGACCCGAGAGGAGGACGTTGTGATCCCCTTTGCGCCGCGCTCCTACCGCGACTTTATGCTCTTCGAGGCGCACGCGATCAATGCGGCCCGCGGCTTCGTGCACCGCTTCATGCCGCGCGTCGCGCCAATCGTGAGCACATACGAAAAGGTGACCGGCACGATTTTCCCAAAACTGAAACCGCATGCACTGTGGTATCGTCAGCCGGTCTACTACATGGGCAACCACCTCACCTTCGTTACCGACGGAGACGAGGTGGTGATGCCCTCCTACACGCGCGCTCTCGACTATGAGCTGGTGTCCTTCCCCCCTAAAACTGGGCCACTATGTTTGCTGCCGGTGAGAGGAGTT
>CAZURR010000119.1:0-5734 GCA_964622715.1 uncultured Hyphomicrobium sp. | reverse complement strand
ACCTCGATATCAATCGGGCGATTGCCAATCATTTCTTTTACGCGGCGGATTTTCTCAAGAACGGCAGGAATGAACGTCTGGCCGCCGAAGCCGGGGTTGACCGTCATGAGCAAGATAAGGTCGAGGTGATGCAGCACGTAGGCAATGGCGTCTTCCGGCGTTGACGGATTGAGCGCCACGCCGGCCTTCTTTCCCAACGCGCGGATCACCTGCAGCGAACGGTCCAAATGAGGCCCCGCTTCAGCGTGTATCGTAATTTGATCCGCGCCAGCTTGCGCGAACGCTTCCAGATAGGGATCGACCGGCGCGATCATCAAATGCACATCGAAGAACTTGGCCGTAGCCGGGCGGATCCACTTAACGAGTGTCGGACCAAAGGTTATGTTCGGAACGTAGTGACCATCCATCACATCGAGATGGATCCAGTCAGCGCCGGCGGCCTCAACCGCAGCAATTTCCTCGTTCAGGCGGCCAAAGTCAGCCGACAAAATGGAGGGCGCGACAGTGATCGGTCGGGCCATTCGGGGCTCCTATAGAGAATCGCTCTGCGTCACCTAATGACCTTAGCGCAAGCGAAGCCAAGGCGTCTCCTCCGCCCACAATAAAAACCTCTAAAGCATAAAATGCCGTGAGCCTCTATGCCGATCGCCTTTTGCGTTCCACGAGCTTCAAGATGTGGGGCGTAAGGATGAGCTGCATGGCAAGATCGAGCATGCCGCCGGGAATGACGATCGAATTTGCCCGCGACATAAAGCTCATTTGGATCATCGACAGTAGATAAGCGAAGTCGATGCCACGCGGATCACGATAACGGATCACTACCATGGATTCGTCCGCCGTCGGGATCCACCGGGCGATGAAGGGGTTGGAAGTGTCGACGGTTGGCACTCGCTGGAAGTTGATATCTGTTTGGCTAAATTGCGGACAGATGTACTTCACGTAGGCTGGCATCCTGCGCAGAATCACATCGGTGACGGCGTCCAAGGAATAGCCTCGCTTGGCCTTGTCACGCATGATTTTTTGGATCCACTCCAAGTTGATCACCGGCACAACGCCAATCTTGAGGTCGGCGTGCTGGGCCACGTTGACGTTCTCGGTTACCACCGCCCCGTGCAAGCCCTCGTAGAATAGAAGATCGCTACCGCGAGAGAAGTCCTCCCACGGCGTAAAAGTACCAACGGGTGCGCCGAGCCGCTCGGCCTCCTGCTCGCCATGCACGTAGTGGCGCGTACGACCCGTGCCGTTTTCACCGTAGCCACGGAATACGTCTTCAAGCTCTTCCAAGAGATTTGCGTCCTCGCCAAAGTGGCAGAAGTGATTGTTGCCCTGCTTCCGCGCCTCGGCGGTCGCCCAATCCATCTCGGCCCGGTCATAGCGATGAAAGGCGTCCCCTTCGATATAGGCGGCATTGATTTGCTCACGCCGAAAGATCTGCTCGAATGTCTTCCGGACTGAGGTCGTACCGGCCCCCGATGAGCCGGTGACCGAAATAATGGGATGGCTTGCTGACATTATCTCTCTTTTTCGCTCGTACCTGCAAATGAGGCGCCTAGAACCTTAGTAAACCACGGCGGCTGAACAACGGTGAGCGTTCGCCCTTGATCTGCCGCCCGTCGTGAAGCCGCAAAACGTAGTCGACTTCCGCGCGCGAGCCCGCAATCAATGGTATACGCTGATGTAGGGCCTGAGGAACGATCTCCAGCACACGCTCGCGGCCGGTGGACGCCATGCCGCCAGCCTGCTCAATGATCCATGCAAACGGATTTGCCTCGTAGATTAGCCGCAACCGGCCGTGGCGAAACTCGCGCCGCTTATCGCCGGGATAAAGGTAGATGCCGCCGCGCGATAGAATTCGATAGATATCCACGACCGGTGAGCCCGTCCAACGCATGTTGAAGTCGCGGCCACGGGCGCCCTGTATGCCCTGGTTGCAGTCCTCGACATAAATCCTAACCGGGTCGTACCAGTGCCGTGCGTTTGAGCAATTGATGGCGTACTCGCTCGTGCGCTGTGGGATCTCGACCTTCGGGTGAGTCAAGACGTATGTTGCCGACTGGCGGTCGAGCGTGAAGATCTGCGTCCCCGCACCAACACTCACCACAAGGACGGTCTGCGGCCCGTAGACGAAGAAACCGCCAGCAAGCTGGTTGACACCAGGCTGCTGAAAGGCGGATGGCTCCTCGTTGTGCTGCAGGGCCGGTAACACTGTGAAGATCATGCCGATTGAGGCATTGGCGTCGATGTTGGAGGAGCCATCGAGCGGATCCACCGCAACCAGAAGAGGCCCCTTTTCATTAAGCAGGAGGGCCCCATCCATCTCTTCGGACGCAACCGCCGCGACAGGCGCTGCTCGCAGTGCCGCGACAATACGATCGTTGGTCAAAACGTCGATCTCTTTTTGCTCGTCGACGTCGCCGCGTTTGCCCGTAGCGCGCCCAAGCGGGCCGGCGAGCGAGCCTCTCGCCAGCAGATCGGCAATCTCCAAACTGACATCCGCCAGTGCGCCCACAGTGGCAGCGATCGCCAATCGGGCTGGGCGTGTACCCGCCCAACCGGAAAAGTAGCCAGCAAGCGTTTGCGGCTGAGGCATCCTTGAAGCGCTCCCTTGTGGCTCTTGACGAGCCATCTCTCGTTCACCCGGCGTAAAGGGCCCATTCCTTCCGTTGCTATTCTAATTCAACCTCTATCGGCGATACGCCTCGCCAACTCCGTCTACTCGCAAACCAGATCGCTGGTGGCCGCATCCCCGGAAATAACAAATTGCCTCGGCCTTGCGCGATCTTATACCCCAATCGTGGACTCTCGTAGTCAGGCAGCTTCTTATTCAGCTCTCAGCCCAATGTCGCACAATCGGGCGTCAACCGTTAAGCATATTGCACCGGTTGCTAAAATTAGCGAGCGGCCTTGGATCCGCCGGGCGCCGTGCGCGAAGCGGTCAATGCTGCTTGCTTCACGAATTCATTTGAGGAATACGTCACGCGTACGTCCGTGAAAGCGGACCTCGACAAATATTAACGGCCAATGCTGCTATAGCGAAATCCGGCCGCTTCGGCTGCCTCCGGCTGAAGCACATTGCGCAAATCGACAAGAACACTATCGCGCATACGATCCTTCGCTGCTTGTAGATCAAGCGCACGAAACTCATTCCATTCCGTGACAATAGCCAAGACGTCGGCGCCGTTCACAGCATCGAGGGCGCTTTCACACCATATAACGTCAGGCAGCAGCGGCTCTGCTTGCTTGCGCCCTTGTGGATCGTAGGCCCTGACCGTCGCACCAAACTCCTGCAACATCGGTATGATGACTAAGCTGGGGGCCTCGCGCATGTCGTCGGTATTGGGCTTGAAGGTAACACCTAGAATCGCAACCGTTTTGCCGTCGAACGAACCATCGACCGCCGACTGGATGCGCCGCGCCATCGTGATCTTGCGCTCGTCGTTGACACGCTGCACCTGCTCGATAATCGAAACCGGTGATTTGGCCTCACGCGCGGTGCGGATCAGCGCGTTCACATCCTTAGGGAAACACGAGCCGCCGTAGCCTGGCCCGGGATGGAGAAACTTGTCGCCAATGCGTCCGTCCTTGCCAATCGCAGAGGCGACCTCCTGCACATTTGCGCCTAGCTCCTCGCACAGGTCCGCAATCTCGTTGATGAAGCTTATCTTCAGTGCCAGGAACCCGTTCGCGGCATACTTGGCAAGTTCAGCCGACTCGCGCCCTACGAACATCACCGGCGCATTTCGCAGCGCGAGCGGACGATAGAGCTGCGCCATCACCTCTCGCGCACGGTCATCGTCCGTTCCGACAAGAACGCGGTCGGGATGCGCGAAGTCTTGGATCGCAGAGCCCTCGCGAAGGAACTCCGGGTTGGAGCATACAGCAAACTCGCCATCCGGCCGCACCGCCAAGATGCGGCGCTCAATCTCGCGACTGGTTCCAACTGGCACGGTCGATTTGGTGACTATCACGGTGAACCCGTCGAGATGCGCCGCCGCTTCCTCGACGGCGGCGTAGACATAGGACAGATCGGCGTGACCATCACCGCGCCGCATCGGAGTCCCAACGGCAAGAAAAACAATATCGGCATTCTTGACAGCGGGCCCGAGTTCGCTCGTAAAGACCAAGCGCTCAGCGCTCATATTGCGCGCAAGCAAGTCGTCGAGACCAGGCTCATAGATCGGTGACCTTCCCGAATTTAGCTCCGCAAGACGCGCAGCGTCTTTGTCAACGCACGTCACGCTCCATCCGAACTCAGAAAAGCAGGCCGCCGAAACGAGACCGACATAGCCAGCACCGATCATGCAAATTTTCAAGTGTGCTCTCCGCTTCGGTCGCCGGCCTGGGCCGCTTCAATCGCTGTGACCTGGGGTGCCGCCCCATCTCAAATCCGATCCATCCGGGAAAGGGCTACCCGATCGGATCGCCTGATGGGAATTGCGGCCAATGGGCGCTCGCCATTTGCCACTAAATAGCGCGAAATTGTAACAGCCACGTTAGACATCGAATTCTTCAATCTTGGCAAATGCTTCACGTAGCGCTTCGGACCAGGACGCAGAGAGCTTCTTGAAGTATTCGTCATCCTGGCTGATGCGCGCTTCGCGGCGCAGATCGAGACTGTCGCACTCGTAGATAAGAATGTCGATGGGCATCCCGACGGATAGATTCGAGCGCAGCGTCGAATCGAACGACAGCAAGATGAGCTTCGCTGCCTCGCCTAAACGCATGGTCGGCTGCGCAACTCGGTCGAGAATCGGTTTGCCGTATTTGTGTTCGCCAATCTGAAAATAGGGTGTGTCGTCAGACGCCTCGATGAAGTTGCCTTCCGCGTAGATCTGGAACAGGCGCGGAGGTTCCGATCTGATCTGGCCGCCTAGGATAAAGGATCCGGCAAAGCTGGACTTGGCCGCCTCGACCGCCGGTCCATCGAGAGAGCGAACCTCGCGCACCGCATCGCCAACGAACCGTGCGGCGCGGTACATTGACGGTACCGACAGCATGGTTGTCGCGTCCGGTTCGGCGTCAATCAGCTGCTCGTTCAAAAGACTGATGACCGACTGGGTCAGCGACAGATTTCCGGCTGCGAGCAAGACGATGACGCGATCGCCCGGCACGCACCAGAAGTGGATCTTTCGATATTGCGCAATATTGTCGACGCCAGCGTTCGTGCGCGTGTCCGCAGCGAACACAAGACCACGATTCAGTCGCATCGCGACGCAATAGGTCATCGCATCCACCTCGACCTGTTGTTATGGGCCTTCGGCCACGATTGGTGCTCAATGATTCACTGTTGAGCACTTTGCTGCTGGACTTCGACGGTAACGTCAAGCACCGCGTCGCCCCCTCCCCGGCGCGTACCCCTGATCGGGGCGGCTGAGCTGGAATCGAGGCCACAGGCCAAACGGACATAGTGTTCAGATGGGCAGATCCGGTTGGCCGGATCGAATCCAAGCCAGCCGAGCCCCCCAATCCACGCCTCTGCCCAGGCGTGGTGAGCCTCTGACGGCGCAACCGTATCGGTGAGGAAATACCCGTTCACGTAGCGGGCCGGCACACCCATGAAACGGGCCGCTGAAATGAAGATGTGAGCGTGGTCTTGGCACACGCCCTGGCCGTCTCTGAGCGCTTCTGCGGCACTCGTGTGGGCGTCCGTTACGCCAACCACGTAATCGACACGATCGCGCACCGCATTCATCAATCCATGCATGCGATCGATCACGTCTTTGCCGTCCACCCC
>CAZURR010000118.1:0-5805 GCA_964622715.1 uncultured Hyphomicrobium sp. | reverse complement strand
ACAACGCTTCGTCTGCATTAGGCGGCAGCGATAGATCTCGTCATTCGCGAAGCCGCACGTGTCGGTAGCCCTCGCAGATGCCCTAACCAACCGAGCTGCGAACGCTTGACGGCTCTGCTATCAACACGCAGGTTATCTTTGCTTGGCAACAAATTGGCTTGGTGGGAATGATCAGCCTCGTGGCGCTAGCCCTGTTGCTAGTATTTTTGAGCGTCGCAGTCCACGCGGTTGCCGTCGCGCACCTGACGGTGCGGCCCATGACGAACTCGCGGCTGCAAGCCATCAACATGCTGCGCTCCCACGTGCTGCTTCTGTTTCTTGTTTTCACCGTTTTGCTCGCATTACACCTGACACAGGCGGCATTCTGGGCAACGGCCTACTATGCAATAGGCGGCTTCTCCAACATGGCGACCTCGCTTTACTATTCGTTATCGAGCTACACTACTGTCGGCTACGCTGATGTGGTTCTGCCTGAACACATGCGTCTTCTGGGACCGCTCGAAGCTGCCACGGGCGTACTCATGTTCGGCTGGTCGACAGGCTACATTTTCGCCTTCGCCGCGCGCATGCTTGCTATCCAAAAGAACTGATTGCGGCAGCATCCAAGAACGGAACGATCATGAAACTTGAACACAGCCACGAGCGTGCTGCAATCGCTGCACGACTGATAGAAGGTCAAAAACCTTCTTATGTCCGCGATTTCGTCTATGGCGGAATTGACGGGGTAGTCACGACCTTCGCTATTGTTGCCGGCGTTGTGGGTGCAGCACTTTCCTCGAAAGTGATCCTGATCCTGGGCCTTGCTAACCTACTTGCAGATGGCTTTTCGATGGCCGCGAGCAACTACAGTGGCACAAAAACCGTTGTCGACGACCTTGATCGAATCCGCGAGATCGAAAAGAAGCACATCCGGGTTGATCCCGGCGGCGAGCGGGAAGAGGTACGCCAGCTCTTTGCGCAGAAGGGGCTAGAAGGCAAAACCCTGGAAGATGTCATTGATACGATTACAGCCAACGAAAAAAACTGGATCGACCTAATGCTGACCGAGGAGTATGGCCTTTCGCTCACCCAGCCCTCGCCACTCCTCGCTGGACTAGCGACCTTTCTGGCCTTCATGATATGCGGCGCTGTCCCCATCCTGCCGTTCGCCTTCGACATGCCAGCCGCCTTCACAGTCTCGATGGTCATGACTGGCATTGTGTTCTTCCTGATCGGCACCGCAAAGAGCAAATGGGCGCTGGCCCCTTGGTGGCGATCGGGTTTGGAAACCTTTGTGATCGGAGGAATCGCTGCGGCAATGGCGTTTGCAGTTGGCCATTTCTTGAAAGGTCTGAGCTAGGGTTCGGCAACAATCGAACTCACTCAATCAAACTGGACCCGGGTAAAGAACTGAAGAAGGATGCCTTGCGTTACCCCTGCTCAGGCTGCATTTGGTGTTGGGTCAGCGTTAGATGGTAGATGTCTGTGACCACGACGAGTAAGAACGCGACTCATCGCCTTTTACGTGCAGCAGCTGCGATTGCAGTAGCATACGCGCTCATCTTCATTTGTCTTGGTTTCTACTTTTCATCTCCCCGCGTTGCCGCAGAGGAGCAGAGCGCACCACCCAATTCGCTACCTAGGACGGCGCCAACGTTTGTTGGCTCTTCGGCCTGCGCGGACTGCCACCCAGGCGAGCATTCTTCATGGAGAATGTCGCAACACGCCGCTGCCATGCAGGAGGCAACGGACGAGACTGTGTTGGGCCCGTTCGATGGAAGCACCTTTACCAAGGACGGTGTGGAAACGACCTTCTTCAAGAAGGACGGAAAGCTTTGGGTCCGCACCGACGGTCCCAACGGTGAGATTGCAGATTTCGAGGTCCCCTATACTTTCGGGGTAGCTCCTCTTCAGCAGTACCTTATTTCGCTGCCCAATGGCCGGCTGCAAGCGTTGGGCATTGCTTGGGATGCGCGGCCAAAAGAAGAGGGTGGCCAACGCTGGTTCCATCTCTATCCCGACCAGAAACTAACCGCCGGACATCCGCTTCATTGGACAGGCATCGACCAAAACTGGAACCATCAGTGTGCCTATTGCCACTCCACCAATCTCAAGAAAAACTACGATGCCGCCACCAATAGCTTCCACACCTCTTGGTCCGAGATAAATGTGGGATGCGAAGCCTGCCATGGTCCAGCTTCGCAGCATCTGGCCTGGGCCTCCAAAAAAGATGATTGGCAGCGCTCCGACGGTAACGGGAAGGGCTTTGGGTCAAGCTTCGATGAACGAAAGGGCGTCACGTGGGCCCCGTCGTCAGCAGGCACGGCAACCCGCTCCACGGCCCGCAACACCAGCAAGGAAATTGAAGTCTGCGCTACCTGCCATGCCAGACGGAGCCAATTCTCCGATGAGCAAACGGCGCGGTTTCATGATGCTTTCCGACCGGCCCTTCTGTCGCAAAGCCTCTACCATGCTGATGGTCAACAGCGCGACGAGGTCTACACACACGGCTCCTTCCTGCAAAGCCGCATGCATGCTGCTGGGGTGACATGCTCTGACTGCCACGACCCTCATACGCAAAAACTTCGCGCAACTGGCAACGCCGTCTGTGCCAAATGCCATGCGCCCGAACGGTTTGACACACCCGCACACCACCACCACAGCTCGGGCTCGAAGGGCGCCGAATGCGTAAGCTGCCATATGCCCACAACGACCTACATGATCGTAGACCCGCGGCACGATCACTCGATTCGAATTCCCCGTCCGGATCTCACGCGTATTCTTGGTACGCCCAACGCCTGCAATCAGTGCCACACTGACAAGACGGCAACCTGGGCTGCCGATGCCGTCAAAACCTGGTACCCGTCGCCAAACCCCGGATTTCAAACTTATGCGCAGGCCTTTCATTCAGGCGACAGTGGTGGGCCAGGCGCTCAAGTCCTGCTCAAGCGGATCGCAAAGGATACGTCGCAGCCGGCCATAGCCCGCGCGAGTGCCATTGCGCGAATGAGGCGTTTCCTTACGCCGAAGTCAATTTCAATTGTCATCGACGCGCTGAAGGATCCCGAGCCAGTCGTCCGCATGGCAGCCATTGCGGCACTTGCCGACACCGACCCTCGGTTACGGCTTGCACTTCTGCCGTCTTTGCTCGCTGACGATGTACGCGTCGTGCGCATGGATGCGGCCCGCGCGCTTGCTGGCCAGATCGAGCAGCAATTGAAACCTGAAGACCGTAAACTGTTCGACACCGCGATCGAGGAATACGTTGCGGCCCAGCACTTCAATGCCGACAGACCGGAATCGCAAGTCAACTTAGCCAACCTCCATATCACTCGCGGCCAGCGAGACGATGCGGAAGCCGCGCTACTGAAAGCCGTTGAGTTGGACAAGTCGTTTGCTCCGGCCTATGTCACTCTCGCCGAGAACCGTCGGGCGCGAGGAGATGAGGCTGGCGCGGAAGCCGCGCTGCGGGATGGCCTCAAGAACAATCCAGCGTCAGCCGTGCTTATGCACGCGCTTGGTTTATCGTTTGTCCGCCAAAAGCGCATTGACGAGGCCCTCCAGAAACTCAAAGAAGCTGTGAAGGCGGCGCCGGACGCCCCGCGGTATGCTTACGTCGCGGGAGTGGCGCTCCACGATACGGGCAAGCCCGCCGAAGCGATCGAGCTCTTGAAGGATGCGTTGTCACGCAACCCCTATGACCGCGATCTTCTGCAATTGCTCGCCAGCTATGAGTTCCGAGATGGCCAATACCTGTCAGCACTGGAACGTGCCGAACTGCTCAAGGAGCTGGAACCTGAAAGCCGGGAGATTGAGCAGTTCTTGGCCAACATCAAACGCGCTCAAAAATAGCAACACACGCGTTTTCCGATTTTCTGCAGAAGTGTGCACTAAGCGCTCCCCGGGCTGCTCGCATGGGAGGCACTTCAACGCAGACTGCTGGCGTCTGGTAAAAATTGCGGCCGCCTCCGCGTACGAATGCACTTGAGGGACGGCCGCTTTGCTAGGACTTGTGCTTCGAGAGCCGGCGGCAGGCCCGTCGACCCGCCGCCTTAGCCCTTGCCCCTTAAGTTACTTCACGCACTTGCCGCTCGCATCATCCCATTTCATACCCTGCTGCTCGCAGTCGGCTTTTGTCGTTGGTTCGTCCGCCGCAAACGCAGGAACGGTGAACGCGAAGAGCAGGCCGGCGATAATTGCAGTGCTGATAACCTTGGCTGACATGTTGATGTCTCCTAATCAAAACCCCTGAGCCCGGCGCAACATCAACTTGAGAACGTGGCTTTTCCTTGAAGTATAGATGCTCATAATGTTGTAAATCTCCTGAGCATTTGACATAAATATTACTGCAATGCACGTCTATACTATAGTATTCGAAATATAATTGAGTTTATATCGTATCTCGCGCGGATTCCGTTGGAAACACAACGTGATAGCGCTGTCAGTTAGACTTTGTTTGAGCCCAAGATCAGGAGAGCGGTCGATCAATCCAGAGGACATCAAAGGCGCGCCGACTTATGCGCTTCTGACTCAAAGCGGACACGCGAACTAGATGTGCGCGAAACGGTGGCTCGGTTTTTTGGCTGTGTGTACGGGTTGAGACTCGAAATACGAGACGGCCTTGCGCAGATCGGCCAACAACATATCCGCGAGGTCGCGGCTGAAACCCTCGCGCACCACGATCCGTAGCACGGCCAGATCGTCGACCTTGGGCGGCATCGTGTAGGCGGGCACTTGCCAGCCTTGTTCGCGAAGCTTGTCAGAGAGGTCAAATACGCTATAGCGGCCAGCATCCTTCAGAGCAAATGCGAATACGGGGATTGTGTCGCCCCGAGAGATCAGCTTGAACGGTCCCATCTTCTCGATATTTTCGGAAAGGTACATGGCCGTTTCCTGAAGACCCTTCATGATCCGCGTGTAGCCTTCCCGACCCAGGCGCAGGAAGTTGTAGTACTGGCCAACGATCTGATTGCCGGGTCGCGAGAAGTTGAGGGTAAAGGTCGGCATGTCGCCGCCCAGGTAGTTGACGCGGAAGATGAGTTCGTCGGGTAGATCCTCTTGCGAGCGCCAGACGACCCAGCCCACGCCCGGGTACACCAAGCCGTACTTGTGCCCCGATACGTTGATGGACTTAACGAGAGGTAGGCGAAAATCCCATTTCAATTCGGGCTGAAGAAACGGCGCAACGAACCCGCCTGACGCGGCGTCGATATGCATGGGAATGTCATGCCCGGTCGCACTGTTGTGCTTTGCCAGTACTTTGTGAATGGCCTGGATCGGCTCATAGCCCCCCGTGTAAGTGACCCCGAGGATGGCCACGACGCCGATGGTATTTTCATCGACCGCGTTTAAGACGCCTTTCGGAGTGATCGTGTACTGATCAGGTTCCATCTTGATGTAGCGAGGTTCCACTTCCCAGTACCGTGCAAATTTCTCCCACACGACTTGCACGTTGTTGCCCATCACAATGTTCGGTTTGTCGGTTGGTTTGCCTTTGGCTTTCATTCGCGCGCGCCATCGCCACTTCAGCGCCATACCGGCCAACATCACCGCTTCCGAAGAGCCGATCGCGGACGCGCCCACGCCCGTGCTAGGGGCGTTGAACAGTCGCGAGACGATGTTCACACAACGCTCCTCGATCATGGCCGTGAACGGGTACTCGTCCTTGTCGATCATGTTCTTGTCGAAAGTCTCGGCCATGAGCTTCTCGGCCTCCGGCTCCATCCACGTCGTGACGAACGTTGCCAGGTTGAGCCGGGCGTTGCCGTCAAGGATGAGGTCATAGGCGGTATTGGGCCTGAGTTCCTGGTCGGCGAGCTCATATCT
>CAZURR010000117.1:0-5981 GCA_964622715.1 uncultured Hyphomicrobium sp. | reverse complement strand
AATGCGCTTTAAGGTTGGTTTTGCTTGGATACTCGGCCTCTGTGCAGCTCTCATGGTTCCAACACCGGCGGCCCTGGCCTTCACCGCGTTTGTCACCAACGAGAAGGACAATACCGTTTCGGTGATCGACACTGAAAAACTCGAGGTGATCAAGACATTCAAGGTGGGGCAGCGCCCGCGCGGCATCATCTTGTCCAAGGATGGCAAGTGGCTGATCATCTGTGCCAGCGACGACAATACCGTCCAGGTTTACGACGCACATACTTATAAGTTCATCAAGTCGCTGCCGTCGGGGCCTGATCCCGAGCTGTTGATCCTCCATCCATCCGGAAACCCGCTCTACATTGCCAATGAGGACGACAACCTCGTCACCGTGGTCGATATCGAACAGGGCAAGATTCTCACCGACATCCCAGTTGGTGTTGAACCAGAGGGCATGGGCATGAGCCCCGATGGGAAAGTGCTGGTCAACACGTCGGAGACGACAAATATGGCCCACTTCATCAGCACCGAGACCCACAAGACGTTTGACAACGTGCTCGTCGACAGCCGCCCCCGTGTCGCAATCTTTAACCATGCAGGAACGCAGCTCTGGGTGAGTTCGGAAGTTGGCGGCACCGTCACGGTGATCAATCCTGCCGATCGCAAGATCATCGGCAAGGTCAACTTCGAAATCCGCGGTGTCACGAGAGAGGCGATCCAGCCGGTCGGCGTACGCATCACGCAAGATGATAAGAAGGCTTTCGTTGCGCTCGGACCAGCCAATCGCGTCGCAATCGTCAATACCGAGACCCTCAAGGTCGAGAAGTACCTGCTCGTGGGACAGCGCGTCTGGCAACTTGGCTTCACGCCGGACGACAAGCTCTTGCTCACAACCAACGGAACCTCTAACGACGTTTCTGTCATCGACGTGGACAAGCAGAAAGTGATCAAATCAATCCGCACGGGCCGCTATCCGTGGGGCGTTGTCGTTGCACCATTCTGAGGCAGGACGCACCTTCGGTCAGGCACTCTTGACGCCGCATCGTCAAAAAGAAATGTTGTCCAAGGTGGCGTTGGCGGAAGTACTGTATCAAAGAAGGCGAGGACGGGAGAACCTTCGCGCAGGTCAAGCCTGACTTAAATACTCGTAATAACAAAGACTTGAAAAAGGAGAACGCTCCTGGAAAATCGTCTCTAAGCAATGCATATGGTGTCTGAGCCAAACGTCGAAGCCGAGGCCACCCCCGCCCTCGTCGTCAACAACGTAAGCCATCGCTTTGGCGAAACGCTTGCGCTGGACGACGTCACTCTTGAGGTGCCGCGGGGAGTTTTCGTCGTTCTATTGGGCCTCAATGGCGCCGGCAAGTCCACGCTGTTCGCCCTTATCACGCGGCTTTACGACAATGTAACCGGCGAGATTCGCATACTCGGCCAAGACGTGCGCCGTCGTGCGTCCGCTGCGCTGCAACGCCTTGGCGTGGTCTTCCAAGGCCGCACACTGGATCTCGACCTGAGCCTTAAACAGAACTTGCTTTACCACTGCGCCTTGCACGGCATCCGCGGACGCGAGGCGCGTTTGCGCACGAAACAAGCTTTGAAATTTGTTGGACTAGCCGAACGCGCAAACGAGAAGGTGCGCAATCTTTCCGGCGGTCAGGCGCGGCGCGTAGAGATTGCGCGATCACTGCTGCACCGACCTGCCCTCCTTCTGCTTGACGAGCCAACAGTCGGGCTCGATATCGGTTCACGAGAGAGCGTTCTAAACATCGTTCGCTCTCTAGTTGCCAAGGAAGACCTCGGTGTACTGTGGGCCACGCATCTGTTCGACGAAGTCGAGCCGACCGATCATTTGGTCATCCTGCACAAGGGTCGCATTCTGTTCACCGGCACCGTTCCAGAATTCTTGGAGAAATCCGGCACAAAAACTGTCAGTGACGCCTTCAGAGCCGTGACGGGTATAACGGATACGGAGTTAGCGGCATGAACGTCGGCAGGGCCACCCAGGCGAGCGTTAGCCTGCAACGCGCAAACCATGTAGCGGGCCGCTCGTGGGGAGGGGCGCCGCCGCCCCCGCTTGGCGCCCGCGCCTACTTCACATGCTTCAAGGGCATCGTCTGGCGTGAGGTTCTGCGTTATCTCCACCAGCGTGAGCGGTTCCTCTCGGCACTGGTGCGCCCGCTCGTGTGGCTGTTCATCTTTGCCGCCGGCTTTCGCCAAACGCTCGGCGTATCGATCATTCCGCCTTACGAGACCTACGTCCTGTACGAGGTATTCATCGCCCCGGGCTTGATCGGCATGATCCAGCTGTTCAATGCCATGCAGTCGTCCCTATCGATGGTCTACGACCGCGAGACTGGCGCCATGCGCACACTGTTGGTCAGCCCCTTCCCACGGTCGTTCTTGCTTCTGTCAAAGCTTGTAGGTGGCGTCGCTGTCTCATTGCTGCAGGTCTACGCATTTCTGCTGGTGGCCTATTTCTGGGAGATTGAGCCACCGCTCTTCGGCTATTTGACCGTCCTGCCAGCGCTCATCCTGTCTGGCCTGATGCTGGGCTCGATGGCACTCTTCATGTCGTCGCTAATCCGGCAGCTAGAGAACTTCGCTGGCGTGATGAACTTTGTCATCTTCCCGATGTTTTTTGCGTCCTCGGCGCTGTATCCGTTGTGGCGCATCAGAGAGTCGAGCGTGCTGCTCTATCAGATCTGTCAAGTTAACCCGTTCACACATGCCATCGAGCTGATCCGGTTTGCACTTTACGGACAAGTTGACTGGACCTCTCTCGCCGTTGTGCTCGCGTTCACAGCGGTGTTCCTCGGCGGCGCAATCTACGCCTACAATCCCTCAAAGGGATTGATCGCTCGGTATGGCGGACCAGGAGGAAGCTAAAAACAATGAAGTCCAGACGATCCACTCAGCGCCTTGTTAAACATACGCGCGTGGCGGCAATGCTGGCCGCCTTCTGCGCCGGTGCGGCCGCGCCGGCGGCCGGGCAACCCAAAGAGCCCGACTGGCCCTGTATCCAGCGCAAGGTGGCAACTTTGACCTCAGCGCAGATCTGGGATGGTCCCCCCACCGAGGATCTCAAAGGCTGGGAGGAGGATAACGAGATCAAGAATCTGGCCGACGTGCTGGAGAGCCGCCGCGTATCCCTGGAAGACGCTGAGAAGGCCATCAAGGCGTTTGCCGAAAAGCAACCAGCCGATCAACGCGACCAAAAGCTGACGCTGCTCTTCGCCAGCCTGCTCAACAAGATAAACAAGGACCGGCAGTTCGTTCTCAAGCAAATCGTAAACTATCAAAAACGTCAGCAAGCGCGCGCCTTGGAGCTGCAGCGGCAGGGCCGCAAGCTTGCAGAAAATAGGCAGGCGATCCCACCGCAAGAACAGATGAACACCATGCTTACGTTGACGCCTGAGCAGCAGCAGTACCAGTGGGACGCGCGCATCTTTCGCGAGCGCGAGCAGAATTTGACGATGGCTTGCGAGATCCCCGTTTTGATAGAACAGCGGGTCTACGAGATTGGGCGGCTGATCCGAGCGCAGATGACGGAGTGAGCGCCATAGAGCTCGTCGCCTATTGCGTTCATTGGGGCTGGGGCTTCACCTGTGCCAGTGGGTAACCAAGCTCTTGCCAACCGTCGGCGCCGTCCCTGAACCATAAGACATTGCGATAACCCGCCTCCACCGCGCGTTTGGCTGCGTTCCACGACATCCAGCAGTCCTTTAGGCAAAAGAACACGACGGCCTTTTCGCGATCGCCGCCGGTTAGACGCTCAAGCGATTCGCGGAAATATGCCTCGACTTTATCGGATAGACCACCGTAGCCGACATTGGGCAGCCAATAAGCCCCCTCAATGCTCCGGTGAACCGGGTCACGCCAAAACGTGCCGGCCGGCAGTTTCTTGGGCTTTGGTGCCCGCGGGTAGACATCGATGAAGATGGCCCCGTCCTTGTTCCATAAGTCCGCAGCTTCGTCAGCAGTCAGCGCCTTAGCGCCGCGCAGTGTCATAGGCACGGTGCTTAGGTAGTTGTCGGTGCGATAGTGCGCAGGCTCGGGCACGGCCTCACCCGCACTTGCTGGGGGCGCCAGCGCGTAAACTGAACACAGGCATAGGAGTGCGAATGAGTCCCAGCGCATCACGATGCGCACCCGCGCATCACCCACGCGGCTCCGTGATCGGCTTGTTGTCCTCATCGATCAACGGAACGCCATACTCGAGAAGCACGCGATCGATATCCGCTTGGCGTTTGCGGATCACGTTGTTGAGTTGCCGCTTCCACTCGTTGTCGGTATGGCGCACACCCATGGTGATACGGAACTCAACCCTGCTGTCCTTGTCGTCCTTCACCAAGGGCACGACCACGAGTTCTTCGCCGCCCTTCTTGGCGAAGTAGCCGGCAATTGGCCCCCAGAGCACACCGGCATCGACCTCACCACCGCGGATGTCTTTGATCATCTCCTCGGCTGGTGAATCGACGCGGCGATCGACCATCAAACGATAGGGCTTGGCATTGCCCATTAGCCCTGCCTTGGCGACGAGAGTCGCCGACGGTGTGCTAATCACCGCGCCCATCCGCTTGCCCTTTAGGCGCGGATCGCGAACGCTGTCGACACCGTCGAGCCCATTGTTGCGGCGATAGACAAGCGCGTACGCGGACCGGTACAAGTGGTTCGTGTTGAGCACCTCTTTGTCGCCCTGCCCCGTACCAATGATCACGTCACACCGCTTGGCCAGCAGCGTATTGCGCACAAATCCCATTGCCTGCGGAAACCACGTGTACTCCACGGGCACGCCCAGCTCGTCTGCGATGATTTCCGCGATCTTATTCTCAAACCCCTCTTGCTTTGTGTTTGAAAACGGCATGTTGGCGGGGTCTGAGCAAACTCGCAGCAATTGCCGGTTCACAAGGTCGGCTCGCTGACCTTCGACGGCGTGTGCGCTGAAAATTCCCAGACCAGCCAAGATGCACGTAGCGAACGCAAAAACAAAAGGCTTCCTCACTGGAAACACTCCTTTTCGTATACCTTCGCCTGTTCCGGCTTCGGATCCCTTACTCTCGCATTGGGACGGTACACACCGACAGCATCTTGAGAACGCGCCCTTAGATAAGCGTAGATGTCCTCGATGTAGCACATGACATTCTTGTTATCGCCCAAAGCCGGCATCACATATTCGGTATCCCCTTGCATCCGAATGCGCCCGCTTGCAACAATGCCCAAGAAGGTGGCGAAATCCATCGTCTCTAACGAATCGACAAGTGCCGGCGCGTAGGTCGACCCTTGCCCGGCAGGTCCATGGCACTGCTGACATCCGCCCACATCATGGTACCTCTTGAAGCCCGAATAGGTGTACCAATCGAGGCCACCGTCTTTTTTGACGCGATAGCTAATCGTACCATCCGGCAGCACCCACTTCCCATTTGCTTCTGTGGCACCTTCCTGGGTTTTAGAACCGTCCGGAAGTGTAACCATCGGAACAATCCCGGGTCGATCCTCAGCTCTTGCCGATAGGCTAAGCCCACCGAAGGCTATTGCTGCTACGAGTAGCGCTAAGCTAGTCCGTCCCACGCGCTTTTCCTCTATCTGTTTTTGTTATTGCCACAGACTGATACAGCACCATTTGGGCGGTTCTCGGCAAGAGTGCAACGACAAATAGGATTACCAGTTTGTCATGTTGCCGCGGGAACGACCTGCCCAAATGCATAACTGACGTGAGGATAGTCAAAAATGCTGCTCTCACAAATAGACCGGCGCGGGAACTTCCCGCGCCGGTCCTCATTCTGTGCGTGCAGTCCCGACTATGGGAGCGACCACACGGTCAGTGAACCACCAAGAGCGGTGTAGTTGTTCAGACCGGCGTAGCCACCAACGGCACCCAGACCATCGGTCGGGTTCGTCAGGCCAGCTGCCAGGCCGATGCCGGCCCAACCACCAACACCTGAGTAGATGCCGATGTACTGCTTGCCCTTGTGTCCATAGGTGAACGCGTTGCCGATGAT
>CAZURR010000116.1:0-5986 GCA_964622715.1 uncultured Hyphomicrobium sp. | reverse complement strand
GAGCGGACATGCGACGGAGCGGATCAAGTGCTGCACGAAAAAATCGAATAAGGGCAGCTGGATGAGGCTGTGTCGTCGATTTGCACTCAGCTCCATCTCCGGTAGTAGGAGCCCCAGACTAGATTAGCGGGTTACGAGACCACTGGAGAAGGGCTTGGCGTTGTCGGCGACGGCAAAAGATGTTCCCCGGCTCGCAGTTGGCACGAATTTGACCAGCGTGACGTGCAAACGCTCTCCAACGCTTGATTTGAATGCTGTCTATTTCGGGCAGCCGCCTTCCTAGGTAATATCGGCAATACCATTGGAACCATCCCCTTGGGTCGGGCCCATAGATCCAACCCTTCTGTCTCCAAACACATAGCGGCTGTCGGCTCTTAACACCAAAGTAGTTCAACGAAGGGTCCGGCGTTTCGCTAAGCTTGGCGTTTCGAAACCACGTTTCCGGAAATTCACCGATACAATCGGTGCAATATTTGCCTTCAAAGATGCCCATTTCGAGCATCTTCTGGGGTGAATAATACGGCTGAAACTCGTCATCAAAACGCTTTCCGATGGGGGCAATCAGATTGTAGCGATAGCCATTCTGCATCTTGTCTTTGACATCGATGATATCTCCAACTGCCACAGTTTTGTCTCCACCAGAATGTGGCCTGCCCCTCGCAGCGAGAGCAGTTTCCAAGTCAGATTCCGGCGCATGACCAGCCACCATCTTTGCAGGCTGGAGCGGAGCGTAAGTCGGAAGAGTTGCTGACAGCAAGATCATCTCTGGAGTCCGCGAGCAATAGCCAAGTGAAGAACAATGATGCCCGCTTTCCCCTTGGGAGCGGAAATACATACCTCAACGCCAGCACAGGCAATTGCTGCCCAAACTCGATGAGGCGAGAGGCGGCGTCTTAACAGACACTGCCTCTCACCCTTTGTTCTTGCCAAAACGACACAAATTGGCCGTTCTGGCGCGAAAGCTTAGTTCTTTGGCGGCATGAGCACCGTATCGATGACGTGGATCACACCGTTGGAAGCGGCCACATCGGCGGCGGTGACAGTAGCCTCGTCGATCATCACACCCGAGGTTGCATCGACCGAAAGCGCGGCGCCTTCAACCGTCTTAGGCGACGCCTTCTTGCCCTTGATATCGCCCGACATGATCTTCGAGGGCACCACGTGATAGGTCAAGATCTCTGTCAGCCTGGCTTTGTTTTCTGGCTTCAACAGATTATCCAGAGTGCCTTTAGGCAACTTGGCGAAGGCCGCATCAGTTGGCGCGAACACTGTAAATGGACCCGCACCCTTGAGCGTGCCGACGAGATCGGCCGCCTTGATCGCGGTTACAAGTGTGTTGTGCGTTCCCGTTCCTGCTGCAACGTCAACGATGTCTTTCGTTTCGGCTCGCGCACCAGCGAACGGCAACGTGAGCGCTAATGCTAAGCTGAGAATTTTCGCAAGTCTCATGGTCAAACTCCTCTTTATCGGATCAATTCCGGGGTGAGTTACTCTCCTGCCGAACAGCAGCACAATTCCTTGCGGACGCTTTATGTCCGTTTTCTGAGCAGCAAAGTGTGGGAGTAACGATCCGGATCTGCGCTCAGATCACTGACAAGTTTGTGACCCAGCCACCAAGCGTCTAAACACCTGTTACGCATCACCTGCGTGCACGATTTTGTAGAGGCCGACTTCTAGCAACCCGACGCGGAAACCCGCTTCGCAGTAGGCAAGGTAGTACTCCCACATACGTTTAAAGCGTTCGTCGAAACCTAACTGCATCGCGCGCGGCCATGATTGCTGAAAGCGCTCCCGCCAGGCCGCAAGCGTTAGCGCGTAACTTTGGCCGAAGGTCTCAAGCGAAAGCAGACGGAGACCAGCCGCCGCGATCTGTTGTCGAATGATCTCGATTGTGGGAAGCATCCCGCCTGGAAAAACGTAGCTCTGGATGAAATCTGGATTGCGGCGATATGTTTCAAACCGCGATTCCGCGATGCTAATTGACTGCAATACGGCGATGCCTCCTGGTTTAAGGCAGGAACGCAGCTTACCAAAAAATAGCGGCCAGAAGGCTTCTCCAACAGCCTCAAGCATTTCGATTGACACGATCCGATCATACTGGACCCTCTCGTCGCGGTAATCCTGCAACCGAATGAGACCACGCGCCTTGGCGCCTGCAGCGTCAAGACGCTTCACCGCAAAATCACGTTGCTCTAAAGACAACGTGAGGCCGGTCACCTTGCAATCATGCGCTGAGACCAGATGCTCTGCCATGGCGCCCCACCCGCACCCAATCTCAAGAACATGCTCGCGCCCTTTCAGGCCGAGCAGTTCCGTGGCGCGTGCGATCTTTGCGCGCTGCGCTTCCTGGAGTGATTGTCCAGGATGCGCGAAGATCCCGGAGGAATAGTTCATGCCCGCATCCAGCCATAGCGAATAGAACTCGTTGCCGAGATCATAGTGAGCCGAAATGTTGCGCCGGCTGCCGCTTTGCGTGTTGGCCCGTCTCAGATGGCGAAGGCGATCGAAAAGCTGAGAAAGCCCGGTGCCGCTAAAAGCCGTATCGAGCAGTTCTGCGTTGCACGCCGCCCACTCGAAGAATGCTGCAACGTCGGGACTGCGCCATTCGCCTGCGATGTATGCCCTGGCAAATCCGTTGCATCCACCAACCATGAGGCGTGCCAACGCACCCCACTGCGATATGTGGAGCTCCGCTTCGGGTCCCGGCTCAGGACCGCATTGTTCAAAGCGTTCTCCGGAGGGTAAGACAACGACAAGGCGGCCAGCGGCAGCACTGGCGAGCCGCCGGCTCAAGAACCGCGAAAGGAGGGATCTTTGGTGCCGCGAATGGTTAGAGGCGAGGTCGCTCGCCCGAGCCGCCTTGCTAGACATATTCCTCTTTACGGAGTGCGCGCGCATGGGGACAAACGTTTGTGACGGGCATTTCTGGCGCGCACGGTCGCGAGCGCCACTTCAAGCCTTTCATCCATAGTCGTAACGCCTCCCAATGGATAGCACCGATCACCTTTTGCGTGAGTAGCGGATGAGTGCACATTGCGCGCAGAAGATTGGTGTTGGAGAGGGGAAAGCGACGCGCCCTCATCGAAGCAAAGATAATGGGTCCATCAGCATTGGAACCGAGGACTGAAACGGAGAGGGCTTCATCCGGTTGGGTGAGGCGAAAATCATAGCTCATCTCCATGTCCAAAAAGGGGGAAACATAGAGCTGCTTGTCGCATCGCTGCCGTACTATCGGATCTGGTGAAGGCCTGCGCGGAATGAGATAGCTGTGGCGTTCGCCGAAGGTATTGGAGACTTCATAGACGAGCGCGGCAAGAGCGCCATCGGCTCCATGACAGAAATAAATGCTGATTGGATTGAAGCCGTAGCCCAGAACGCGGGGCATACATAACAGCTTGATTCGGTGGCCGGCCTCGGCAAGTCCTGCCGCCTGGAGGTGCGACTCGATTTGCGGACGCAACGCGCGCGGGCTTCCTGTACCGTGATCCTTGTCGTGAAAGCTGAGAAAATTGCCACGGTTGTGGGAAAAGAGTGTGAGGCGCTGCGCAATGCTGTCGATTTCGTCCAGATCCAGCAACAGCCAATAGGCGCGATATCTCAAGCGGTGACGGCGCGGTCGTATCCGTTGGTGATAGACCCATCCCTTGTAAAGTGCTGAGTGCTCGCTCACGCCACACACCTTTCGGGAACGCCCTGGAGCTCAATTGGCGTCAATATAATGCGGCCGGATTCACCTTCGACGCTCCAAGGCCGACGTGCGCCGCAAAGCGCTTCGGCCACCGCCAAGCCAGATTGCAAACCGTCCTCATGGAAGCCGGCGCCGAAGTGGGCGCCGCAGAACCACGTATTCCGGTCTCCTTGTAAGGACCAAAGCTCGCGTTGTGCAATTAGGGCGTTGGTATCGAACCTGGGATGGTCGTAGACGTCGCGATGCAGAATACTACCAGGGCGCGGAGCCCGCGTTGGGTTGAGCGTGACAAACAGGTCCGGCACTGCGGCCAGGCCCTGTAAGCGGTTCATCCAATAGGTCACACTGACGGGCTCGGCAGTCGTGTCGCGACGGCCAACGTAGTTCCAGCTTGCCCAAGTTGTTCGTCGCTTTGGCATCAGGGAAGTATCTGTGTGCAAGATTGCGGTGTTCCGGCTGTAGCCGAACGCGCTGAGTAGCGCGTGCTCTCGCGGACTTGGATCTTGGAGTAATGAAAGCGCCTGATCGGCATGCGTGGCAATGACCACATGGTCGAAATGGCTCACGCTTTCCGACTGGTCCCTAATGGCGACGCCATCAACCGTTCGCGTTACAGCCGCAACAGAGGTATTGAGCCGAATACGTTCGACAAAGGGCTGAGTGAGACGGTGCACATAGGCACGGCTCCCACCCACCACTGTTCGCCACTTCGGGCGCCCGCGCAGTCTGAGCAAGCCATGACTCTGATAGAAGTTAATGAAGGCCGCTGCCGGATAGTCCAGCAGCGTTTTCGCAGGAGCCGACCAAATAGCCGCCGCCATGGGCAGGAGATGATCCTCTCGAAAGGCGCGCCCAAAGCCTTGGGCGGACAAATACCGACCGAGCGTGGTCCGTACTGGATCCAAGGACGCCAAATCGCGTGGGGCCTGACGGTAGAATCGCGCGACGTCACGAAGCATGGACCAAAAGCGTGGGTTAAAAAGATTCAAGCGTTGTGCAAAAAGACCCGGAAGATTTGTGCCCGAGTACTCCAACGCCCCGTTATCGAGGGATAGGCTGAGAGACATGTCCGAGGTTTTGGTTTCTACGCCCAAGAATTCGAATAGCGCCGTGAGGTTGGGATAGTTGAGCGTGTTGAAGACCACGAACCCGGTATCGACCGGAATTGTGCGACCTGCGGCTTGCACTTCTACCGTGTTAGAATGGCCCCCGACCCGGCCGGCGCTCTCAAACACAGTCACTTCGCAACGTCGACTCAAGAGCCATGCTGCTGAAAGACCAGAGATGCCGGTACCGATCACAGCGACACGGGCTCGATCGTCGGTAGAGCTTTGCATTTGCAGGAGATATTTCGTGATGCGGCGTTTGGCGGCCACAAACCTCAGGTATGAATTCAATAAGCTTAGTCCACAACGAACGGCTCGCGCCTCTGGATCACGCCTGGCAGGTGATCCGATTGGTTCGGTTGCTCGTCTTCCCGGTTATGAGAGCCGCTCAAATACAGCCCCGCGACCTGCCCGTCAAATCATTGATGGGGCAAGCCTGGTGTGGGCCGTATCCGGGTCGGCGGTCTGCCGGAAGGGCTTTGCAAATCGCCATGCCTGTTGAGATGAAACCGGACCGCCCCATCCTTGATGCCGCTGGTCTGATAGAGGCGGTGGCGCAACGCGAGGACCGCGAGGCGTTTGCGGTGCTGTTTCAGCACTTCGCACCGAGAGTTAAGACTTTCATGGTTCGTTCCGGGGCCACATCCAGCCAGGCAGAAGAGCTTGCGCAGGAGACCTTGCTCATGGTCTGGCGCAAGGCCAACTTATTTGATGCTGCGCGCGCGGGCGCCACGGCTTGGATTTTCACAATTGCGCGAAACCTCCGGATTGACGGACTGCGGCGCGCCGGACGAGAGAAAAATGCGATCTCTAATATGGACGAGCCGGGGGAGGATGCTGAACAGCCTGATGAGGTCTATATTTCAATGGAGCGCGACGAGCGCGTGCGCTCTGCAATCGCCGCGCTAAGCGAGGATCAACGGCGCGTTGTGCATCTGTCTTTCGTAGAGGACAAGGCTCACCCGGAGATTGCCCGCGAGCTCGATCTTCCGCTCGGAACCGTGAAGTCGCGAATAAGACTAGCGATGAAGCGGATGCGCGAAGTTTTGGACGGTCAGCCATGACGGTTAAGCACCATCCGAGCGACGCGACGATGGCCGCACTTGCTGGCGGTCAACTCGATGGCGGCTCCAGCGTGGTCGTCGCTAGCCACCTTGCCACTTGCCCGAGCTGTCGGCGTTGGTTGCGCGCG
>CAZURR010000115.1:0-6092 GCA_964622715.1 uncultured Hyphomicrobium sp. | reverse complement strand
TTTTATGAAGGGATTTTCGCCCTCGGCGACCCAAAGCGCACCGGCCCGCTGCTGCGATATCTGATGGCGCCGTAAGCGTGCACGTTATTGGGCGGTACGAAACGGTGCTTAGGCCCCCGCCACCCGCTCGCCCCACAAATCATAGGCATCCGCATGCGTAATACGGGCCTTGACGATGTCGCCTGATTGCACGGCCGCCTCACCGTTCAAGAACACGCTGCCATCAATCTCGGGCGCATCCCACTGTGAGCGCGCCAGCGCGCCCTCCTCGTCCACCTCGTCGATGATGACATCGATTTCGCGACCGACCATGCCTGCCAGCCGTTGCTCGCTGACGTCTTCAGCGACCTCCATGAAGCGGTGCCAGCGCTCTTCTTTCACTTCGTCGGATATCGCGCCGGGTAGAAGATTGGCCTTGGCACCGGCAACGGGCTCGTAACGGAAGCAGCCCACACGCGCAAGGCGCGCTTCGCGCATCCATTCCAGAAGGAATGCAAAGTCAGATTCCGTTTCACCGGGAAAACCGACGATGAATGTCGAGCGCAGCGCAATGTCTGGGCAGATTTCACGCCAGCGGCGAATACGTTCAAGCGTCTTTTCTTGTGCAGCCGGGCGGCGCATGGCTTTGAGCACGGTGGGCGCGGCGTGTTGGAAGGGGACGTCGAGGTAGGGCAATAGCTTGCCGTCGGCCATGAGCGGGATGACGCTATCGACGTGCGGGTAAGGGTAGACGTAATGCAGGCGCACCCAAATGCCGAGTTCACCCAGAGCACAGCATAGATCGTGGAAGCGTGCCGGCAACGCGCGGGCCTTCCACTGGCTCTCGGCATACTTGATGTCGAGACCGTAAGCTGACGTATCTTGGCTAATGACGAGCAGCTCTCTTACGCCGGCTTTGACGAGGCGTTCGGCCTCCATCATCACGTCGGCGGCTGGGCGGCTGGCCAGATCGCCGCGCAGTGAGGGAATAATGCAAAAGGCGCAACGGTTGTTGCAGCCTTCGGAGATTTTCAAATAGGCGTAGTGACGCGGCGTAAGGCGCAGGCCCTCGGCGGGAACGAGATCGAGGTAGGGATCGTGCAGCGGGGGGAGTGCGTCGTGCACCGCCTCAACGACTTGCTCGTATTGGTGCGGGCCAGTGACGGCAAGGACATCGGGATGGGCGTCGCGAATGCGCCCCTCCTCCGCACCAAAACAGCCGGTCACGATGACGCGCCCGTTCTCAGTCATGGCCTCGCCGATGGCGTCGAGGCTCTCCTGCTTGGCAGAGTCGAGGAAGCCGCAAGTGTTGACAACAACGACGTCAGCGCCGGCGTAGTCAGGAGCGATCGCATAGCCTTCGGCGCGCAGCTTGGTGATGATGCGTTCCGAATCCACCAGTGCCTTGGGGCAGCCGAGCGAGACGAAGCCGACCTTGGGCGCGGCCTTGGCCCTCCCAGTACTGTCGCTAAGCGCTTTTGAGGTGCTCTTTTCGGCGGTATCGGCGGTCATGCGATCCTATCGGCCCATTGGCGGCTAGACGCCGCTCTTAGAGCTAATCGAAAGCAATGTCACGGTGCGAGACCGGGCAGCGAAGCGGGTTGATTGGCTGTGGCAAGACCCGTCGGCAGCGCATCCCAGCCCGGTTTGCCCTGTCGGAACAGACATAGGGGCGCGCAGATGCCGGCATCTCTTGTATCAGTATCGTTGAGGACGGTTCCATCCGCCACATCATCCGCATACATTGAATTGTGTATCGCCGGCGAGCGCGAACATCAACCTGGAGGCCCCATGTCGCCTGAATCCCACAATTTAAAGGGTTTCGAGGTGCTTCTCGTTGAGGACTCCTGGCATGCTGCGCAGGCCATGAAAGACCTGCTTGAAGGATGGGGCATGATCATCGTTGGTCCCGCCGCAAGCACGGTTGAGGCCAAGCGGCTCATCGCGTCAAACGCGCCGCCAGTCGCCATTGTCGATATTAGGCTCAAGGATGGCCTCGCCTACGGCCTCATCGAATTGCTCAATGATAAGGACGTCAGCGTCATCATCGCTTCGGGTTATGCGGACGTGCCGACGCTGGAGGGCAAGGTTGCGGCAATCCTGCAAAAGCCCTTTCCAGCGCGCGAGCTTCTCGCCACGTTGAAGTCTGTCATGGCCCGGCGACATCAGACCCGGTAGACAGATCCACGCGTCGTATGCCCCATCCGAATGGAATTCCGATCTTGCAGCGAACGCCTTCGGCTGTGAACACGTGGTCGACAGTGCCACCGAGTTCATAGGGTATGAGATCGCGGACGACGCTTATGCCGTAACCGCAATGGCTCGGAGTTTGCACCGGCGGCCCGCCAACTTCCTCCCAGTGGACCAGGAGCCTGCCTGATCCAGGGAAGTTTTGTTCGTGATTCCATCGCACCGAAACGCGGCCACTCGCAATTGACAATGCGCCGTGTTTTGCGGCGTTGGTGACCAGCTCGTGCAATACCATTGCCATGGCTTGGCTTGCCTCGGCTGTGAGCGCGATGTCCGCTCCCACGATCGTCGTATTGCTCTCCGTCGCATAAGGCGCGAGCTCGCGGCGAACAATATCGCCTAGCGCCACGCCGTGCCACTGGCTGAGACTCAAGAGTTCATGCGCGTTTGCCATCGACAGAATGCGGCCTTCGAGCGCCTTCACGAGCTCGTCCATCGAACTGCTTCCTTCGCGCGTGCACATGGCAATGACCGGAATACGTGCAAGTACATTTTTGACGCGGTGGTCAAGTTCCCGCATGAGCAGTTTTATGTGTTCTTCGGCCTCCCTGCGCTCGGTAATGTCAAGGGAAGCGCCAAGAAGATGTGTTGGCTTACCGTCCGCATCACGTAGAACGATCTTGGAGGTCCTGAGGTAGCGCGTGGCTCCATCACGCGTCCGGACCGGCTCTTCGGCAATGTCGCGTGCCTCGTCGCTGGCGAGTACTTCCCGGTCGACCGCCGTGAAGAAATCCGCTTGCTCCTTGGGAAAGAAATCGTAGTCATTTTTGCCGATCATTTCGCTACGCGAGTAGCCAAGGAGTTGTTCGCCCGCGCGGTTGAACCGCACAAAACGCAGGTCGCTCGCACGTTTCAGAAACACCATTGCGGGTAGGTTTTCTATGACCGAGTCGAGCAGCCGGTTGGAGTCCTCACGCTCCGTGATGTCGTCGATGGCGAGCAGAACAATATCAGACCGCTGCTCTTCGCCAGCAATACGTCGAGCATTGATGAGCATCGAGCGCTTTCCGATCCCCTCGAAATCATGGTCGACACGGTACCCCACTACTACGCGCTGTTGGGGAAGAATCTCGCCAAGCAGCTGGCGCAGCCCCGGTATGTCCCATTGACGATTGCCAAGCACGAATAGGGACTTTCCCTGCGTTTCGCTGTTCGTCAGCTGGAAAGCTTCTAGGAATGCGGGATTGACGTGGGCGACGTAGAAGTCTGCGTCCAGCACCATGAAGGGCTGAGAGGTGGTTTCGATCACCTCGGCCAGAAGCGCATCGATCTCGGCGCCGGCGTGAGTTCGCTGATCGCCTTGTGACGTGCTGGCCGATCGACCTGAGTGTTCGTTCGCGCAAGCCATAATTCACATCTGATAGCACCCCGAGATGGCTTGCGTCTCTCCTGCCTTATGCCAGGGTCCCGACCGGACCAAGGTCTTACGTTGCGCGCATTGGACCGCACCTTCGCGTCAAAGTACGGTAAGTTAACAGAGTGCAACCGCCCCAAGACCTTCCGGGTTCCATGCCAGCACAGCACGCTTTATCCGGGGACCACGCACCGTTATTTACCCGACGACCCGCTATCTAACAGACCGGGCGCGCACCCCTGCGGCCATGGAAGTTCACAATCAATTTCCAAGCTATCCAGCATTTCAGGGGTTACGTGTGCGACGTTTTGTAATTTCCCTGCCGCACCTCGCCCGATTGGCAAGTGAGCGCGTTGAAGGGGGCCACAGTACGGTCCAAGATAGAAGATATGCCCAACGTCAGTCCGCCGGACGTGCCAATTGAAAAAGATGACCACACTCGTCGACGCCTTTGAAGACGTCTGCAAGATGGAAGCGCCGCTCAACGAACGGCTGGCCGCCTATAATGAGGCGCTTCGCGAGCTGAACTTTCCCTTTGCCGAGGCCTACGACGATCTTGTCGCGCGGCTCCGGGCGGGAGAAATCGGTGCTATGGCGCCTAGGATTGGCGAGCTCATGCCGCCATTCGTGCTGCCTGCGCATACCGGCCGGCTCGTAAGCCTCAAAGAGGTCCTCCGCTTAGGTCCCGCCGTCATCAGCTTCAACAGGGGCCATTGGTGTCCCTTCTGTAAAATAGAACTCAGCACAATTGCGAGCCACCAAGAAGAGATCGCTTCCCGCGGGGGCCAACTCATTTCGATCCTTCCTGATCGACAGCAATTTGTGCAGCGGCTCCCGGCAGACGTTCTGGACAACTTCACCATCCTTACGGATCTTGACAACAGTTATGCGCTGTCTCTCGGACTCGTCATCTGGCTCGGAAAACGCATTGCGAATCTCATGGAGGGCCACGGGCACCGCCTCAGCGAGTATCAAGGAAACGATGGCTGGTTCGTGCCACTGCCGTCGACTTTCGTCGTGGGACCCGACGGTTGTGTGATCGCACGCCAAGTCGACCCTGAATTCCGCAAGCGGATGGACATTGAGGAGATACTCACGGCCCTGCAGTCGGTACGCGCAACCGATGATCGCGCCATTTCTTAGTGGCACAAACCTTAGTGACCCATTCAGTGGCCCATTGCGCGAAATCCCGTTTACCCGCTGCGAGCAGCTTGGCAGACAGACTATCCGTTTTGCGTCATACGCGGACATGGGAGCGGACATGCGCCGGCATGCGGACCCACACCTGCTAGGCGCCGATCCCTAATATTACGATAGCGGTCGCGAGGCAGGCCTCAGCCGGCCCTAGGAAGGCTAGCTTGTGCCTCGATACTTGAAGGATACCTTCAGCTTGGTGCGGTAGGCCGATACCTTGCCGTCTTCAATGACGAGATCCTGCTCAACGACCTCGGCCACCCTTAAGTCCCGCAGATGCTTAGACGCTTCATTCACCACCGTTTTAGCAGCCTGTTCCCAGGATTCACTGCTGCTGCCAATCAACTCAATCACTTTGTACATGCTGTCCGGCATTGAAGCCTCCATCGGTCCTTGTTCGACGCGCCGTCCGAGCGCAATAGACAAGGTAACACTAGCAGAAGGGATTTGGTTAGCCCTGTTGCGAATGAGGGTGCCTGGCCGATTTTTTTCTTCGGGCACTTAACCCCGACGTTCCTGCTGAGCACGCAACGGCTCGGCGCTTTCGGGCAGCCGAAGGTCATCATGATCGCGCGGGGGCGAATCCAGGAGCTAAGCCAGCCAGAGGGCATGACAGATTTTTCGATCGCCAGCATGGCTAAACCAATACTTTCGCACAATTGCACAACCGAGATTTCTCTTTGAAAATAACGCCTTAAACGTCGATCGTATTCGACGCCATGTCGATTGGAGGTGCTGTCATGTCTCGATTTCTGCGTCTGTTTGGTGCAAGCATGGCCCTGGGGCTTGCTGCGCTAATTATTCCTGCCGCCGCGCAAGACAAGAAACCCAACATCCTCGTCGTATGGGGTGACGATGTCGGCCAGTCCAATATCAGCGCCTACACGAAAGGCTTGGTCGGCTATAAGACGCCGAACATAGATCGCATTGCCAACGAGGGCATGCTGTTTACCGATTATTACGGCGAGCAGTCGTGCACCGCCGGGCGCTCCTCGTTCATCATGGGACAAAGCGTGTTTCGCACGGGGCTGTCCAAGGTCGGTCTCCCAGGTGCCGATCTCGGCATGCGCGAAGAAGAGCCGACAATCGCCGCCCTACTGAAAGCTCAAGGGTACGCAACTGGCCAATTTGGCAAAAATCATCTCGGCGACAAGGACGAGCATCTGCCGACCAACCACGGCTTCGACGAGTTCTATGGCAATCTTTATCACCTCAATGCCGAAGAGGAACCGGAGAACGAGGACTATCCAAAGAATCCGGAGTTCAAGAAGAAGTTCGGGCCGCGCGGCGTGATCCATTCCTGGGCGCAGCCTGA
>CAZURR010000114.1:0-6134 GCA_964622715.1 uncultured Hyphomicrobium sp. | reverse complement strand
GGTCAATCTGGAGGTTGACCTGTTCGCGCGCTATGTCGCGCGGCTTTTGGAGTTCCGCCCGTGACGCAAGAAGCCGGCACGATTTCCTTCTCAGAGGGCCGTGGCTGCCTTTCCGCCGTTTCCGAAATCCTCGATGACATGCGCAACGGACGCATGGTCGTGCTCGTGGATGCGGAGGATCGTGAGAACGAGGGCGATCTCGTGGTGCCGGCGCAAATGGCAACGCCTGACATCGTCAATTTCATGGCCAAGCACGGGCGGGGGCTTGTCTGCCTGGCGCTCACGCAGTCGCGCGCCGACGAGTTGCGTTTGGAGTCGATGGTCCGTCGAAACGCATCTCGCAACCGCACCGCTTTCACCCAGTCGATTGAGGCGCGCGAAGGCATCACCACCGGTATCTCTGCCCACGACCGCGCACGCACCATTGCAACAGCGATCGACCCGACCAAGAGTTCCGGCGACGTCGTCTCACCGGGTCATGTGTTTCCACTTGTTGCACGTGAGGGCGGGGTTTTAATCCGCGCCGGCCATACAGAGGCCTCCGTTGATCTTGCGCGTCTAGCTGGGCTCTATCCCGCGGCCGTTATTTGCGAGATTATGAACGATGACGGCACCATGGCGCGCATGGCCGATCTCGTGGCATTCGCCCAGCGTCACGGTCTCAAAATCGGCGCGATCGAGGATCTGATTGGCTATCGCTTGCAGAACGAGCACCTCGTGCGCGCGGTGGCGCATACTCAAGTGTCGACTGCTATGGGTAGCGCCTTCGATCTCCATGTCTTTGAGACGACGGTGGAGCCCGGTGAGCATCTGGCCCTCGTGAAGGGTGACCTGACTGCGCCAGGCCCGGTATTGGTGCGTGTCCACGCGGTCAACGTCTTGGCAGATTTGTTGGGAGTCGGCGAGCCGGGTGAGGGTGACAAGCAGATCGAAAATGTGTTGCGTGCGATCGATCAGGAGGGGCGCGGTGTTGTGGTGCTTATTCGCGACCTGCGGCCAAGGTCCCTTTCGGAGCGGATCAATCAGCGCACGCAGGCGGTCAAATCCGCCGATGGGGCGCGCGAACGTCGCCAAGTTGAAATCGGCGTTGGTTCGCAGATCCTCAGGGAGCTTGGCGTTACCGATATGGTGTTGCTGACGAACAAGCCAGCCCATGTCTATGTGGGCTTAGAAGGTTTCGGGCTGCGCATCGTCAACACGCGCAGGATCGAGTAAGGGCCATGGCCGCAGGAACGGACACACGTGTGCTTATCATCGAGGGACGCTTTTACGATGCGATCTCGGACGAGCTGGCCAACGGTGCGATTGCCGCGCTCGAAGGTTACGGGGCAAGCTTTGATCGTGTAACCGTACCGGGCGCACTCGAAATTTCGCAAGTACTGGGACAAGCGGCTGCTGCGGGCCTCATCCCGCGTACTGCACCCCAAGCGCGTTGGCACGGTGTGGTGGCGCTTGGCTGCGTTATCCGGGGTGAAACGGCGCACTATGATATCGTTTGCCGCAACGCTAACCACTGGCTGATGGAGGTTGCCACCCGCCACAACGTACCGGTTGGCAACGGCATTCTGACGGTGGAAAACCAAATGCAGGCAATGGCGCGCGCTCAAGGCGGTGTGGATGGCAAGGGCGGACATGCCGCGCGAGCCTGCCTGAAGTTGATCGAGATCGCCCATGCGTTCGAAGGCCAGCGTGCATGAGCGTCCCCGGCAAAAGTGCAAAAGCCAAGACAGCACTGACGCCGCGCACGGCCTCACGTGTGGCCGCCGTACAGGCGTTGTATCAAATGGAGCTTGCCGGGACTGACATCAATGCAGTTATCGACGAGTTTGTGCGCTTGCGTTTTCCATGTGCCCCCGGCGACGAGGCCGCAGCTGGAGCCGATGCGTCCTATTTCTCCGAGGTTTTGCGGGGCGTGGTCCGCCGCCAGCGCGACATCGATCCGCTTGTCGATCAGCAACTCGCGGAGGGGTGGCGCCTTGTACGAGTTGATGCAATCCTGCGCGCCATATTGCGTGCCGGGGTCTTCGAGCTGATGGAGCGCACGGACGTGCCCGCCCGTGTTGCAATCAACGAGTATATCAACGTGGCGCATTCGTTCTTCTCTGACGATGAGCCGAGGGTCGTCAACGGCGTGCTCGACAAGCTGGGGCGGCGTCTGCGCGCGGCGGAGTTCGAGCGAAATGGCGAGCGATAGAATCGAAAGCGAGGAAGCGCTAATAGCCGAATTTTTGGTGCCGCTCGCCGCGGGCTTTCCAGGTGCCTTCGCCCTAGCAGATGATTGCGCGGTGATCGCACCGCGTGACGGCGATGAGCTTGTCGTCACAACTGACGCGCTTGTTGCCGGCACTCATTTTTTCGCAGACGAGGACGCAGGAGCCATTGCGTGGAAGGCGCTCACCGTCAACGTGTCGGATCTCATCGCCAAGGGCGCCACCCCGCTGGCCTACCTGATGACGCTGGCGCTGCCCGAAGCGCCGGGACGTGCGTGGCTCCGCGCATTTTCGAGCGGTCTGCGCCGCGCGCAGGAAACGTTCGGCTGCCATCTTGCCGGCGGTGATACGGATTGCACGCCCAATGAGCTGAGTGTGGTCATCGCAGCCTTTGGGACCGTCCCGGAGGGCAGCATTGTGCGCCGCTCCGGCGCCAGCCCGGGCGATCTCGTCTACGTGTCGGGCACAATCGGCGACGCGACGCTTGGGCTCAGGCTGCGGCGCGAGGCTTCCTTCGGCCCACGATGCGATCTCGATAAGGCCGCGCGCGATCACCTTGAAGTTCGCTTTCGCATGCCGGTACCGCCCATTGGTGTCGCCGCGGTCGTCCGTTCATGCACTTGTGCAGCCATGGATATCTCCGACGGCCTCGTCAAAGACTTCGCGAGTTTGTGCCGTGCTTCAGGAGTGGGTGGGATTATAGAAGCAGCGCGCGTGCCGATTTCATCGCCCGCCAGAACGGTCATCGATGGCGGTGGCGCAACGCTTGTCGATCTGTTGACGGGCGGTGAGGACTACGAGGTCCTGGCTGCGGTGCGGCCGGACCGTGCTGAGGAATTCGAAAGAAAAGCGAAAGCAGCAAAGGCGCAAGTGACCCGGATCGGCGCGATCGCGCACGCCGATGAGGGTATTGCTGTCATCGATGCGGCGGGGCTTCCCATGCATATTGCAGAAACTGGCTGGGATCACTTCCGTAAACCCTGCTGATCGCCGCATCGCGATGAATACGGAGGATAATCTGTTGATAGGCGACGGCCGGCCACAGGCACCCGAAATTGCAGCGAATTGAGCGTTTGGGGGCTGTAAAATCGTCTTGGTTTGGCCATATCCTAACGGCTAGTAATGTTGGCGGCGCCCCAACGAAATAATCCTAAGACGGCCAAGTTTTGGTGCCCGTTGGCGAGAGCAATAATTAGGACGGATGAATGCCGGCACATCACGCACCCGCGTGGCCCAGGGACACGAGCCGCGCCGCCCACCGCTGCGGGCGTTGCATGAGAGCTGGAGTTCTGCTTGGTATCGCAGCTGGAACTATGGTGCTCTCGACCGCACCTGTGCCTGCTCAATCCAACTGGTGGGAAAGCCTTACTGGTTCGGGCGCGCCCGACTATTCGGGGCGCCAGCAAGCAGAAGAGCGCGCGCGCAAACCGGCTCAACGCGTTCGGGAGCCACTCAACGACCTGAGGCCCGACCCTACGCCTTATCGTAGCGATGAAATGATCTCCGCGATGGAATCGGCAATCCGCCGCTATCAGCGCTTGGTAAACACCGGTGGTTGGCCGAAGGTGCCAAAGGGCCGCATGATGCGTAGCGGCGAATCCGACGACCGCGTTCCGATCCTGCGCAAGCGTTTGCGCATGAGCGGAGATTTGCGATCCGGTGACTCCGGCTACTATGATTCTTATACTTTCGACGAGCAGCTTGCTGCGGCTGTGCGCCGCTTCCAGCTTCGGCATGGCTTAAGGCCAACGGGCCGCGTCGAGCGATCGACGTATCCCGCGCTCAACGTGACCGCCCAGGAGCGGCTTGCGCAGCTGCGGCTCAATCTTGGCCGCATCCATGACCTGATGAAGAATGGTGTTGAGGATCGCTACATCCTCGTCAACATACCCGCTTTCCAATTGGAGGCGGTGGAGCATTTCGAGGTGCAACAACGCCACCGTGCCATCGTGGGCCGCACAGAGCGCCAGACGCCGTCCATCACCGCGACCATTCGCGGGCTGAACTTCTTCCCGTATTGGCGCGTGCCCGATAGCGTAGCGAACTTCGACATCATTCCGCGGTTGGCCAAGGAACCGGACTATCTCAGGAAGGAAAAGATCCGCGTGCTTAATGGCGTCGACGGCCCTGAAGTCGACCCGTACTCGGTCGTCTGGGGCTCCCCGGATGCGGCACGGCTGAAGTTCCGTCAGGACCCAGGCCCGCAGAACGCGCTGGGGCTCGTTCGCATCAACATGCCGAACAAGGATATCGTCTATATGCACGACACGCCTATGAAGACTCTGTTCGGCCAGAGGTCGCGCAACTTCAGCGCGGGCTGCGTGCGGGTTGAGGACGTGTTCAAACTTGTTGAGTGGATTGCGCGCTACGAGCCAGGCTGGGAGCAGCCGGGGCAAGTTGATCGCGTGATCGAAGCAGGCCAGCCGCTCGATGTGGAGCTGACGCGACCGATACCAGTCTACTTTAGCTACATCACGGCTTGGGCCGAGCGGGATGGTGAGGTCGTGTTTCGCCCGGACATTTATGGGCGCGACGGCGCCGTGGGCATGGTCGCTGAGGTAGAACGCGATCCGGAAGAGTCTCGGCCTCCGAACATGCTGGCCCCCTGACACTCAAACTGCGATCTTACACAATTTATTCGAGGGTCAAGGTTGCACGCGTCTCACTGACGCATCATGGCGCATAGCGGTGCTCGTAGCACCGCGCCTTTGATCCTATATGAAGTTAAGACGACATTAGAATAACGGGGACATGCTTCCCATGAGCTGGTCGATTAAGCTCTTTTCAGTCGGCGGCACGGCCGTCCGCATGCACTTAACGTTCTTGCTGTTGCTCGGCTGGATCGCAGCGATCCAATGGATGCGCGGCACGGTGCAGGATGCCATTTGGGGCGTCGCCTTCATCGTCGTCCTGTTTGCTTGTGTCGTGCTGCACGAGTTCGGTCACATAGTTGCGGGGCGCCGCTATGGAATCCGCACACCGGACGTCACGCTGTGGCCGATTGGCGGCGTCGCCTCAATGGAGCGCATGCCGGAAAAGCCCTCACAAGAGCTTGTCGTGGCCCTGGCGGGCCCCGCGGTCAACGCGGTGATCGCATTCGTGCTCATTGTTGTGCTGGGACTTCGCTTCAATTTTGAGCAGATGACGCCGGTCGAGATCATACAGTCGAGCTTCGTGGCCCAAATTGCCGCCGCAAACATCGTTCTGCTCGTCTTCAATCTCATTCCCGCCTTTCCCATGGACGGCGGTCGCGTGCTCAGAGCCCTGCTTGCTATGAAGCTGGGAAACGCTCGAGCGACGCAGGCGGCGGCGGTAGTGGGGCAGGTCCTCGCCGTGATGTTCGCTATCCTGGGCCTCATGGGTAACCCGCTGCTCGTCCTCATCGGTTTGTTCATCTTTCTTGCAGCGAGGGGAGAGGCGGGATACGCGAAGCTTCGCGAGCTGACGCGCGGCCGCCCCGTCACCGACGCCATGATCACGTCATTTCAGTCACTCGGAGTGATGGCGACGGCGGACGATGCGGCCCAACTTCTTTTACAGACGACGCAGGTCGAGTTCCCGGTGCTTGACGGTGCATCGCGATTGCGAGGCGTGGTGACCCGTAATGCGATCGTCGACGCGATGAAGAAGGACGGCGGCGCCACACCCGTGCTGGAAATCATGACGACGGACGTGCCCACCGTGCCGCAGGATGGGGACCTCGAGCAAGCCTTTGCCCTGCTGCGAAAAACTAGTGCGCAGTGTGTCGGGGTGGTTGATTCATCTGGCAGGTTCGTCGGCTATATCACGAGCAGGAACGTAAACGAACTTGTCATGATCCGTTCCTCAAGTGGGCACCGTGCATCAGCATGAGTAGATTGGCGAGGTGGTCGCATCGGATGCGCGCCGGAAGGCAGCGGTGCTGCAGGTCTTTGCAAGAAAAGC
>CAZURR010000113.1:0-6294 GCA_964622715.1 uncultured Hyphomicrobium sp. | reverse complement strand
ACTCCCAGAGGAAGAGGGCTCTGACCGATTGTGCAACGTTCATTCGGGCCTCTCTCCAGGAGTGAACCCGCGAGCGTCTTCGCTCCAACGTTCACTCCAATAACGGGAAACTGCGCCAGATGGGTGAAGAGTACGATGCGGCATTCGTTTGCCGCGCGCTTGTGCAGCGCCACTCCGCCTTGCCACCCTTGTCTTGCTGCCACCCATCTCAACACCACTAAGCTCAAAAGTCCAAAATCCAGGCCAATCTACGCCACTGCAACAGACCAGCCGCAGACATCAGCCTCCTGTCGCGAGAAAGCCGCCACCGGTAAACTGAAGCACGGCTGCAACGACCACGACCATGAACAGCGAAAGTGGAAGGAACACTTTCCAACCGAGCCGCATCAACTGATCGTAGCGATACCGCGGGACCATGGCCTTGGCCATAGCAAAGAGGAAGAAGACAAACACGCTCTTTCCGACAAACCAGACGATCCCCGGAACCCAATTGAGCGGTGCCACATCCACCGGCGGCAACCACCCGCCGAGAAACAGGAGCGTCGCCAGCGCACACATGGTCACGCACGACACGTACTCGCCGAGCATGTACAGCAAATAGGGCGTCGACGAATATTCGACCATGAAGCCGGCGACCAATTCCGATTCCGCTTCAACCAAGTCGAACGGGGGCCGGTTCGTCTCCGCAAGTGCTGAAACGAGGAAGACGACGAACATCGGTAATAGCGGCAGCCAGTACCAGTCGAGCAGCGAGTTTGGCAGTCCAGCCCCGGCACCCAAACCGACCTTCTGCGCATTGACGATATCGGTGAGGTTCAGCGACCCGACGCACAAGATCACCGTGACAATCACAAATCCGATGGAGACCTCGTAGGACACCATCTGTGCCGCAGACCGCAGCGAACCCATGAACGGGTACTTTGAGTTCGACGCCCAGCCTCCCATGATGATGCCGTATACGGCCAGTGATGACAGTGCCAGCAGGTAAAGCACGCCGACGTTGAGATCGGAAATCACCCACTTGCCCAAGCCATCTTCGTTGACGGGGATCGCCGCCCACGCAGCAAGCGCAAACGTTGCAGTCGCAATTGGGCCCAGCAAAAACACGCCCTTGTTAGCGCTGGCGGGGATCACCGGCTCTTTGAACACGAATTTCAAGAGATCGGCAAAGGACTGAAACAGCCCGAACACGCCAACGACATTGGGGCCGCGCCGTAACTGCACGGCGGCCCACACCTTGCGGTCCATCAGCAGCAGGTAGGCAATGACAATGAGCAGAAGCACCAGAACGAACAGGCTCCAGCCCACCATGGTCAACAACCACAGGCCGTAGTCCCACCATTCCTGATAAGTGCCGTCGTTCATCGCCGATCAATCAACCTCTTGCTATTCGGCAGCCGTCGCGCGGGGACCCGCGCTCATGTTCTTCTTCAATGCGCTCATCTCCGCCATCACGGCTGAGGCGCGCGCAATTGGATTGGTCAGGTAAAAATCGCGAACGGGTGAGACAAAGGGCTCATCGATCGTTGCGCCTTTTAACTTCGCCACTGCCTCAACGCCCTGGCGGTCTGCCGGCGCGACAGCATCGAGCCTGGCCAGATGCGGTGCTACTGCGTACATGGCAGACCTCAGCGCGGTCAGCGTGTCGTAGGGCAGCGTATGGCCCAAGCGCGCAGAAAGCGCTCGCAGGATCGCCCAGTCCTCTTTGGCCTCACCTGGCGGAAAGACCGCGCGTTTGGTCATTTGCGCCCTACCCTCGGTATTCACGTAGGTTGCACTTTTCTCCGTATAGGCAGCGGCCGGCAGGATGACATCGGCGCGGTGCGCTCCCGCGTCGCCATGCGTGCCCTGGTAGATAACAAAGGTAGAGCCTGAGCCCGTGTTCGCCACTTTTATCTCATCAACGCCCAGCAGATAGAGGACGTCCAGCTTGCCTTTTACCGCAGCAGCGACCTGGTCTTGGGCATCAAGCGCGCTCTTGCCGACCGGCACGACACCGAGGTCCAGGCCGGCGATGCGCGAGGCAGTCGTGTGAAGCACGTTGAAGCCGTTCCAGCTCGTGTCCTTTCCTTCCATAGCGGCAAGTGCAATGCGTGCCGAAAGACCGAGAATTGCTGCTCCATCGGCACGCGCATAGGCGCCGGCGCCGACGATCACCATTGGCCGCTCCGCGTCTTTTAGAACCTTCGCAAACGCATGCGGTCCTTCGGCCACCTCGCTGAGCGTTTTCGGACCCGCGCCCAGATAGTCATACGGGTAGGTTAGAGGCGCCGCCTCCCCGACGACGCCCACCTTAAGGCCGCCAGTGCGCCAACGCTTGAGGACGCGCGCATTGAGAACGGTTGCTTCGAACCGCGGGTTGGTGCCGACCAGCAAAAGCGCGTCGGCTTGTTCGATACCTGCGATCGTGGTGTTGAAAAGATAGCTCGCGCGGCCCAGCGATGGGTCGAGCTTGGCGCCATCCTGCCGGCAATCAATATTCTTCACTGCGAGTTCAGTCATAAGCCCCTTCAGCGCGAACATTTCCTCCGCACCAGCAAGATCACCAGCAATTGCTCCGATACGCTCAGGTTTGGCTTCCTTTAACTTTGCCGCCGCGGCCTCCAGCGCTTCGGCCCAACTAGCCGGCCTCAGCTTCCCGTTTTCGCGCACATAAGGGCGGTCCAGCCGCTGCGTTCTCAGACCGTCGCCGACGTGACGTGTCTTGTCCGAGATCCACTCCTCGTTCACGTCGTCGTTGTTGCGCGGCAGAATACGCATGACCTCGCGGCCGCGTGCGTCCACGCGAATGGCCGAGCCGACCGCGTCCATCACATCAAAAGATTCTGTCTTCTCGAACTCCCAAGGCCGCGCCGTATACGACCACGGTCGATGCGTGAGTGCACCGACGGGGCAAAGATCGTTCACGTTGGCCGACATCTCGGTGAGGACGCCATGCTCGAGATAGGTGGTTATCTCCGTGTCTTCGCCGCGGCCGGTGGCACCGAGCTCTTCCACGCCTGCAACCTCGGTCATGAAGCGTACGCAGCGCGTGCAGTGGATGCACCGAGTCATGAATGTCTTAATGAGCGGGCCGATGTACTTCTCCTCGACCGCGCGCTTGTTTTCTACAAAGCGGGAGCTGCCGAAGCCAAAGGCCATGGCCTGGTCTTGCAGATCGCATTCGCCGCCTTGATCGCAGATCGGACAGTCGAGCGGGTGATTAATGAGCAAGAACTCCATCACCCCTTCGCGGGCGTGTTTCACGAGCGGCGACTTGGTGGACACCTCGCGAGGCGTACCGTCCTTGTTCGGCGGCAGGTTGCCCACGCCCATAGCGCACGACGCGATCGGCTTGGCGATACCAACAACTTCCACGAGGCACATTCGGCAGTTGCCTGCGATTGAGAGACGTTCGTGATAGCAAAAGTGTGGGATCTCAACGCCAACCTGCTGGCACGCCTGCATAACCGTGGTGCCATCCGCCACCTCGATCAGAGTGCCGTCGATGATGATCTGCTTCGACATCTACCCCACACAATCAATAAGTTATCGCGTCGCAATCGCGAGAACAGTGAGCCCGCCAAGAAACGCTAAGAGCGACAGCCAACCCCTGGCGTGCGGCGACAGAGGAACGTCCCAGAACTTCGCCTTGATCCAGAGTCCTGCACCGTAACCGACCACAAGGCCCAGCGCTGCTCCTAGCCAGCCCCAAAGGTGATAGCCGACGAGCGCGCCCAGGAGCGCTCCCCCCGCCGAAAACAGTGAGAAAGATGCGATCATCAACGCCAGCAGGTCTACCACTGTTAGATCCTTTGCAAGCTTGCTTCACTCCGCCGCCTCTTTTAGCGCCGCCTGATACTGATCGATGCGCTCTTCGATGACATCGCGAAAGTTGCGGATGAGACCTTGGACGGGCCAAGCCGCGGCGTCGCCTAGCGCGCAGATGGTATGGCTTTCGACCTGCTTGGTCACGTCGAACAGCAAATCGATCTCGCGCTTTTCCGCCTCGCCTCGCTGCATGCGTTCCAGCACACGATACATCCAGCCCGTTCCCTCGCGGCACGGCGTACACTGGCCGCAGGACTCGTGCTTATAGAAGTAGGCGATGCGGGTGATGGCCTTGATTGGGTCGGTCGACTTGTCCATGACAATAATACAACCGGTGCCCAGCCCCGATTTCAGCTTAGCGAGCGCATCGAAGTCGAGCGTCAGATCCTGGCATTGTTCGGCCCGGATCAATGGCATCGATGAACCACCGGGAATTATCGCCAGCAGATTGTCCCAGCCCCCACGCACGCCGCCTGCATGCGTATCGAGCAGCTCCCGTAGGGGTATGCCCATCTCCTCCTCGACGACGCAGGGACGCTCCACGTGGCCGGAAATCTGGAACAGCTTGGTGCCGGCGCTGTCGAGCACCCCGAGCGCAGCAAACCAAGCGGCGCCGCGCCGCAGAATATCGGGAACGCTGGCGATACTCTCCACGTTATTGACGGTCGTTGGGCAACCATAGATCCCGCAGGCCGCCGGGAACGGCGGCTTGAGGCGGGGCATTCCTTTTTTACCCTCGATGCTCTCTAGAAGCGCTGTTTCCTCACCACAGATGTAGGCACCTGCACCGTGGTGAACGATGATCTCCAGGTCCCAGCCATTGACGTTGTTCTTGCCAATCAGCTTCGCGGCATAGGCCTCATCCACTGCGATCTGCAGATGCTCGCGCTCGCGCATGAACTCACCGCGAATGTAGACGAAGGCCGTATGCGCGCGCATGGCGAAGCAAGCCAGCAGAATGCCCTCAATCAACAGATGCGGATCGTGGCGTATGATCTCGCGGTCCTTGCAGGAGCCGGGCTCGCTCTCATCGGCATTGACCGCGAGGTAGGATGGGCGGGGATCGTTTTTGGGCATAAACGACCACTTGAGGCCGGTAGGAAAACCAGCCCCGCCACGACCCCTAAGTCCTGACGCCTTCACCTCGTTGATGATCCAGTCGTGACCCTTTTCGATCAGCGCTTTGGTATCAGACCACGCGCCCCGCGCGCGGGCGCCCTCAAGACGCCAATCCTCAAAGCCGTAGAGGTTGCGGAAAACGCGATCCTTGTCTTCAAGCATCGCCCGCGCCCCCGCTTTCTTCAGACCTTCGCCGCATTCTTTTTGACCATGTCTTTGAGTGTGGTGGGACCTCCGACCGGGCACGAGGCCTGCCGCCCAATCTGTGAACCGGGTTTGGGCAGCTTGCCCGTTTTGAACCCGTAGAGCACCTTATCGAAAAGCTCCGGGTCCAGGTCCTCGTAAGTATCCCTGCCAATCATAACGACCGGAGCGTTGGCGCAGCATCCCAAGCACTCGACCTCCTCCCAGGAGAAGCGGCCGTCGCGCGAGAGTTCATGCGGGTTCTCCGCGATCCGCGCCTTGCAGATCTCAATCACCGCCTCCGAGCCACGCAACAGGCACGGCGTCGTGCCGCACACCTGAACATGCGCCGTCGAGCCCACGGGTTGCAGCTGGAACATCGTATAGAACGTGGCGATTTCCAGTACGCGGATGTAGGCCATGCCTAAGATATCCGCGACAGCGCGAATGGCAGGCTCCGTACACCAGCCCTCTTGCTCCTGGGCGCGCCAGAGCAGCGCAATCACCGCAGAGGCTTGTTTGCCTGGTGGATATTTGGCGATGCTCGCTTTCGTCCACGCCAGGTTTTCCGGCGTGAACTCGAACCTGAGTGGCTGCTCAGGATGAAGACGACGAACGGCCAAGTCTAGCACCTCTTCGAAGCGCGGCGACACCTCGGCGTCACTCGCCACAATAGCTCGCATTGCGCCACCCAGCTTCGTCCCGTTTGGTGCAGCGCACACTCATTTCCCTACGTCTAACTGGCTGTAAACGCAAGGTCTTGACGTGGACGTTTGGTTGGCCCTTTGGATCTTCGGCGCGCGAAGGCCTTTTTCGCATCACCGCTTAGCCAGTCAGTCAGTTTGATGACTGTCACAATGCCGGCAAAGACAAAAACAGTCCACACGCCACGCTCATGAAACGCGACGAGCCTAGCGGAGCATGCGGGTCGGGCGTCACGGTCCGACACCATTCTAAAATATCGGCGCGTTAGCGGTTGAGCTATCGGTCGATCTCGCCGAAGACGACATCGATTGAGCCGAGCACCGCGGAGACATCGGCCAGCATGTGCTTGCGGGTCAGGTGGTCCATGGCCTGCAAGTGCGGGTAGCTCGGCGCGCGGATCTTGCAACGGTAAGGCCTATTGGAGCCATCAGACACAAGGTAGACGCCGAACTCGCCCTTAGGAGCCTCGACGGCGGC
>CAZURR010000112.1:0-6306 GCA_964622715.1 uncultured Hyphomicrobium sp. | reverse complement strand
TGGCGGAGGGGGAGGGATTCGAACCCTCGAGACGGTTGCCCGCCTACACGCTTTCCAAGCGTGCGCCTTCAGCCACTCGGCCACCCCTCCCGCGCGCCCAAACGAGAAGCGGCGCACTATACCTTTATGTGTTAGGAGCGCAACAATGTGCCACAGAACATGTCACACTGACCTGAGCACGCCTGCCCCATGCCCCTGAATGACAATTATTTCAATCGCTTCGCTGTGCGTTGGTGTGGGACACTTGGAGAGACTTCTTTAACCAGCCCATGCTATCCATCTTTAAGGTATCGTGTACCCAATCTTTGCCCTTTCTTGCGCATATCAACGGTGCGAATTGCGTTCCTGTGTGGCTTCGGCCGCTGGCCAATCGTGCTCGGACCGGCGATAATGGGTGTCATAGTAGACGTGAATTTGCGTTCCTGGGAGGTATAGACGTGAGCCTGAGTAGGGGGAAACTGTCCATCCTGTCTGCCGCCGCAGCAATCCTAATGCTCACAGCACCAGTTGCTGCTGGAAGCCCGTTTTTGTTACTCGTCGGCACTTGGGCCGGGAAAGGCACCGCGCGCCTCGATGGAGGCAAGCGCGAGCGGATATCTTGCAAAGGATATTACTCCGGCAAGGGCGCCAAGGTTCTGCGCCTCGCCATTATCTGCGCAAATCCCTCAACCAAGGTGGAGCTGCGCTCTTTACTCAAATATTCTGATGGGCGCGTCTCGGGCAGCTGGGAAGAGCGCAATTACAATCAAGCGGGCACCATCTCGGGCAGCGTTACCGACACTGAAATGAAGTTGTCGATCGCCGGCGACGGCCTCAATGGGTCGTTGAAGATGACGTTCGGTGAGTCGAGCCAATCCGTCTCAATTTCGACCAATGGCTCGACGCTGAAGGGCATGAGCATTGACTTCGCCCGCACGAGCTAACGGCGAACTGGCTTACAAAGCGATGCAAGCGCGCCACACCACCAGCGCCAGCTGACCAGACCCCGGTGCGGCTGCTGGCGAACATGGTATCGTTCGGCAACGCATCTGCTTGGAAACCGGCCATAATTGCCGGGTACGGATATCCCTGCTGGAGACCTTCATGAACCACCACCGCTTGATCGCCGCAGCGCTCCTCGCCCTGTTCAGCCTCGGCCTTGTGCCCAATTCGGCCGATGCCGGCAGACGCAATCGCGCTGGACCCATCGTCGGTTACGTCACGGCGCACAGCCACTATGGCAATGGCTCGGTGCGCGGTCCTGTGCGTGAAACACGGGTGGGTCCTCAGGTGCGCCTGCCGCACGGGACGTGGGTCTACTGTCGGACGAGTTGCTCAGAGACGCTGCGCGTGGAAACCGTCGATATTTTCGGCGACGGCCAAACGTTTGCGGGCTACGGCACGCTGCAAAATGAGTGCGGTGTTTTCGGCTGCCTTAGGTGGGAACACCCGTTGTTCTAAAGCCAGACGATCAAATCACGCTTCGTTAAGTGCCGGTACTGCCTATTATGAACGGGTTCGTGCGCCGTTCCTGACCAATCGTGCTCGTCGGTCCGTGCCCGCAAATGAACGCGAACTCGTCGCCCAACGGTAAAAGCTTTGTGCGGATCGCCTCGATGAGCGCAGCGTGATCCCCGTATGGGAAATCCGTGCGGCCGATCGAGCCCTGAAAGATGACGTCGCCGACGATCGCTAAGCGCTGATCCCGATTGACGAGCACGACGGACCCCGGCGAGTGGCCGGGACAGTGCAGCACTTCAAAAGAATGGCCGCCGACGGTCACCGTATCGCCCTCGTCCAGCCAGCGATCTGGCGTAACTGCGCGCGCCTCCAGACCGTAAGCCTGCCCCTGTGCTTCGAGTGCCTCGAGCAAAGGCCGGTCGGCCTCGTGCGGGCCTTCGATGGGAACACCCAGCCGCTCTTTTAGCTCCGCTGCGCCTGCCGCATGATCGATGTGACCGTGAGTGAGCAGGATCTTTTCTACCTTCATCCCGACTTCTGCGATCGCTTTCTCGATGTGGTCGAGATCACCGCCAGGATCGATAACGGCGCCAATCATGGTCGCTGGGTCCCAGAGCAGCGTGCAATTCTGCTGAAAGGGCGTGACGGACAGGATCGCCGCTTTCAGGCCTGAATCCACCGCGTCGTCGGTCTTGGAGCCGTCAGTCATTGCCAATTAATTCCGTTCGCTCACGTTCCCCCACGCACACACCAAAAGCGGAGTTGGCGCGGGCAAGCCAGATCGGCATAATTGGTCACCAATGAAGCCCACGCGGGACGACCCATGATTGTACGAGTCTCTAAGGCGCTGCTGGTCCTGATGATTGCACTCTTCGCGCTGTTGGTCGGCATTGATAACATCATCGACTACGACACCAATTTCGTCCCCTTACAGCATGTGATGTCAATGGACACCACATTTCCTGACAGTGCGCTCAGGTGGCGCGCCGTCACCGACGCTGCCCGACATCACGCCGGCTATGGACTCATTATTGCACTAGAACTGGTCACTGGCATCCTGTGCTTTTGGGGGGCGCTGCGAATGTGGAGTTCGCGACGAGCAGCTGCCGCGTCTTTCAATGCGTCTAAGGATTTGGCCATTGCCGGTCTGATTTGCGGGTTTGCGCTCTGGTTTTTTGGCTTCTTAGTAATCGGAGGCGAGTGGTTTCAGATGTGGCAATCGAAAACCTGGAACGGCCAGCAGGCCGCATTTCGAATCACCGCATGCATTGGGATTGTCTTGATCTTCCTCAACCAAAAGGACGATGAGCTTGCCTGAACAAGCTTTGAGCGGTACGTCCACCAAATCCGCCAACGGAAGTGTCGTAGCGGTGGGACATGCGGGCTGCGTGCTTTTGATCGAGGCGGCGACGGGCCGGGTGATCTGGGAGCGTGCACTTGCCGAAATCCCAGGTGCGTCAGCCTGCGATGGCCGGCCCGTCGACGTGAGCGTTATCACCTCCAGTGTGATCGCTGGTGCAATGGGCCATGTTTTTGCCTTTGGGCTGGAGGATGGATCTTTGTCGTGGCACGTTGACCGCCGCCGCCGCGGTGACGGCACGACGCGCCTTGCTAGTGAGCGGAACTAGGTCATGCGTCTGCTAATAGCGGGCTGGCAGGGTCAAGTTGCACGGGCCTTGGTGGAAGCAGCACCCGCCTGCCCTGACGTGAAGGCCTGCGCGGTGGGCCGCGCGGCTCTGGACATCTGCGAGGCGCGCTCGATTGAGCGGGCGCTCTCTGACATCAATCCTACGCTCGTGATTAACTCCGCAGCCTACACCGCTGTGGATCAGGCGGAGACGGAGGTTGAGCGCGCGTACGCGCTCAATCGCGACGGCGCACGACTCTTGGCGCAGGCGTCAGCGCGGCGTGGCATTCCGATCATTCACCTCTCGACCGACTACGTTTACGGCGGGCGCAAACGTGAGGCTTACTTCGAGGACGATCCGACGGAACCGGTGACGGTCTACGGGCAGTCCAAGCTCGAAGGCGAGGATGCCGTCAGAGACGCCAACCCCAAGCACATCATCTTGCGCACGGCCTGGGTGTTCAGCCCCTCAGGACGCAACTTCGTCAAGACTATGTTGAGCCGCGCGGCAGAAAGCGATCGCGTAAACGTCGTCAACGACCAGCACGGCAGCCCCACTTACGCACCACATCTTGTTGACGCGATTCTCGATCTTGCGCGCAAGCTCAATGTCGACGAAGACCAGCCGGCGCCTTGGGGAGTCTTTCACGCAACCGGTGCAGGCACAGCGACTTGGTGCGAAATGGCCGCGGAAGTATTCCGCTGCTCGGCAAAGCTTGGTGGCCCTACAGCCGCCGTCGATCCGATCGCGAGCACCGACTACCCGACGCCCGCGCAACGCCCCGCCAACTCGCAGCTCGATTGCAGTAAGCTCGAACGCGCCTTCGGCATTAAGTTGCCAGCCTGGCAAGACGGCGTTGCGGCGTGCGTGGAGCGGCTTGTGCGGGGGTAGGGCAGGCCGCGCAATGGGCACCGCCGGCCTCGAATGAAACGGTGGTAATGCCCTGACACTCGGTAACGCCACTCCACGATCGTTCCAGTGGTTGTCACGCCGCATTTCTGGCATGACGTATACGCCATTTGGAATTGTGTTCGCTCCGGAGATGACATGATTGATCGCCTGCTTGAATTTCTGTCCGGCCGAGATGCCCCAGCATTAGAGGAGGAGGCGGACGAGCTTCAGCTGTCTGTTGCCGCCTTGTTGATCGAGGCGGCACATATGGACAGCAACTTCGATGCTGGTGAGCGGGCGACGATCGAGCGTCTGCTTGCCAAGAGGTTTGATCTCGCTCCTGAGGCTGTGCAGTCGCTCATGGCTCAGGCCCAACAGAAGGTCGAGTATTCAGCCCAGTACTTTCCGTTCACCAGCAAGATCACCAAGAAGATGAGTGGCGAACAGAGGGCCGAGATCATCGAGATGCTGTGGAAGGTCGCCTATTCTGATGGCGTCCTCGACCCATACGAAGACGCGCTGGTGCGCCAAATTGCAGGGCTGATCCACGTGCCCGATAGAGAACGCGGACTTGCGCGCAGGCGTGCGCTGGAGAAGTTGAAAGCGGCAGGCGTGAAAATCGGAGAGGCCAAATAGCAGAATACTGGTCGAATTGTTGTTTGAGGTACCCTACACCACCAATCACTGCCGCGTCTTTGCGATGCGCTGGCCTATGACAATCAGGCGCGCAACGCGCTCGGCCGCGTCTTGCAGATAGTGGCGTGATTTCCCAATCGCCTCTTCAAGCGGCATTGCGTTGGGCGTTGCCGTCTCCAGTCCGTCGATGCCGTGTGCGAACACACCAGCTGCGTCGTCGGCCAGACCGCCCCCGATTGCCACCACCGGCACGCCAAGCTTGCGCGCGACCGCGGCCACGCCCGACGGCGTCTTGCCGAATGCGGTCTGGAAATCGACACGGCCCTCGCCTGTGATCGCAAGGTCGGCGCCGTTCATGTGCTTCTCCAGTTCCGTGTGAGCTATGACCAGCTCAATGCCACGCTCTAAGGTGGCGTTGGTGAAAGCCATGAGGCCCGCACCCATACCGCCGCCGGCCCCCGCGCCCGGCTCGTCTGCGATATCGACGACGAAAACGCGTTTTATAATGCGAGCAAAGTGCGCCAGGTTCTTATCGAGTCGTTCAATCATCTCAGGCGTCGCGCCCTTCTGCTTACCATAGACGTGGGAGGCGCCCTTCTCTCCGCACAGAGGATTCGTGACGTCGCACGCGACGCTGATGCGCACCCCGTCGAGGCCGGGGTTAGCCTGTGTCATGTCGATCGCGGCGACCTCAGCGAGCCCGCCGCCGCCGAGCGGAGCGGTGATCGCCACCCCCCTCGCATCAAGGAATCGCACGCCGAGCGCTTGCGCGAGACCGGCGCCCGCATCGTTCGTGGCCGACCCGCCAATGCCAATAATGATCTCTTTAACGCCGCGTTTGATGGCATCGGCGATGAGCTCACCCGTACCGAACGTGGTCGCGCGCAGGGGATCGCGGAGATCCTTGGGGACGAGTGGCAGACCCGATGCCTCGGCCATTTCGATGACGGCGATGCGATTGTCGCCGAGCAGCCCGTAGGATGCCTGAACTTTATCGCCGAGCGGCCCCGTAACCTCGCACTCGATGATTTCGCCGCCGGTGGCGTCGACAAGCGACTGCACCGTGCCCTCGCCGCCGTCGGCCATGGGCACTTTGACGTAGTCGGCTTCCGGCCAGACTCGCCTTAAGCCGGTCTCGATCTCGCTCGCCACCTCCAAGGACGTCAGGTTCTCTTTGAAGGAGTCGGGGGCAATAAGAATTTTCATTAGGCACTTTCTTCTGGCGGCGGCTTGCTGGCTAAGGCCTACTAATCCAAGACATGATTATGTGAAAGACTGCACCGTGTCGCGGCGGTCATTCAAGTCTGCTTTTTATCCCGCTACTGACCCGCACCACACCCCTCCTATCGGCAGACTGGCCGCCAAGCGCGCTTCCGGATATCGATTGCGCCTTGCCCGGACGATGTTGTCTTGTCGGTGGAATTGGAATCGCCGCTCACGACGGGAATTCTTGCGCACACGATCTCAAGGCGCTGCCGTCTCCGCCCCTATGATGCCTTCGGCGATATATTCGCCGGTTTGGCTTCCAGCGACACCGTTACCAGTGCGAGATAGAGCTTGTTGTCGTTCGAAGCGCTCGTCAGCGCAGGCATTCCCAAATGTGGATTTCGTCGTCCAGCCGATCAATCTCCATCCCCTTGAAATCGCCGCGCGAGACAATGCCGCAAATCCTGCCGCTCTCGACGACCGGTAGATGACGGAAGCCGCCATC
>CAZURR010000111.1:0-6406 GCA_964622715.1 uncultured Hyphomicrobium sp. | reverse complement strand
AAAGCGCTGCAAAGCGTACGCGATAAGCGTACCGCCGATTACGACGCAAAGGCTGAGGACCTGATCGTCAAAATCGATTTGCTCGGACGGCCGCCTTCAGAACAAGTCCCCGATTGTTCAAAACTTACAGAGCTCAATGCTGCGGGCCTGGAGTTGCTCGCAGTCATGAAGGCGAAGTCGGCCTACACACTGGCCAAGCTCGATGCTGCAATCGCAGGACATGAAAAGTCGATAGCGCCCTCTTCCAACATCGCGGAGACGCACCCGTCAACGAAGCTGCCAAGTGAAAGGTCCGCCAAGGCTAAAGTCGCTCAGCCAAAGGTGCCGGCAAAAACCCAATTGGAGGCTTGGAGCACACAGAAGAAACAGCAACCAGGCACCGAAGCCGACACGGCTCTGGCTCCACTGCCGCTCCCACCGCCCCAAGCCACAATGGAACCGGAGGAAGGCTATACCATCTTGCAACCGGAGCAGGGCTATACCATCGACGAGATTCGCGAGATCACGCGTGGCTTCTTCGGCACCATCTCCACCAATCTTGCCAGTGTCATAGAGTATGCGTTCAGCAAGTCCGGTCGGCCGTCGGCGTACGTGCTCGGCAAAGAAGGTGGTGGCGCGTTCCTCGCCGGAGTTCGTTATGGCTCTGGAAGGCTCTTTATGCGCTCGGGAGGCAACGAGAAGATCTACTGGCATGGACCGTCGCTCGGCACGGATTTTGGCGCCGCCGGGTCGCGCACAATGTTTCTGATCTACCGGTTGAGCGAACCCGCCGACCTGTATCGCCAATTCACTGGCGTCGATGGCTCGGCCTACTTCGTTGGCGGAGTGGGCATCACATTCTTGAAGGGCGGAAAGGTGATCATGGCACCGATACGCTCCGGCATCGGACTACGCCTCGGGGCGAACCTGGGTTATATCCGCTTTACGCCCAGGCCGACGTGGAACCCATTCTAAATGCAGCGCCGCCCTCAAATTTGAAGGCGGCGCTGACCAGAACCTTACCAACTACTCTTAGTAGCCGCTGCTGTACCGACGGCGACGATAGCGCCTGCGCGGCTGTTGGTAGGACCAGAATCCGAAGGGTTGATAGTAAGACGGCTCCCGATACCGGCGACGCGGCCGGTGGTCGCGAACCCGTGGTGAAGATGGCGGCGTGCCACGAACTGTGATCTTCGTCAGACCCTTCCCATGCTTATTTACGAGATTATAGAATGTCTTCGCGTTCGAAGTGCGCAGCCGCACACACCCGTGCGACGCTGGACGACCAAGCCGCCCCACCGCATTCGTCCCATGCACGGCGAAGCCCTTGTGGAAGAATACCGAGTAGGGCATGGGCGAATTGTAGTACTGCTTCGAGTAGTGCATGCGCGAGGTCCACTGGGGCTTGTAAACCCCAACCGGCGTGACATACCCGCCGCCCGCTGACGAGATCTTCCACGTGTGCAGCACACCGAACCTGTCAGTTAGCGTCAATCTTTGCGTTGTTAAATTGATGTCGGCAAACAACGTTGGATCGGGTGGCTGAAGCGGCTCAGCCTGCGCCACTTCCTCAGGCGTCCCCATCTCAACCGCGGCCATGAGAACGCCATCGGCTACCTGGTGGCCCTTGAGCTCTATGACCTCTTCCTCGATGGGTGCAATGACCGACACCTCGGTCGACTGCGAATCCAACTCAGACCCTGAGGGTTGTATCGCCGGCGCAGCTGCATCAGTTGCAGCTAGTACCGCGGGTGACTCTGCGGCGGCTGATGATACGAAAAGCCCGGCGGCAATCGCCGTACAAAAGAAACGAACGAAACTCATGAGAGTTAACTCCACCCCAGCTGCGGTCTTAATCGAATGCCCCAACATACTAGGGCGATGTCTGCTGAAAGCTTAACGTCAGTGCGCTTCTAGTTCAATGATTTACGACGCGCTAACAACCAATCTTCGACCAAAGATTATGCTCCAAGCGCACCCGCCATACGCGAACTGTGCATCCGATTATTCATTGCTGCAGCGTGTCACGAAGCTTTTCATAAGCTTGCAAGGCTCGCGTCCGCGCCTGCTTATAATCAACAACCGGTTTGCAATAACTGTTTCTTAATTTGTGGTTGGCGGCATTGCGAATATCGGTCGAGAGTCCCTAGGGCTTGTGAACGTCTAGAGCAGAAAGCCCTGCGAGCTCTGACACCCAGCGGCGAGGCGAGACCTCATCAAAAACGCAGGTCAACGAAACTGGCGCGCCGCTTTCGGCCGCCGCATGAGGACAACTACGCTCCGCACTACTGATTGGATCGCTTGAGATGTGTCGTGGCACTCAATTATTGAAATAAGAGCTGGAATAGCGTCTTGGGCTTTCTGCGACGACGCTTCGGCCGCGTATACTCCGGTGGGGCATCGTATTGTGCCCAGGGGCCGCCGCCCCATCCGTACGGCCCTGTATTGTAGCGGCGCTTGTCGCGTGCCCTAACGGTGCGCAGAACGAATTCGTCGGTTGCACCGTCCACGCTTGCCACGACGACGCGATCGTGTTGCCATGTCCAGGTCGAGACGTGTATGCCCTGACGGTGTGGTTCGATCGCGATCACAGTGTTCTCGTGAAGATCGAGAATGGCAACCTGTTCGAATTTTTCAGGTCCTTTGCGGCCCGGAACAACGCCGGCACTAAAGCGCAGCGTCCCGATGCCGGATAGAGGTCGCCGCTTTTCTTCCCATTCGAGTAGTCGAGGTTGGCCTTCACCGACCATCTCTAACGGAACGCGCAAGCGCCGGTACCGCTTGCTCACAGCGTAGTAACGCGACCCACGTGCAACGACTTGCCAATCCTTAAGGCCCACACCGTCGATCACACGGTCCTCTTCGTCATCGAGGTCGGCCCCCAGGCGCTTCAGGCCATTGGCTGCGAGCTTGAGGCTCGGCTTGGTGGCAACCGCGCGCTTGTAGTTTGCGATCGCATCTTCGACGCGCCCTTGCGCTTCTGCAATCTCGCCTGTCGCCCAACGTGCTTCCGCACCTTCGGGATCCAGCTTTAGCGCGGTCTCCGCGTCCCTGAGGCCCACGTCAGCTTGGCCAATCTGCTTGTAGACAACCGCTCTGTAGGCGAAGGCAACGCCAGAGCGCGGATCAAGCTCAATTGCGTGATTGAGATCGGCAAAGGATTTTTCGAACGAACGAACGAACCCATTTGCCAAACCGCGCGCCGCATAGCCTTGGGCCAGTCTCGGATTGAGCTCAACGGCGCGCGAAAAATCCTTAAGTGCCGACTCGATATTATCCATCGCCAGATAAGCCTGCCCGCGTAGTAGGTAAAGCTCGGCGTTGCCGACGTCGAACGCGATGGCGCGCGAAAGATCCTCGATGGCATCTTGATGCTGGTCGATATCGAGCTTTGCTTCCGCCCTGTTGCGATAGGCTGTCGCAAAACGCGCATCCGCGTTCACTGCGCGCGTGAAATCTCGAATGGCGGCATGGGGCCGGCCGACCGCCAGATGCACCTGTCCACGCCCCGAAAGCGGCGGCGCCGACTGCGGCATGAGCTTTATGGCGTGTGTAAAGTCTCGGATGGCCTGATCATTGTCGCCCGTCTTTGCGTATGCGCCGCCACGATTGCTAAACGCGGCTGCATACCCTGGTGCCAGCGCGATCGCGCGGTTGAAATCTTTGATCGCCTCGTTCGCATTTCCCAGTGCCAGCAACAAGCTGCCCCGGTTGTTGTAGATAGCGGCGTACTCTGGAAAGAGCTGCACAGCCCGGTTGAAATCGTCGATGGCAAGCTTGGTCTGCCCCAGCCGCGCGTACGCGACGGCACGATCATTCAGGATCGTGGCGCGACGGTCATTTGTCAGGCTCGTATCCTTCAAGGCCTCGGTGTAGTTCACCACTGCGTTGGAGGTGTCACCACGCACGAGTGCGGTCGCGGCAGCTTGTGCGCTACGCGCCGAGCCCACCCCGGCGGCGTGCGCGCCCCACAGGGGTACAATCAAAAGTAGACCCGCCATAAGAATTCGTCGGAACATCACTTTGTCTCGTGCGTGCCTGTTTAGCTCGCCCCACACAGGCATAATGCGTTTCGAATCCAGCATAAGGCAATAAGCGCTGATTGTGACCCCGCAACGGTAAAGAGTGCATTGCAGCGGGCTGCCTTATGACTTTCACATCTAAACGTCGTCATTTGGGACGGCCGCTCGATGGAGCCGGCTCAGAACCTGCGGTAACTGCTCAGGCAAATCCTCAGCAATGAGCCCTGGACCAACCGCGTCCGCGGCCTCGCCGTGCAGCCAGGCGCCGGCACACGCACCCTCGAAAACCGGCATTCTCTGCGCCAAAAGCCCGGTAATAATGCCACCCAGAACGTCGCCTGCGCCAGCCGTTGCAAGCCAGGGCGTGGCATTCTCGTTGATCGCGGCGCGACCATCGGGAGCGGCGATAATCGTGTCGGCCCCCTTAAGCAAAACCACCGCGCCGCTCCTCTTGGCTGCTGCGCGTGCACGGTCAAGTTTGGAGCCATCGCTCAAATCAGGGAACAGCCGCTCAAATTCGCCCTCGTGTGGTGTAAGCACAACAGGTCGATTTTTATGCTCCGCAATTGCTGACCAAAGGGCACCGCTGTTTGTGGCGAACGAGGTGATGACATCCGCATCGAGAACCGTGGCCGCGCCACACTTCAAAACCACCTGCGCCAACTGCTGCGTTTGCTCCCCTATGCCGACTGCCGGACCGATAAGAACCGCATTCTTGCGGTGATCTGACAGAATATCTGCAAGCCCGCTCGGACCCTGGAAAGGTTTGAGCATGATGGCCGTCAAGTGCGCCGCGTTTGTCCCCAATGCGTCGATGGGACTAACAACCGTTACCAGTCCCGCACCAGCACGCAGCGCTCCACGTGCGCCCATACGTGCTGCCCCTGTGCCGTCCGCGGGGCCCGACACTGCAACCGCATGCCCGCGATCGTATTTATTGCCATCGATGCGCGGCCATCGGAATTCCGCAAGCCAAATCGAAACCTGGTTAGCCCACGTCTGCGGTGCAATTTCCTCCAGAACGTTTTCTGGAATGCCAATGTCGGCCACGGTGACCGGCCCACACAGCAACTTACCAGGCAGCAAGAGATGCCCAAGCTTGCGCCTGAAGAACGTCACCGTCCATCGCGCATGAACGACCGGTCCCGCGAAGGCACCGGTGGTACCATCGAGACCGCTTGGTACATCGACCGCGACGATCGGCTTGCCCGACGCGTTCATGGCCTCAACCGCGGCTGCCGCTTCACCATCAAGGGGACGCGCCAGCCCAGCGCCAAATAGCGCGTCAACGATGAGATCGGTCTCGTCCAGCATGACGGCCGAGAGCGGTTCGCTCGTTCCCATCCATCGCTGTGCCATCACTGCGGCATCGCCCTTCAAGGCGGCAAGAGGGGCGAGGAGTCCCACGCGTGCCTCGATGCCGTCTTCACGGAGATGGCGGGCGGCGACAAACCCGTCGCCACCATTGTTGCCAGGACCGCATAGGACAGTGACACGCGCGCCGCCCTCAACCAGCCGCCGCACTTCATTTGCGACGGCACGGCCCGCGTTCTCCATGAGCAGAAGGCTCTCAACACCAGCTTCGACCGCCAAGTGGTCAGCTCGTCCCATTTGCGCGGTCGTTAGTAATTCCGCTCCTGACACTTCAGCTCACTCCTGGGTCCGACGCCAACCAAAACAGGCACATCTTGCGGCGCTGCCAAGTTTGGGTAGCTCTGGCAGAAACTCAAACTCCAACTGCTCGCGAAATTGCCCACTGATCAGGCAAAATGCCTTATGTTCGGGCACGACTCTGCCTTTGTTTAGGGTGCCATGGACTGGAGTCGTCAGTAAGCGCTTGTTTTTTCATAAGAATTATTTGGCTCCGCCGTTGGCATGGGCCATGCTAACTCTCTCGCCGTCCGGTCGGGAAGCCCTCAAACGAACGATAGAAACTGGAGGACCAAAAGTTCATGAAGAAGATCGAGGCTATCATTAAACCGTTCAAGCTCGACGAGGTGAAGGAGGCGCTGCAAGAAATCGGACTGCAGGGCATTACGGTGCTCGAGGCCAAGGGGTTCGGTCGCCAGAAGGGGCATACGGAGCTTTATCGCGGCGCCGAGTACGTCGTGGATTTCCTCCCCAAAGTTAAGATCGAGGTGGTGCTTGAGGACGAAATGCTCGATAAGGCCGTCGATGCCATCCAGACGGCCGCTAAGACCGGCCGCATCGGGGACGGTAAGATTTTCATTTCAGCGGTGGACGACGCGATCCGCATCCGTACAGGCGAAACCGGTGCTAATGCGATTTAGGGGCAACCGGACGCCATTCAAAGCCCTAAAGCCATGCGCGCCCGTCGATGGGGCGCTTACGAAGCAGGGGAAACCAAGTAACAGGGGAGTCTCATGAAGAACGCTAGCGATGTC
>CAZURR010000110.1:4596-6577 GCA_964622715.1 uncultured Hyphomicrobium sp. | reverse complement strand
TACCCTACAACAATCGGGGCCTCGCCCATCAGAGCAAGGGTGACTACGACCGCGCCATCGCCGATTATGACAAGGCGCTTGGGATCAATCCTGACTACACCAAGGCGTATATTAATAGGGGTATAGCTTACAAAGAAAGAGGTGACCTCGACCGAGCTATTGCCGACTTCGACAGAGTGCTTGCCGGCAACCCAGAAAAAGCCGACGCCTACAGTAATCGGGGCCGCGCCCATTTAATGAGGGGCGAGCTTCGCCGCGCTCTCACGGATTTCGATCGTGCCATTGCGATCGATCAGAGTGATGCCCGCGTCTACAACAACCGGGGCACTGTGTATCACAAGCAGGGTGAATACGACCGCGCTATCGCCGACTACACCAAAGCCATCGAGATCAAACCGGACTATGCGAGAGCTTACAACAACCGCGCGTGGGCGTACTTCAAGCGAGGCAGTTCGGAGCTGGGTCTACCCGATGCGGAACGCGCAGTAAAGCTGGCGCCCGATGACGCAACCGTACTCGACACGCGCGGTCAGATATACGTGGCGTTGGGCAGACAAGAAGAGGCAATTGCCGATCTGACGAAGGCTGTAATGCTCGACCCCCGTCTTGAAGGAAGCAGGGAAGTTCTCGACAAGCTCGGTGTTGATCGCAGTACTTATATGAAAAGCCTTCCGCGGAACTAGCGAAAGCCGTGGCGTCTCTTTCCCGAACGCCCATTACGTAAATGGCTGAGGAGAAAGGCAGCAAGGTTTGCTGGTTTCTTTAGGCGGGTGACCGCTGCACGCCTTGAAGGAAGGCGTAATGTTTAGGGTCGCGCGCGCAACACTTCCGATTTTGGCCTAACACAGTTTACCAGGACGGTCTTTTGGGAGTTCAGCGTGTGCTGCAACACGGAGCACTGGTCAGAATTGGCGTCTGGCAGATGTGTCTACGACTTGCGCAGGCACGCCGAGAAACCGCAATTTGTCATGTGCAGGCGGCGCCGTCAGGCCAAGAGTTATCAGGGTTTGTGAGTCAGACCGCCTGTTCCCCAGGTAACAGCCTTCCTGTTTGGGCTTGTCTTACCTTTTCGAGAGGCGGATAATCTGCGCCTAATTAGGACCATGTCGTTGAGGTCAAAGACAGGAGATTCTGAGATGGCCAATTATCGAACACATGTATTCGCCGCAGCGATAATATCATTCTCCGCCACATTGGTCGTCAGCCACTCCGCTTTGGGGCAGTCGTCGGCATCTCCCGATACGGCCGAATTGATCGAAGCACTCAAAGAAAAAGGCGGAAGTAAAACGCGCGGTCTTACGCTAGGAACGTCAAGCGCGGAATCCGATCGCGCCGAAAAGCGCAGAAAGGTCATCGAGGCCTTAAGGAAAAGAGAAAAAACCCGCGGCCTGTCGGTCGAGGAGCGTCCAAGCCTGGCCGTAACGGAGCAGGAAGATTTCGACAAGGACTACCGCGAATCCAAAGAAGGCAGGCCATTTGCAGATATCGTAATCTACTTCGATTTTAATGCTGCAGTCATAAGGTCCAGGTCAAAGCCCGATTTGGCGGAGCTAGGCAGGGCGCTGACAAGTTCGCAGTTTAGCGGTAAAACTTTCATCATTGAGGGCCATACAGACGCCAAAGGTGGGGACGAGTACAATCAATTACTTTCGGAGCGTCGAGCAAGTGCCGTGAAGAGGTATCTCGTGAACTATCTGGATGTGCCGGAGTCTAGTTTGACAATCATCGGCCGCGGGGAAACTGAGCTTAAACTTCCAGAGCAGCCCTATGCTGCAGAGAACCGCCGCGTACAGGTGATCAATATGGGCGAAGTCGCCAAGGCCGACTAAGCGCTGTTCTCGATGTCTTCAAAGCGCAGAAGCGACGGCCAAAGGCCGTCGCTTCTGCGTTCGACACGAGTCAAGGTTGTACCCCAAGACGTCGTAGCCCTGATCGGCTCGCCTCGTTGTTAGGATCGAGGTCAAGAGCCTTCCGGAAATCG
>CAZURR010000110.1:0-4496 GCA_964622715.1 uncultured Hyphomicrobium sp. | reverse complement strand
CTTATCGAAGTAGGCGATGCCTCGGCTGTTGTAGGCAAGAGCGCTGGGCTTAAGGCTGATCGCCTTGGAATAGGACTCGATTGCTGCATTGATCTCCTCTTTTTTGCGCTGTGCCCGGCCGAGTTCAACGTAAATAGAAGCGAGATCATTACCTTCATAGACCTCATAATCTATGAGAGACGAACATGCGTTTGCAATTTTCTCCGGCTCGTCGCCTTCGAAGCAGTCCTTCCACTTCCGCTTTAGAATTGCCTGGCGCGCAGCCGGATCGGAAGTTGGCAGCCGGGCCGTTTGTTTCTCGTCGGCAGATGAGTCAAGTCCCCCACCGTTTTTCGCGGTATCTTGCTTGTCGGCCGGCGAGTCGGAATTGCTCTTAGCCACGGTGCTAGAGCTATCTGAAACTGCGATGTCAGTATTGCCTGTCTTGGGACTCGGAGCGGTGGTCGCGGCGGCTGGTGCAGGATCTACATCTTGGTTGGATTGCTCTCGCGCGGCAAACATGAATCCCGCTATACCTGCGACAACCACCAATACAGCGACGAGCATCCCCCAGTAACGCGTAAAGAGCGACGTCGTAGGAGAAGGTTCCTTGCGGCTGGTCGACTTGACACCCAGGTCGACTGTGTAGGCGCGCACGGGATCCGGCATGTTCTTTAGGCGAAGTTCGCCTTTGTCAGAAAATTTCACTGAGAGTTTGTTGGCGACCGCCTCATAAACGGAGCGAGAAATACAAATGCCACCATCGGGTGCCGATGACTCGAGGCGCGCAGCCACGTTGACGCCGTCTCCGAGGAGATCCCCATCGCGCTCGACGACGTCACCGATCGCAATCCCAATTCTGAAGCTCATCTGGCGGCTCGATGGATAAGCGAGGTTGCGCGTCCGTAGGCTTTCTTGGACATCCACTGCGCAACGAATAGCATCCACCGCGCTCTCAAACTCGGCTAGGATTGCATCTCCTGCAGTATTGAAAATCCGGCCGCCAGATCGGGTGATAAAATCAGCAAATACGGCCGAATAGGAGGTGAGTCGAGCGAGCGCATCTTCCTCGTCATCGGCTACCATGCGGGAGTACCCGACGACATGGGCGGCTAGGATTGCGGCGATCTTCCGCTTCACGATTGAATGCCTTCATGAAAAGCTGGCTGACTTTGTCAATAATCCACCAATGGCATCCCTAGGCAAGTCGTTCCTCGGCGGTTAGATCTCCTTATTCTTTGCGAAGGCAAGTTCGCGAATTTTCTAAGCACTATCAATCGCTTAGAATGCCTATCTTGGGTGTCGGGTCTGGTAAACATGCTGGTGCAACGGCATTTAGGAATGTCGTCTTGTGCAATTGGCCGTCGTCTGTACGGGAACCAGAAATCCGATCCGCAGTTGTTCGCTTTGCCGGCCTCGATCAGTGCACCTCGATCATGCGGTTCTTTAGGTTGGACGTCGTTGGTTTCGGGGGCCGCGACCCCCGAGAGTTTATCCTGGCCGATCCCGTGTAAGGCGGGACCGATATTGGCACCCTTACCGGGTAGGTTTCGTACCCAAATCGCAGTGCTCGGCCCGGAGCGTTGGCCGAACTTATTCGTCAAATTGTCACCTGGCCGGGGCACCCTTAATTGAGGTGTCTCGCGATCAATGGATTCCCACCTCGGGGTATGTCCGCTTTACCCCCGAACGTGTTGCAAAACTCGATAAGCGGCTCTGAAGGCCCACCTCCAACTTGGATAGCCTATTTTCCGCGGCGCGCGTTGATGATCCCGGATACTCTGGCGCGAGACTCCTCAAACTTATTTGGCTCGCCGTTGTTCGCCCAGTCCGCGTTCATCACGACGGAAATCCCGTTGTCCATGTCGCTGAAACCGATCTGTCCAAAAGAGCCGCTGGAGTGCAGAGCATTCTCCTGTGGCATGTAGAAGGACTGCGAACCGTACGTCGTGCCCGGGAAGGCCTTGGCTGGAGACGCGACTGCGCCGGATTCCAACTTAGAGACTGCTACCGCTTCCTGGGGCAGGCCAAAGGAGACATCCCATTCGGTGGAGTGAGGGGGGGCGGGTTTCCATTCTTTTGGATGCTTCGCGCGCGCTCGGCTATGATGCCAATGATCCAATCGATCGTGGAGAACAGCCAATGTACCATGCGGCGTGGCAGCAAGTCTCATACAAGTTCTCGGACTTGACGGAGCTGATGGCGAAGGCGACGCCACTGCGATCTGGCGACATTCTCGCCGGGGTAGCCGCAAAGAGCGCTGAGGAGAACGTTGCCGCCAAAATGGCGCTTGCTGACGTCCCGTTGAAGCAATTTCTCACCGAGACCGTAATTCCCTACGAGAGCGATGACGTGACCCGTCTCATCATGGATCGCCACGACGCGGCGGCATTCGCGCCCATCTCACATATGACGGTCGGTGAGTTCCGCGACTGGTTGCTCTCCGAGACGGTCACGACCGAAGTCATGCGCGGTATTGCCTCGGGCATCACGCCAGAGATGGCCGCAGCCGCCTCCAAGATCATGCGCAATCAGGATCTGATTCTGGCGGCGCGAAAGGTGGAAGTCGTGACGCGGTTTCGCGATACGATCGGGCTCAAGCGGCGGATGTCGGTTCGGCTTCAGCCCAATCATCCGACGGACGACAGGCGCGGTATCGCGGCGTCTATCGTCGACGGCCTTTTGCTCGGGTGCGGCGATGCCGTGATCGGCGTCAACCCGGCGAGCGACAACGTCGCGACGATCCTCGATCTCCTCTCCATGATAGACGACATCATCCACCGCTTCGACATCCCGACCCAGAGCTGCGTGTTGACCCACATCACGACCTCGATCGAAGCCATCGGACGTAGCGCGCCGGTCGATCTCGTCTTCCAGTCGATCGGCGGCACGGAAGCGGTGAACACCTCTTTCGGATTGACGCTCGGAATTCTCGAAGAAGCGCGCGAGGCCGCGCTTGGATTGAAACGCGGGACGGTCGGCGACAACGTCATGTATTTCGAGACGGGCCAGGGATCGGCGCTGTCGGCGGACGCGCATCACGGCGTTGATCAGCAGACGCTGGAGGCCCGGGCCTACGCGGTCGCGCGTGAATTCAAGCCGCTGCTCGTCAATTCCGTCGTCGGATTCATAGGCCCCGAGTACCTTTACAACGGGAAGGAGATCATTCGCGCTGGCCTCGAGGACCACTTCTGCGGCAAGCTCATGGGCCTGCCGATGGGCTGTGACGTCTGCTATACGAACCACGCAGAGGCCGATCAGGACGACATGGACGTACTGCTCATGCTGCTCGGTGCGGCGGGCGTGACGTTCGTCATGGGTGTTCCGGGCGCCGACGACATCATGCTCAATTACCAGTCGACCTCTTTCCATGATGCCCTTTACGTGCGCGAGGCGTTGGGCTTGCGGCGCGCGCCCGAGTTCGAGGGCTGGCTCAAGCGCATGGGGCTTGCCGACGCAGAAGGCCGGCTTGTTGGCGGTCAGCCTACCCATGTCCTGCTCGAGCACGCGTCGGGCCTCGCGGCATGACTACGGATGCCCCCTGGACAGTCTTGCGCCGGTTCACTGACGCACGCATAGGATTAGGACGCACAGGCTCGGCGTTGCCGATTCGCGAGGTGTTAAAGTTCTCCATGGCGCACGCACAGGCGCGCGACGCCGTCATGACCTGCATTGACTGGACTCCCATCGAAAACGCGCTCGCCGCCCTTGAGCTTAAGACCCTTCGCATCGAGAGCGCAGCCGGGGACCGCGACACCTATCTGAGGCGGCCTGATCTCGGAAGGCGCTTGAGCCCTGACGCACGACAGCGCCTGGCCGCGAATTCTGGTTCCTCGCCAGACGTTCTTATTCTTGTCGGAGACGGTCTCTCGTCGACCGGAGTCGCCGCCAACGCCGCTGCGGTGATCGCGGCCTTCCTACCCCTCGCGCGCAACAACGGGTGGAGCCTGGCACCGGTGCTGCTCGCCAATCAGGCACGTGTGGCGCTCGGCGACGACGCTGCAGAGTTGCTTGGCGCGCGCGCAGTGGTCGTGCTCATCGGCGAGCGGCCGGGGCTTTCCTCGCCCGACAGCCTAGGCGCCTATCTGACGTGGGCGCCTCGCGTTGGACGCAAGGACGGCGAGCGCAATTGCATCTCCAATATTCGCCGCGGCGGGCTCAACGGCGACGTGGGCGCTTTCAAGATTCAATGGCTCTTGCGTGAGGCCTTCCGGCGGAAGATAACAGGCGTGCAACTGAAGGACGAAAGCAATTATTTGCTCGAAGGCAGCGAGGTCGTCCGGCCGCCCGCCAGAACGTGAGGGCGGCTCGGCTAAGGTCTTGCTGCTAACCCTCAATGGACACTCCAACCTGGCGGCATGGGTCAAACGAGGCCACGTCCCCCTCTTGACGGGACGGTCAGTCCCACGCAAAAACGATGTCAACGCCGAATGATGCGTCCCGGTTTGGCACCGAGCCCTATGGCCTCATCGTACGCGGCTCATAGGACTCAATCGACAACCAACGCGTCAATGGTC
>CAZURR010000109.1:0-6579 GCA_964622715.1 uncultured Hyphomicrobium sp. | reverse complement strand
CATTCCTCGTCAACTGCCAGCCGAAGGCCGATATCGTCGTGGGCGATGGGCGCATTGCGATTGCAAAGGAGCCCGACGGCGGCTTCGATCTTCTTCTCGTCGATGCATTTTCCTCCGACGCGGTGCCGGAGCACCTTATGACGGCGGAAGCCCTGAAGCTTTATGCGCGTAAGCTGAAGGACGGTGGGATCTTAGTGCTGCACATTTTTAATCGCTATCTCGATTTGGACTCGGTGTTGGAGGCCACGCTGCCGTTAGTCCCTGGGCTCAAGGGCCTCATTATCTCCGACCCGGCAGCTGGCGGGACGTATGCGCAGCTGTCATCGACGATCGCGGTCTTCGCCAAGGATGAATTCGCCCTCGACCCCTTCCGGGCTGTTCCAGGCGCGCAGGACTTCAAAAAGGGCGGGCTCCACCCCTGGACCGACGACAGCTCTGACATTCTTGGGCCCTTCTTGTCGCGGTGGCGCGGCGGGTAAGGGCTGCCGGGTCGTGTTGCCGCGCCGGTCGTCATGAGCCAGTCCTCATGAGTTGCGCCGCTGTCGTGCCAGCGCTAAGAGAGCGGTCAATTGTGAGCCCACCTTTCATCAGCAGAACGGCGAGGGACTATGCAGGTCGACGAAGCGACCGTCCGGCGTATTGCGCGCCTTGCGCGCATTAAGATCACCGAGGCAGAAGCGAAGGGTCTCAAGAGGGAGCTTTCCGGCATTCTCAATTGGGTGGAGCAACTCGACGAGGTCGACACATCCTCCGTCGAGCCGCTGACGCGCGTTGTCCCCATTGAGCTGAAGCAGCGGGAAGACAATGTCACCGACGGCGACATTGCCGACGACATCGTGAAGAACGCGCCGATGGTCGAGGATCATTATTTCGTTGTGCCCAAGGTGATTGAATAAGGCGCAAGCCGCGCAAAGCGATTGGTCCCCGCCTGAAATGAGGGATCGAGAAATCAACGCTGTGGATTGGAAGCCGTTAAGTGACCGAACTCAACAAACTCACCATCGCGGAAGCGCGCGAGGGACTGCGCAAAAAGCAGTTTTCCGCAACAGAGCTCGCGCAAGCTTTCCTTGCTGCGATCGAGGCCGGCAATGCCGGTCTTAACGCTTACATTTTGCCCACGCCCGAGGTGGCACTTGCCCAGGCCAAGGAAAGCGACAAGCGCTTAAAATCCGGCGATGCGCGCCCACTGGAAGGATTGCCGCTCGGCAACAAGGATCTGTTTTGCACCAACGGCGTGCGCACGACCGCCTGCTCCAGGATCCTTGATGATTTCAAGCCGACCTATGAGTCAACGGTTGGCGCTAATTTGTGGAATGCCGGCGCGGTGATGCTTGGCAAGCTCAATTGCGACGAGTTCGCCATGGGCTCGTCCAACGAGACGAGCGCTTTCGGTCCCGTCGTCTCACCGTGGCGCCGCAAGGGCGGGGATGGCGCGTTGCAGCCCGACAAGCTGGTGCCGGGTGGCTCGTCTGGCGGTTCGTCGGCGGCCGTTGCCGCCGACCTCTGTCTGGCTGCGACTGGAACCGATACCGGCGGCTCGATTCGCCAGCCGGCAGCGTTGACTGGCACCGTCGGCATAAAGCCCACCTACGGGCGCTGCTCGCGCTGGGGTATTGTGGCGTTTGCCTCTTCACTCGACCAAGCGGGGCCCGTCGCTAAGACTGTGCGCGATGCAGCGATCATGCTCAAAGCGATGGCGAGTCACGATCCGAAGGATTCCACGTCCGTTGACGCACCCGTCCCCGACTATGAGGCAGCACTTTCCAAAGGCATCAAGGGTCTGCGCGTCGGTGTGCCGAGGGAATATCGCGTCGAGGGTATGTCGAAGGAGGCCGACGAGCTATGGAGCCTCGGCATTGCTTGGCTCAAGGCTGCGGGCGGCACCATCCATGACATCTCCTTACCGCACACCAAGTACGCGCTGCCGGCCTACTACATTGTGGCGCCTGCCGAGGCCTCGTCCAACTTGGCGCGCTATGACGGCATGCGCTACGGCATTCGTGTGCCCGAAAGTGACGTGATCGACACCTATGAGAGCACGCGTGCGGCGGGCTTTGGCCAAGAGGTGCGCAGGCGGGTCCTGATCGGCACCTATGTGCTCTCGGCCGGCTATTATGATGCTTACTACCTCAAGGCGCAGAAGGTGCGCAGCCTTATCAAATGCGACTTCGATGAGGCATGGAATTCGGTCGATGTGGTGTTGACGCCAACCACGCCCACGCCGGCATTTGCCTTCGGCGAGAAGTCGGGTGATCCCATCGCCATGTATTTGGAGGACATTTTCACGGTGACGGTGAACATGGCGGGTCTGCCGGGAATTTCGGTGCCCGCGGGACTGTCGGGCCAAGGCACGCCGCTGGGTCTCCAGGTGATCGGCAAGCCTTTCGACGAAGCGACGATATTGCGTACCGCACTGGCGATCGAGGATGCTGCCGGACGGTTTCCTGTGCCGCATCGCTGGTGGGAAACTGGCGGTTCGGCAGAGCCCGCTTCAAAGGCAGCCAAGAAGCCGGGAGGCACGAGGAAATGAGCCAGCGCAAGGCGAAAGACTGCTCCAACATGAGCGAGGTGCGCTCTGAGGTTGATCGCATCGACACCGCCCTTGTCGACCTGATCGCGGAACGCTTCGAGTATGTGGACCGCGCCTGGCAACTCAAGAGCAATCCGGGCGAGGCTTATGTGCCCTGGCGCATTCAGCAGGTGATTGACAAGGTCAGGGCGCGTGCTGAGCAGCGTGACCTGCCGCCGCAGCTGGCCGAGGCGCTGTGGCGGCAGATGATCGGCTGGTTTGTCCAATATGAGGAAGAGAAGCTGCGCCGCCAGATCGAAGGGAATGGCGGCGAGGGCGCGTGATGGAGATCAACGCGTTCGATCCCGTTACGTTGATTTTGATAGCGCTCTCAAATCCAGTTGTGATCATTGTCGCTGTGGTAATGGGCCGACACGCCGATCAATGGCAGAAGCTGATCGTTGCGGCGTTTGCCGCCTCTCTTGCCGGCTTTATCCTTTATTGGATCGTCACCACGTTAGGGTTTCTGCCGGTACATGCGCTGGGCGGCGAGGCGGGTATTGTATTGCTGCAAATCCTGTTTGGATTCGTGTGGGCCACGATCGGGTATTGGACTAAGTCCTGAGCAAGTCTCGCGAAATTTTCATGTACATCTGTAAGGCAACGCATGTGGCGCATAAGTCTTAGCGACTATATGTCGGCTGGATAAAAAGGCGCCAAAACAGCAAAACAAGCCGCTATTCCGGACGCGGCCGCCATGGCGTGCGAAATCGTCGGTCGAGGCGGCGGTCGTGCGCAATGATCGGCTGGACGAGAAAAGTGGGGCAACGATGTGTGGCTTTGTCTGCCTTTGGAAAATTGACGATCCGGCACTTGCGCGCCGCATGGTCGAAAAAATCGCTCATCGCGGGCCCGACGAGGTGCGTGTCAGCCGGGCGCCGAATGTGCCTGCTGTAATGGCTCACTGCCGGCTCTCGATCATCAGTCCTGCGGACGGCAGTCAACCGATCTTCAGTGCCGAGAATTTGCTCGTGGCTAACGGCGAAATCTACAACTACGCAGACCTGCGCGCTATTCTTGGCGAGAGTGCCTTTGAAACCATGAGTGATAGCGAGACCATTCTCCACCTCTTCCGCTCCGACCGACTGCGGTGGATCACCAAGTTGGACGGCATGTTTGCCTTTGTTCTGGCTACACCGGAGCGAATAATCGCTGCGCGCGATCCGCTCGGCATTAAGCCGCTCTATATGGCCCGCATCGGAGACGGCTTGGCCTTTGCGTCTGAGTTGAAAGCGTTCGACGGTCTTGGGCTGAGTAACGTGGAGGCCATCGACCCTGGCGCTATGTTCGACAGCATCGACGGTTTTCGCGAATGGCACCGCATTCCTCAGGGCGCTGCCGAGATGGAGCCGGGAGAGAATGCCGAGGCGATCTGGCGTGAGCTGCGCCTCGTCCTGGAGGCAGCAGTACACAAATGGATGGTGGCAGATGTCGAGGTTGGTTTGTTCCTGTCGGGAGGATTGGACTCTTCAATCATAGCAGCCTTAGCTGCGCGCGTCATTGAGCGGCCTCTCAAAACATTTTCGATCGGCACCCCCGGGAGCCCAGACGTCGAAGCCGCCCGAGCAGTTGCGAAACATATCAGTTCCGATCACCACGAGCTTGTGTTCACGGCCGATGATTTGGTCAAGGTCCTGCCGCATGTGATTTACCAACTTGAGAGTGCCGACGTCGATCTCGTGCGCAGCGCCATGCCGACCCATTTCGCGACCACACTCGCCCGCCGTCATGTGAAGGCGGTGCTGACGGGTGAAGGGGCTGACGAGCTGTTCGCAGGCTACACGTACCACCACGCTTATGCCCGCAAGCCGCGCGCGCTGGCCGATGAGCTGACGCGATCGCTCGGTGCCATGCACAATATCAATCTGCAACGCGTGGACAGAATAACCATGGCCCAAGGGCTGGAAGCGCGTACGCCGTTTCTTGACCGCGATCTCATCGACTTCGCGCAGTCAATTCCGGCGTCTTTGAAGATGAAGATTGACGAGAAGACACACGGGACGACGGAGAAATGGATCTTGCGCAAGGCGTGCGAGGATCTATTGCCTGCTCACGTAGTGTGGCGCAAGAAGGCCCAGTTTGATGAGGGTAGCGGAACCGTCGACGTGCTCAACCAGGCGCTATCGCAACTTCTTGGCCGAACGCCCCTTATCGATCGTGAGAGCGAAGGCAGGCTTTATGAGCGTTTGCTTCGCGAACAGTACCAAGATCCCAATCTCATCCTGGACAACGCGGGTATGTGGACCGGCAACCGCATCGCGGCTTGATTATCACGTCATGCTCGCCCCCCTGTCATCCCGGACGCTGACGCGACAGCGGAGGCGATCCGGGACCCAGGAGAAAAACGCCGAAGGCCCTTTGAGTTCTCGCTGAAAAACATTTCGGTGTCGTCGACGAGTCTTGCGCCGCCCCCGGATTGCCGCTTCGCACCGTTCGGGATGACACAAAGTGCGTGCTTCGCCTTTTACCCCCCTTGTGATCCCGGCGTCATGGCGAAGCCGTGCGGGGGATAGAGGGAATGCCGGGATGACGGGAGTAATGAAGGGGCCGTGCTGATGCGGTACGGCAACGCTCGGCTTGAGACCTTTGTTAACCTATTGCGCCTACGGACAAATGCCCCCAAGAAATCAGTCGGCCCTGTCGGTTATGGAGAAGGAATGTTGCGAGGCTGGGTTCGAAGCGTTTTGTGTGCCGCGTTGCTGACAGCGGTTGCCGGTGTGAGCGCGCAAGCTAAGGACGCGCGCATCAAAGATGCGCCTCCCAAAGATGCATTGGCCTATCTGGAAGGCCTCAAGGGCAGCGATGAGCGCTACAAGGCGCCAAGCGAACTCGATCCACGCTACACGATTGCGCTCTATGTCAATGCTGCCACCCGGGGCCCTTGGCGCCAGCGCATGTGGGTTCTGCAACGCGATGGCATTGGCGGCGCTTGGCGTCTGACCATGTGGGACGAGAGACACTGGCGCAAATCCAAGCTGGCTGATGGCGAAGCGCCGGCTTACAGCTGGCCTGTTTCCACGGGGCGCGGATATCGGGGGGATCGGTTTTCAGGTCCGACGCCGACCGGGGTGTTCGCGCTCGACGAACGCAAGTGGCGTTACGGGCGCGGCTACACGGCGCCCGGCATGGTCCACACCATGTACATCGACTTCCACTATTCGAGCGGCCGGCGCTCGGGCGTCGCCTTCCATGGCACGACGACCCGGCGCTATCGCCGCCTGGGCACGAACGACTCCCATGGCTGCGTTCGCATGAAGAAGAAGAATGCGTTGGCGATGTTCAACCGCATTACCGGGCGCGACGGCGTGTTGGATAAAGACGACAGATGGGGCTCAGTTCCGCGCTTTTGGAAGGAGCAGTGGAGAGGCAAACGTTGGGGCTATACGCGCGATGGGACCCCCCATCCCGTCGAAGCGCCTGTGGAGGAGTCTGCGCTTTTTGAGGCGCGTTCCCCGTTTGCAGCAGGCGGACTTATGATGGCGGTGGCAGCGAAATCTCCGCCGACCAGGGCAGGCGATGGCTCTGCGGAAGGGGACGTTTTGACCAAAGTCGGGTTCCGCGCCATTGCGGTCATCTTCACGAATTGACAAGGGTTTGACGGTTGCCCGAAAACAGCCACTTCTGTGGGGCAATTGGCCGGGATGGGTCGTCAGTGTCAGTACCAAGCACCATACGGGGACTAGCGTAGTGTCCGAGTTGAGCGAAATTGACGTGCGCGCAATCACAAGAACGTTCGTGGTTCCTCGTGACGTCACCATCGTCGGCACGGTTTATTTTGACGGTCCGATATTGGTTGAAGGTACGGTCGACGGCGGTGTACGCGGCCCAACGGTACAAATTGCAGAAAGAGGAATCGTCGACGGCATCGTCGTGGCGGACAATGTCGTTGTCCTCGGAGAGGTCAACGGTTCGATTTATGCGAAAGATTTGGTGTTACGGACCGCATGCACGGTCGAAGGCCAGATTTTCCACCATGCGCTGGTGCTTGAGAACGGCTGCTACTTTGAAGG
>CAZURR010000108.1:0-6644 GCA_964622715.1 uncultured Hyphomicrobium sp. | reverse complement strand
ATTGAATCAGGCTTCGCAAATTGGGACCACCGCTGGATAGCGCCCCAAGATCATAGGTCGTCAACGAACAAACTCTGTAGCCGTTCGAGGCGTTCGCGGACGGCGCGCTCAGCAGTCTTGTAGCATTCACTCTCAAGCTGAAGCCGAGCGATTTTCAAGAGATTCGGATCCGCGTTGGCGCCGGGCCAGGGCGTGCCCGGCGGCGGTTTGGTCGCGCCCTCAATCTTGCAGGTCGACGGCTCTGCCTTCTTCATATGCTCAGAGTCATTGGAGGTATGCTTGATAGACCACATCTGCAGCCGTTCGAGGCGTCGGCGGACAGCACGTTCGGCGTTCATGTAACAATCGCGCTCGATTTGGAGCCGCGCGATTGTCACGAGGTTCTGGTCGGCATTCGCGCCGGGCTCGCCGGAGGCCGGCTCTGTCACGCCTGCAATCTCACAGGCCGGAGGCTCAGCTTTTTTCAGAAATTCGGCATCAACAGAGGCAGGCTGGAGTAAGGCTTCGTCTGGAGCGCTAAGGTCGACATAGGGACCTGGAGTGACATCGTAATTTACGAGAGCGCTTGGTGGTGGTCTCACCGCTGCGTTCGAATCTGATGCCGGTAGATCAACACCCGAATCCATTCCGATCGGGCAAGCGCAACCGGCGCAGGTGCATACAATTGCAATGCCGAAGCCCAGCTGCGGGCGTCCGCTGAGCGCAAAACCTGAACGCTTAATACTCATTTTACCAACGCGATCGTCACGGCAACAATGGACGAGAATGTACTGCACAATCGCCCTTACGCAGATCGACGAACTTGCTTCAGCAAGGTCAATATTTGGTAAACGATGAGTGATCGTTGGGGATAGTCGCGGCGGATCGAGGCGCTCGTATCGAAGAGTGCGAGCCTAGTCGCGTTTGCTGTGCCGTTTACGTTTTGCGGCGGCTTCTGCAAGAAGATGCGAGCGCCGATACCACAAAAGCGCTTTGTCTTGATCAGGCGTGATATTTGCCATGTCGCTAGCGGCCAAGCTCTTAGGGTCAAACGTGCTTCCCAAAGCGAAGGCTCCAGCAGCGATGCCTGCTGCGGCCATGTCCTTGAACAGGTCCCGAGCGGCTTTGATGTCACCAATCTCCAGGAGCCGCTGACCCTTTCGCAGAAGATAGGCAGTGTTTTCAGGAAGCGGCGCCGGTTTGGCTATCAAAAGTTCAATAGACGTATCGACTGCCGTGGCCCGTGCCTCTTGGAGGCTCACTTGTACCGGGGGCAGAAGAGGGGTTTCACGGTCCACGCGAATTGACGCTTCGGGCACATGAAGTTGTGCTTCAACCAGGGGGATACTAGGCGCCTCTCGGGCTGGCTGAGCAGATTGAGCCCTTAAAACTGGCCCCTCCGTAGCAGCAAGATCGCGGGGCGGCTCAAGCATCTCATGAGGATTTTCAAAGCCCGCGTCGAGGCCTACAAATTCAATCTTCGCAAGTGGCTCCGCAATATCACCCGGAGCGGCAGGTGTCGCCATCCCTTGTCGAGATGCCGCGGCAAAATTTTGCGGATTCTTTGCTGCAAAAACAGTTCCGCGATGAGGCCAGATCGTCCCCACGTAGACGGCGAGCAGCAGGCAGATCCCGAAAGCAAGCCCGAAAAGCGCTTTGGTGCGCGGGGACGTCTGCGCGGCATCTTCCGCCGGATGCCATTCGGTTGAGCCTTTGACCGCGACGCTTCGGCCCCTGCCCGATTGGTTCGTGGTGTGCTCGTGCTCGTGTCCTAGCGCGGCGATCTTACATTTTGTGAGATACGCATTCGAGCGGTCTGAGCCATCATTACGGCCGTGCGGATGTTTGGTGATCGTGGGTATCATACGCAATGCCAACTCGATGTGATAAATGCCGCCCCTATGGCCGAATAAGAAGCTGAAAGCACTCGCAGGTTCAGCGGTCGGCCAAGGTCGTCGTGCGCGCTACTAATAAAGTCCAAGAAAATTTTTGTGCCCTAATGGTCGCTTAGCACATTTCGATGAGTAACTGTGTCAATATTTTGATGTAGCGTTGGCGGCGCAATAAAGATGGCCGGCCGGTTGGTCGACTCCACCAGTCCGTCCCGGATTCTAAGGTAGAGTTTTGCGTTCAATTGCCAGCCACGGGACTTGCTTAAGCAAACGGTGATCCAACGCCTAAACTGGCAGCTGGATCGTCACTAGAGCTATTGCGGAGCATCCAAGTGAAGTGTGACGATATCCGTTTTGAGTTGGAAGCAGCCATTGGCTGCGCCAGCACGTTTGACAGCCCTTCGTCTTGCTTGCTCAACGGCGTTACGAGATGGACGCGATCAAGGAGTTGCTGTAGTCTTTTAGTGGAATGAATGCGGGCAATGCGGAGCTTGTGGGCCTCGGTCCCACGGCCTTTCGCAGGCAATCGTATTCATTTGCGGAGTGAACGCGACGGCCTGATTAACCGCTCCTGGTTCACAGAGATCAATCGAATTTGAAAAAGGAACTCGGCCGCGGAACATATTTTTCTGTCCTAACGGTCGAGTACGGGAGGGGATATATGACTAGAGGCAACCCCGCAGCAAGTTTCCATAAGGCCTACATTCCACTAATAGCAGTGCTTGCCATTGCAATTGGCCTTACAAGCACCGCGGTTCTGTCGGCGATTAATCGGCAAGATGCTCCCGCGCTTGCAAGACTGGATTCGCCAGCGACCACTTTACCTCCTCCTGTTCTCAGAACAGAACACGCTCCCAGTTTCCGCGTTGCGAAAACGTATAAGTACGAACGCCCCAAGACGACACAGCGTGCCGCCCCTCAACCCAAACCGAAAGTACAAGTCAAGACGCCGCGTGCGCCGGCAGCCACAGCGCCAGCGCGCAGAAGCGCTCCAACGACCAGAAGGCGTCGAACGATCAAAAGGCAACGGTCGCGCCGAGCACCCAGAAAGTCGCGATCGCGCCGCGCAAGGGGGGGGTCGTGTTCGGGCTGCCGAAACTCTTGTTATGTGCGCTATCGTGTAAGGTCCAACAGCAGGCAGTTTACGCCCTGTATGCGTCGATGCTGGTACCAACTCTGCCGGTAGCAGCGGCACGCGAAACTCGCTCATGATCCTATCGGGGTGAAGTGCAAGATCACGGAGGGCGGTTTCGCAATCGGAATTGGACCAGCTGCTGTAATGAGGTCGCCATGATGCAGGCCGCTCCATTCCTGGTCGTTAGGTTTCTTATTCCCGCCGTCTTCGCGTTGGCCGCTGCCCACGCCGCCCAGGCGCGGGAGGGGCCGATCCTGTCTCTCGATCCCGGCGGGCATATGTCCTTCATCCGCGCGGTGCTATTCACGCCGGACGGAAAACAGTTGGTCTCTGCCGCCGACGACAAAGTAATACGCGTGTGGGACGTAGACACCGAACAGACCCTACGAGTACTCCGCGGCCAAATTGGCGCGGGAAGCCGCGGCAAGATCTATGCATTGGCCTTATCACCGGACGCTAGGTTGCTAGCCGCGGGAGGACGTATTCGGGAGGCTGGGGAGGGTTCCAATCCGATCCGTCTCTATGATTTTCGCACGGGCGAGATGCTTGCGCTCTTGGACGGACATCGGGGGGCAGTCCTTTCTCTGGATTTCTCGCCAGACGGGCGTTTTATCGTCTCCGGATCGACTGACAATATGGCAATCGTTTGGGATGTTGAGAAAAGACAGGAAGTGCATAGGTTGCGGGGCCACGAGGGCGATATCAACCGTGCCGTTTTTACGATCGATGGTGCGCGGATTGTCACGGGAAGTGACGACCGAACATTGGCGCTATGGGATGTGGAAAACGGCGCATTGCTCGCGCGTTCAGAGCCTCACGCTGGAGTTATTTTTGGCGTGGCCATCTCTCCAGTCACGGGCGATGTAGCGTCCGCGTCGGAAGGTGGTGAAGTTCGCTTGACCGACGATCGTACGTTGCGCAAGCTGCGTGGTTTCGAACGCCAAAGCAGTGACATGCAGCGCATCAGCTTCAGTGCCGATGGGAAGCAATTAGTGGCTGGTGTCGGTACCGCCCCCTACAGAGTCTTCGTCTTTGATGTCGAGAGCGGGCGGCTACAGCGGACCTATAACGGGCATGATCATCTGGTGTTCGCGACTGCGACAAGTCCGCAGGGACGCTTGGCCGCCACGGCAGGCGGCAACAATAACGAGATTCACATCTGGGATATGCAAACCGGAAAGGTAGCCAAGAAATTGCGAGGTTCCGGGCAGGGAGCCTGGGCAGTTGGCTTTTCGAAAGACGGAGGCTCGCTGGCCTGGGGACATTCACACCGCGAGAAATCGTTTAACGACCGAGGACCTCTGGAGTTTACCCTGCGGTTGCCAAAGGCCGACAGAGCAATGGGAGAACCTCGTCCATTGGCCGGTCGTACCGCAGCTTTTCGGCGCGCGGTCGCGCGCTTGAAAAAACTGAGACTCAATCATCGCGTCGGTGGCGATTGGGGCTATTACGCCGATCTCGACGTCCTCAGCAAAGGGAGGGTTCGCGCCACCATCCGTCGCGACGAGAAAAGTGGGTTTGCGCACAATGCCTATTCCCTGACGCCCGACGGCCGCGAGATCATCACCGGCGCTGGAAACGGCTGGCTTTCCGTCTTCAATACATCCGGGCGCAAACGTGGCGACTTCGTCGGGCATGCCAGCGACATTTGGGCCGTAGCTGTTTCAGCTGATGGGCGTCTTCTGATTTCCGGCAGCGACGATCAGACGGTGCGATTGTGGAATATTGATACGAGGGAAAACATCGTATCCCTTTTCTACGGTCTGGATGGCGAATGGATTATCTGGACGCCGCAAGGCTACTACGCAGCATCGCCGTCGGGAGACAAGCACGTCGGATGGCATATAAATCAAGGCGACGCGAAAGCTGCCCGTTATGTCACCGCCGCGCAGCTCAAACAGCAATTCTACCGCCCCGACATCATCCGGCGGTCGCTTGAGCTCGCCAGTGCCCGAAAGGCTATAGACGAGGCAACGGGAACCGATTTTTCCTTGAATGAGTTGTTGTCTCGCCGGCCGCCAGCATTCGAGGTCACCACACCCGAGAACAACTCAAAGGTCGGACGCAGTCCGACCGACCTTACGCTCGGCATCGAAGCCAACTTGGACTTCGTCGATGGATATGACGTCACAGTCAACGGCAGAAAAGTGGTCTCGCGAGCGGAGGGCAACCCCGCCGGGAAGAATTCAGAAGATCACGAGGTAAATTTTCAGATTCCACTTTCCTCAGGCAAAAACCAGATCGAGATTGTCGCTTATAATGCAGTGGGCAAGACGGTCAGAGATGTCAGCGTAGAACACACCGGGCAACCCGATCTGGACAAGCGCGGAACGCTATACATTGTGTCGATCGGCGTCGACAAATATCCAAATCTTCCCGGTGCCGACCTTGATTTCGCTGAAATTGATGCAAAGGCATTTCGCGATTTGCTCGACAAGCGGGCGGGTCCACTTCACAACGCGGTCGAGAGCCAACTACTGGTCACCGAAGGAGCGTTGGCACCGACCGCAGAGAACATCCGCGCGACACTAGAAGATTTGAGCAGAGCAGGACCTCGAGATACGATCGCCGTTTTTTTGGCGGGTCACGGTAAAAACCAGGGGGCCGATTATTTCTTTGTATCGACCGACGCCATCGGAACAGATGCTGGGAAGTTGAAGCCTGCGACTGTTGTGAGTTGGCGTGATCTGCATAAGACTTTGGAATCGTCGCGCGGGCAGCGCATCTTGTTCTTGGACACCTGTCATGCGGGAAACGCATACAATGCACGTTTGATCAAGGACGCCGCTGACGACAAAATCGCGGTATTGGCTGCGACTGATGCCGAGACGTTGGCGAACGAAGAACCCGAACTCGGGCATGGTGTCTTCACTTACTCTCTTCTTGAAGGTCTGAGGGGTTTGGCCGACAGCGAGGGGGACGGGCGCGTGCAGGTCGGCGAGTTAAGCGATTTTGTTGTGAAACATGTCGTTAAGCTCACCCAGGGAAGGCAAACCCCGACGGGGTACATTTCTTCGGGGAGGTTTTTTGTGTTGGCCGACCAATAGGCATCAAGATTGCCGGTCCAAGCGGGCTTGAACGGGGTTCGGTGCGAGTGTCCATTACGATTCTAAAACGTTGGGCGTGCAATCTGCGCCGAGCATAACGTCCTGGCGCGTGACCGCCTTTTTCCCTAATCTTGGTGGACCGGCCTGATGATGTTAGGAGGCGCGGATGGTCCGGCCTTTTGTTATTGCGTTGACGATCGCAGTGTCCGCGTCGTCAGCCTTGGCGGATCGATACCGCGACTGCGGTCAAAACGCCGATCTTGACCGCCAGTTACGCGGATGTACCGAGATTATTGAACGCGATGGCGAAGAAAGCATAAGCAATAGGGCCGCCGCGTACAATAACCGTGGCATCGCCCTTAATGACAGAGGCGAATTCGAACGTGCCATCGTCGACTTCAACAATGCCGTCGCTCTCGAGCCCGAAGATGCCGCCGCGTACAATAACCGGGGCGAGTCTTATAGGGGGACAGGGAAATTTGATCGCGCGATTGCCGACTACAATAGAGCCATCGCGATCAATCCGGCGCTTCCCTTACCCTACAACAATCGGGGCCTCGCCCATCAGAGCAAGGGTGACTACGACCGCGC
>CAZURR010000107.1:0-6738 GCA_964622715.1 uncultured Hyphomicrobium sp. | reverse complement strand
CATGGACCGGTATTTATTGGGATCACAGGTACTATGCTCATCCTGATCGATAACTACGACAGCTTCACCTATAACCTCGTCCACTTCCTGGGCGAGCTGGGTGCCGCGTGCGAGGTCATACGCAACGACAGGATCTCCGCCGAAGACGTTTTGAAAAAAAAGCCGCAGGCCATTGTGCTCTCGCCCGGCCCTTGCACACCCAATGAGGCTGGCATCTGCCTCGATCTCATCGCTAAGGCTGACGGCAGTGTCCCCCTGCTCGGCGTCTGCCTTGGCCATCAATCGATCGGCCAGGCCTACGGCGGAAAGGTCATTCGCGCCCCCGAGCCCCTGCATGGCAAGCTGTCCACGGTGCGCCATATTAACAAGGGTGTATTCAAGGATCTGCCGGATCGCTTCGAGGTGACACGCTACCATTCGCTCATCGTGGAAAGAGAAAGTCTTCCCTCCGATCTGAAAATCACGGCGGAGACCGCCGACGGCATCATCATGGGGCTACAGCACAAGACGCATCCCGTGCACGGGGTGCAGTTCCACCCTGAAAGCATTGCGTCGGAACACGGCCATGCGCTGCTCGCCAATTTTCTGCAGCTTGCCGGCGTCCCTCCTACCAGACGCAACGCCCCGTCTCGGCGCGATGCCGCGTGAGGCTTTAAGATGTCCGCGCCAGAGATCAAAAGGCTAATGCAGAAGGTGGCGACCGGCGCCACTCTCGAAGACGACGAAATCGAGACCGCACTCGAGGCGATGATGTCAGGCATCGCAACGCCTGCGCAGATGGCCGCATTTCTGATGGCATTGCGCGTGCGCGGCGAAACAATCTCCGAAATCACAGGGGCCTGCCGGTTGATGCGTTCGGCCATGGTACCTGTCGAGGCGCCACCCGACGCCGTCGACATCGTTGGCACCGGCGGCGATGGACACGGAACCTATAACGTCTCCACATGTGCAGCCATGGTGGCAGCGGGTGCTGGTGTCCCCATCGCCAAGCATGGCAACCGTTCAGTCTCCTCCCAGTCTGGCGCCTCCGACGTGTTAACCGCGCTCGGCGTCAAGCTTGACGTACCGGCCGAGACGATCGCAAACGCAATTTCCGGGGCCGGTGTCGGCTTCATGTGGGCGCCAATGCACCATCCCGCCATGAAGCATTGGGCGCCGGTGCGTGCCGAGCTTGGCATCCGCACTCTATTCAACCTGCTGGGTCCTTTATCGAACCCGGCAGGCGTTAAGCGTCAGGTTGTCGGTGTGTTCGACCAAGGCTGGGTGGAGCCGCTGGCTGAAGTCTTGAAGAACCTCGGCTCAGTTCATGCTTGGGTTGTCCATGGCCGAGACGGTCTCGACGAGCTGACGACGACGGGCACAACGCGCGTGGCTGAACTCAAGGACGGCGATATTTCGGTGTTCGACGTCACGCCGGACCTCGCCGGGTTGCCGACTGCCACCCTCGCCGACCTCAAGGGCGGCGACGCTAGCGTGAATGCGATCGCCATCCAAGATGTGCTCAAAGGTACGCGGGGGCCCTTCCGCGACATCGTACTGATGAACGCGGCAGCGGCCCTTGTCGTTGCCGACAAGGCCGCAAGTCTCGCCGACGGCGTGGAACGGGCCGCGCGCGCCATCGATACGGGCCGGGCCGCGCAAGCGCTCGATAAGCTTATTGCGATTACGAATGAAGGTGGGTGACGGTCACAGTACCCAGAGGCCGCGCTTTTCCGGGAAAGTGCGCCGTATTCCGCGTTAATCGGCTTTGCCCGCATCATTAGTCGCACCTGGCAAGGCCCAGGTTTGTGCTGTGGCCGCGACGAGAAGGGCCCAATCGCTTGAAAGTCTTCCCTCTTCAGTGCTAGCAGTCGCACCACCTCAGCAAACCAAGCCTGTCCACCGCCTTTAGGGAACGCCACACAATGAGCCTTCAGACCTCCGCTTCGCCGCAAGTCGCGTCCAGTCAAGTGCCGACAAGCAACCCCGAGGTTTTAGCTTTCGTCGACCAAGCCAAAGGCCTTTTCAAGCCCGACGCGGTCCATTGGTGCGATGGTTCTAAGCAAGAGTTTCACGCGATGCTGAAGCTGCTGGTGGACTGCGGCACTGCCATATGGCTCGACCCGGAAAAGCGGCCCAACTCCATTCTGGTGCGCTCCGATCCCGTCGACGTCGCCCGCGTCGAGGATCAGACCTACATCTGCTCGCTCAAAAAGGAGGACGCCGGACCGACCAACAACTGGTTCGACCCCGCCGCGATGAAGGAAACTCTGACCAAGCTCTACGACGGCGCGATGGCAGGGCGCACCATGTACGTTGTGCCCTACTCCATGGGGCCGATCGGCTCGCCCATTGCTGGCATCGGCGTCATGGTCACCGACAGCGCCTATGCAGTTGCCAACATGCACATCATGACCCGCGTTGGCGCCAAGGTCTGGGACGCACTTGGGCAAAGCGATAACTTTGTGCGCGGCATGCACACGGTTGGTTATCCGCTTGCCACACCGACAGCTGTCGATGTGCCGTGGCCTTGCAACGCCACAAAATATATCTCGCACTTCCCAGAGACGCGCGAGATTTGGTCTTATGGCTCGGGCTACGGGGGCAACGCGCTGCTCGGCAAGAAGTGCCACGCCCTGCGCATCGCCTCTGTCCAGGCACGCGATGAGGGTTGGATGGCCGAGCACATGCTCATCCTCAAGCTCACCAACCCCGAAGGCAAATCGAAGTTCATCGCCGCTGCCTTCCCATCGGCCTGCGGCAAGACAAACCTTGCAATGCTCGTCCCGACCATCCCCGGCTGGAAGGCGGAGACGATCGGCGACGACATCTGCTGGATGAAGTTTGGCGAAGATGGCCGCCTCTACGCCATCAATCCCGAGACCGGCTTCTTCGGCGTGGCACCTGGCACATCGAATGAGAGTAATGCCAATGCCATGAGGACGCTGAGCGGAAACTGCATCTACTCCAACGTCGCCCTGACCGACGATGGCGATGTGTGGTGGGAGGAGATGACCAACGAGCCGCCCGCGCACACGATTGACTGGCGCCGGCGCTCCTGGCGGCCAGGCGTTGGACGCACCGCCGCTCACCCCAATGCGCGCTTCACGGCCCCTGCCGGTCAATGCCCCGTCATCGCGCCAGAGTGGGAGGATCCCAAGGGCGTGCCGATCGACGCCATATTGTTCGGCGGCCGGCGCGCTTCGGTCGTGCCGCTCGTGACTGAAGCCTTGGACTGGGATCACGGCACCTTCCTGGGCTCGATCATGGCCTCGGAGAAAACCGCAGCCGCTGCCGGCAAGATCGGCGACCTGCGCCGCGATCCCATGGCGATGCTGCCCTTCTGCGGTTACAACATGGGCGATTATTTCGCCCACTGGCTGAAGATGGGTGAAAAGGGCGGCGGCAAGATGCCGAAGATCTTCTACGTCAATTGGTTCCGCAAAAGCCCCGAAGGTAAATTCATGTGGCCGGGCTACGCGGAAAATAGCCGCGTCTTGAAGTGGATCTTTGAGCGCTGCGACGGCACGGCAGAAGCGGTCGACACCCCAATCGGCAAGCTACCTGCCGAAGGCGCGCTCGACGTTAACGGCCTCGACGTTGCACCTGAGACCATGAAACAGCTTAACGCTGTCGACGCTGAGGGCTGGAAGGCGGAGCTCCCGATGATCCGCGAGCACTTTGCCACGTTTGGCGACCAATTGCCCAATTCCCTCAAAGAACAGCTGTCTGCCCTGGAGCGCAGGCTGGGCTAGATGCTGGCCAAGCAAAAAGCAAGCTGAGCTGGAAATAGAAAGAGGCCGAGGCAAGTCTGACTTGCATCGGCCTCTTGCAGTTTCGTGCGGACGCGTTTCTGGCATTCGCTTTCTAAGAAGCCGGCTACGAACTGGCTAAAGCACCTGCCAGCTTCTCAGAGATGAAGCCGAAGACGGCGCCAACAACCATCGAAATGGCGACGATCGCGGCCGGGTTCTGCAGTGTCGGCATGGCCAAGTCTGCCAAGCCGCTCGTTGTGAGCAACGCGAGCGCAACAGTCGCCGCATAACCATAAACCGTGGCTGGAATCGCCGAGAAGATGGCAATGTTGGACCCGAGGATCATGAGACCAACTCCAACTGCCACACAGATACCCGCCCAGACGGGCAATGATAGTGCGTCAGCCAAACCAATCTTGGAAACGGCCAACAGCGTCAGCGCGCCCCACAATACGCCCCACAGGTTGGCAAGCACGCTAGAGACGAAACCTTCGCCTTTGCCACCGCAGTGATAGAAACTTGCCCAACCAATAAAGGCTGCCCAAATTTGCAGACCCAACATAAGCGGATCGGACAGGAACAGATAAGTCGCAATACCACCGAGAAGGCCGATGCTAATTGCTAGTGCTGTGATGAGACCCATCGTTTTTTTCTCCCCCATATGGAACGACCGGACGTCCATTGCAGTGTTGTGATTCGCTCCGGTCGAGGGAGATAATAGACTGGAATAGTGTGGCAAATTCGCAACGCGCCCAGTTTCCGTGCAATTGTGCGCTGCCGCACTTTTTCCGGCAAAGACGGCCCGCCGATGCTTTGAGATGTATCCTAAAGGTTCGGACTAGGCAGCAGACAGCTCAGCTATCCCTGTAGACGCACGATCCTCGATCGGACGCGAAATGAAGGCTTCGGCGTGATACCAGCCATCGGCCTCAAGACCTCGCGCGTCGATGCCCAACTCGGACAACCGGTGCAGGACCTGCTCCTGCTCCTCTTCGCTCGCAAAGCGACGCTGCAAAAATGTCTGGTTCTCGACTTTCTCAGTGACGTACCCAAACCCTTCCAACGCTCCATCGATCTCGTCGAAGGGAAACATGCGCAGCACAAAATGCGCCATCCAAGGTTTTCTTGGTGCATTGGCGTCAAGTATTCCCTTCAACGTCTTCTTGCCAATATAGCCGATACAGCCCGTGGATATTACCAGGTCCGCGTCATCGAGCACTGCGGCAGCCTCCGGCGGAGGCCCACCAGCCTCCAGGTTCGCGGCAACGCCATCGTCTAGAAGATTGGCTTCGACGGCATAATCAATGGCACTTTTCGAGATATCGAGGCCAACAACCTCAAGATCGGCATCCTTGATGCGCTCATCCATCAACGTTTGGTCGTGCGCCAATAACTGATCTCTCTTAGTGCTTGAACCTTTCTCGGAAGCATAAAGATCGTAGAGCTGATCCATTTCTAAGTCGCACTTAAGAATTGCGGCATTAACACCATAGGAACACCCCACGTCGATGATGCGGACCTTATCCTTCTCATGGGCATGCCGATAGCCGCTAATGACCCGTTGAAATATGGCCTTTGCATTCTCGGGGATCTGGTAATCCAGATCCCTCAACGTGGAATAATAGTTCCTAGGGTCAGGTTTATTGTAGATATCCGTTATGTCTATCTTGCCCGTTCCGTCTAAATCGAAAGTTTTTTCTGTGCTCACTGTGCGTCCTTACTTAACTATTGCTTAATAACGCAAGCAGGCGCATTTCCTACTAGGGCGGAGAAATCTGGTGGTTGAGAATTTGGTTAACTCGAATACAGGCTTAAGCTTCGAAAGTCAATTCGCTGCAACTGCGAAACGGCAGGTTATCGCCGGCATGAGGAGAAGCCTCGACGTGCCGCCGGCTAAGGCCACGCGAAAATCTCCAAAAAAGACACCCGCTGAAGCTAATTCTGCGGAGCACCCTTTTGGGGCGGTAGCTCGAGCAAATAGCTCTTGCCGAAGCCCGATGCATAATCGATGAGCACGATGGCCACGGGCGTGATCGCAAAGACGGCGAGATCCCTAGGATCGCTTGGAACGAAACGCTTTGATTGCGGCAGCGTGCGAAACAGCTTCAAGGACAATCTCTGCGCGTCTTTTTCGTCAATGACCCGTGCAGCGAGACCTGACAGGGACACGCCGCGCAGCTTATAAAAGTCCTGTGTTTCGCTCGCTATTGCGACGGAGACTTTGTTGTTCAGCTTGATGTTTCCGGCTTTCTGCGAGGCCGCGTCCGTCGCAAAATACAGTGTGAGATCCTCATGCACATAGTTGACGGTCGTGGCCTGGGGAAAGCCGTCGGGCCGAATGGTGGCCAGCGTCATCAAGTGATGACCCCCAAGCTCGTCGAGGATCTTGGCCTTGAGGACTTCGTCCATGGGAGCCTCCCGGAAAGCGAGCTCTATGGATCCCTAGCCTAAGTTTGCGCCCGCGGCCATGACCGACCGCAATTCGTTAAGGAAGCCGCCTATTTTCCTGCGCTGGTTCGCTGCATACTCTCAAGCACTTGATCGATCGAGAAACTTGCCGGCTTTTGACGTGGCGGGAACTCCTTGAAGGTGGATAGGAACCCTGCAACGAACTGCTGTGCCGGGACCAGGACAAACAGATGCCTAATCATCCAGTCGTTATAATACGACGACTCATGATCGGCTCGTTCGAACGGATCCGTGCGTAGATTGAACAGTTTCGGCACGCGCATGAACACGAACGGTTCGCCCCATACGTCGAAGCCTGTGGCTCGCTGTTCGGCGAACACCACCTTCCAGTTCTTATGGCGCAGATTCAAGAGATCCCCGGTGTCGGAGAAATACATAAACTCCTTCCTCGGGCCGTGATCCACCTCGCCTTTGAAATAGGGTAGGAAGTTGTAGCCGTCGGCATGCACCTTGAAGGTCTTGCCATTGGCGGTGTGACCGACAAGGAGCTTTTCTTTGATGTCGTTCTCACCAACACTTGCCATTAAGGTCGGCA
>CAZURR010000106.1:0-7216 GCA_964622715.1 uncultured Hyphomicrobium sp. | reverse complement strand
GCAACAGGCCCTTCTTCAGCATGCGGCGAACGACGTCGGCCAACGTTGAGCGGTCGATTCCTGTTTTCTCAACCAAATGCGTTTGGCTAAGTCCCTCGTTCTGATAAACCGTAAGCAAAACAGCAAATTGCCTTGGGGTCAGTTCACGCTCGTGAATCTCTCTCTGGAAAATATTGCCTGCGCACTGACAGGCCCGATGAAGCAGGTGCGTAGGGGACTGCTGGAGTCTCCCTCCTGTTACGTCGGCTTCCGTAAACCGGGTCGTGACTGTCTTTGTGGCTGCAGAAGGAGTAGCTGGAACCATAGTCTCGGACATTGCGTCTTCCCCCATCGCTTAAAACCCCCGGGCACGGTCTTCGCCCAAAAAGAAAAGGTCTCGGTTCAAAAAGGAGGCAATACTAGAAATTTCTCTTCGTCTGGAGCAAAAAAGCATCTCGTCCAGTGGGTAATACGCAGCGGATTGCCAGATCTGGGCGAGGTCAGATGCTCTGACTAGCGATAATTTCAATACGGCGTGAATTAGTCGGGGCGGGGCTCATACTGCTTGAGCAGGCCCATCTGAGAGAGGGCGAAGATCATCGTTAGCGGCATGATTCCAAAGACTTTAAAGTTCACCCAGGCATCCGTTGAAAGCGAACGCCACACGACTTCATTCAACAGGGCAAGGAAGGTGAAAAAGCATGCCCAACGGATTGTCAGCTTACGCCAGCCCTCGTCTGTCAAGTGAAAGGCTTCGCCGAATACAATTTTGAGTAGAGAGTGCCCGGCGAGAAGGCCGGTAAAGAGCGCACCAGCAAATAGAGCGTTCACAATGGTCGGCTTGATCTTGATGAAGTGATCATCCTGCAGCCACAGGGTCAGACCACCGAACACTAAGACAAAAACGCCGGTTACGAGCGGCATTACCGGGACTCGCCCGAACAGGACGCGTGACGCGATGAGCGAAATTGCGGTCGCCACCATGAACGCGCCCGTCCCCCAAAAGATGCCAGAGGAGTAATTGAACGCGAAAAAGACGACGAGCGGACCAACCTCGACGAGGAGCTTCAACAGCTGGCCCCGCAAGTCCTGCGGCTGACTATGAATCTTATTCGTCTCGTCCGTCATCGCGCCTTACCTCACCCAATCGCACTATCGGCTGATAGGCCGCCTCGCTCAATAAAGTCGAACAATGTGTCCGCTCGATGCCGCGTCGCTCGCTCCACTACGTCTAACCCCCACTCGATCGTGCTCCAGCGGATTTGCGCTCCACAGACGTCATCTTCAGGCTACCAGTTGTGGGATGAACTGTAACGGCTGCCTCGATCACCGATGCTTCAGCTGCCGGCGACACTGGTGCGGATGTTGTTTCAATCTCGCCGTCTGGAATCCTGTGTCGCTGCATAACGCGGGTGAGGAACCAGGCATAGAGCGCCGATAGCGGCATGATCAACGCCACCTTGAATGCTATCCAAATGCCGACGCCATTCGTTTCGAAGCCTAGAACGTTGTATATCTTTTCGTCCTCGAATCCCACGCGCACGAATTCGTTGGCGACCGCGGTTGCAACGAAGAACCACGCAAAGCTCCAGGTGAACCGGTCCCAGCCTTCCTTGGTGTAGTGGAACGTCTTCTCGAAAACGTACTTGAAGAAGTTTCTGTTGAACCACAGTCCGCCGAATAGGAACGCCGCAAACATTGCGTTGAAGATCGTCACCTTGATCTGCACCCACATGGCGTCCTTGGTCACGATCGTCATGGCGCCGAACACTATCGTCACCGACGACGCGATGAGCGGAAAGACCGGCAAGCGGCGTAGGACGATCAGCATCGCCACAATGGCTACCACAGTCGAAATGATGAGCGCCCATGTGCCGGCGGTGATGCCGTATATCGCGTTGACGACAAACATCAACACGAGTGGGCCGAACTCGCTGAGGATGTTGACTGTCTGCTCGAGATTGAATGGCATCAATCGCTTCAATGCGCTCATGTGCTCGAGATCACCCTTGTTCGACTATTCAGTATTAAATTCAGCGCTCGCTTGCGCCTTGCCCCGCGGCAGTTAGCCCGCAGCAATGGCCTGCGCAAACTCCCCAGCGTCAAATGGCTGAAGGTCGTCGATACCCTCACCGACGCCAATAGCATGCACGGGCAAGCCATGCTTGGCCGAAATAGCGACTAGAATTCCACCTCGGGCGGTGCCATCGAGCTTGGTCATCACCAAACCAGTGACGCCTGCGCGCTCACGAAAAACGTCCACCTGCGAGAGCGCGTTCTGGCCCGTTGTCGCATCAAGCACAAGGAGGACATCGTGCGGCGCCGAGGGGTCGAGCTTGCGAAGAACACGGTTCACTTTGGCGAGTTCCTCCATTAACCCTTCTTTATTCTGCAAACGCCCGGCGGTGTCGAGCAGCAGAACGTCGGCACCTTCATCTCGGGCATGCTCCAACGCGTCATATACGAGGCCGGCGGCGTCAGACCCCACATCACGTGCGACAACACTTGAGCCCGTGCGCTTGCCCCAGATCTTCAACTGATCGATGGCGGCCGCGCGGAACGTATCGCCTGCGGCAAGCACCACCTTCTTGCTCTCACTGCGAAACTTTGCCGCAAGCTTACCGATCGTCGTCGTTTTACCCGTGCCGTTGACGCCAATGACCAGGATTATGTGCGGTTTGTGGCTCTCGTCGATCTTCAGAGCTTGCGCAACAGGCGCCAAGACGCGCTCCACCTCCTCTTTTAACACAGCGCGCACATCGTCCGCTTGGATGCCCTTCTCGTAGCGTCCCTTGCTCAGGGTTTCGATGATGCGTTCGGACGTGTCGAGCCCCAAGTCCGCTTCGATCAGCACATTTTCAAGATCCTCAAGTGTGTCTTCCCCAAGCTTGCTTTTCGTGAACAGCCCGGTGATTCCATCGGAAAGTCGCGTCGAGGTCTTGCCCAGACCCTCCTTTAAACGATCCATCCAACCTGGCTTGGCAGGCGGCGCAGCGTCCTGCGCGCCAACGTCGGGATCGCTGGCAGACTTCGTACCCAACAGCCGGCCAAGCCTTCCTTCACCTTTCGTGCCGGGTGCACTCACGCCAGCACCTCGCCTGAGAGACGCCGTCCGTCGTGACCATTGACGCGCGCGCGCACGACGTCTCCGGGCAGACCAGAGGCACGCAAGTGGATTTCGGCGAACTGCCGCGTGCGCCCAATGTCCTCGCGCTCCATCAAAACCTCAACCTCTGAGCCGGCCTGCGTGGCAAGGAAGCGCGACAGAAGGCTGGCGCCTTTATCTCTAAGCCGCGCCGCTCGCTCCTTCACCACGGTGCGCGGCACCTGCGGCATACGCGCAGCTGGCGTGCTCCCGCGAGGCGAGAACGGGAAGACGTGCAAGTACGTGAGATCGCACGCGTCGATAACGCTGAGCGAATTGGCGAACATGTCGTCGGTCTCGGTTGGGAATCCCGCGATAAGATCGGCCCCGAACACCATATCCGGCCGTAACCGGCGCACTTGTGCGCAGAACGAAATCGCATCGGCGCGACTGTGTCGCCGCTTCATGCGCTTCAATACCAAATCGTCGCCCGCCTGCATGGAAAGATGCAGGTGCGGCATCAGGCGCTCTTCCTCAGCAACGGCATCCAAAAGGGCTTTATCCGCTTCGACTTGATCGATAGAGGAAAGACGCAGCCGCTCAAGCTCAGGCACCAGCTTCAGGACTTGGCGCGCCAGAGAGCCGAGCGTCGTCGAGCCGGGAAGATCCTCGCCATAAGCGGTGATGTCGACGCCGGTCAAAACGATCTCTCGATAACCGCTTTCGACCAGACGGCGAATTTGCGCGACGACTTCGCCGGCCGGCACAGATCGCGACGGCCCCCGCCCGTATGGAATGATGCAAAACGTGCAACGGTGGTCGCAGCCATTCTGGATTTGAACGTAGGCGCGCGTTCGGCATCCGAAGCCGTCGATCATGTGGCCAGCGGTCTCGCGCACGCTCATGATGTCGTTGACCTGCACGCGTTCAAAGCCGTCGCTCGACAACCCAAGGAACGTCGTCGCCTTCACCTTCTCATCATTGCCGATGACGTGATCCACCTCGGCCAGGGCTGAGAAGCGCGCCGGATCGACCTGAGCTGCGCAGCCCGTGACAATGATGCGCGCATCAGGATTCTCCCGGCGCAATCTGCGGATCGTCTGCGTCGCCTGGCGCACAGCCTCTCCGGTCACCGCACACGTATTGACGATGATCGCGTCCTTAAGGTCCGCGTTGTCTGCGTGCTTGCGCATGACCTCCGACTCATACGCGTTGAGCCGGCAGCCGAGCGTTATGATGAGAGGATCTGCCATATTTCCATATAAGAGAGTGGCCATCGGGCCGATTGCGCGAACAAGACAAAAAATGCGCCGCGGCTTTGAAGGCTTGCGCGTTCGCCGCCACGGGCCCCGCCATCGTGGTCTGCTCCGGTCATACTCGACAACTTTGTCGTCCGCTAGGCTTGAGCACGCGACAGAGTATCCGCCTCTAACCTACCTTCGAATTCGAGTTCGGCCGGTCCAGTCATCAAGACATGGTTGTCGTTGGTCCATTCGATGGTTAGGGGACCGCCGGGCAGCTCGACGGTAACCTTACGATCCGTAAACCTCTTACGCACAGCCGAAACGGCTGCCGCACAGGCAGCCGTACCGCAGGCCTTGGTCAGCCCTGCGCCGCGCTCCCAGGTGCGCAACTTGAGCCCCGAGCGTGATGTGATCTGCGCCAGCGATATGTTGGCGCGCTGGGGAAAGAGCGGATGATTTTCCAACAGTGGACCCAAGCGGGCCAGGTCGTGTCCTTGTATGTCATCGACCCAGAAGATTGCGTGCGGATTGCCCACGTTCACCACCGAGGGTGAATGCAGGACCGGCGCATCAATGGGGCCAATCCGCAGCTCGATGCTGGTTGTGTCGTGGAAAGGTTCAGAAAGCGGGATCTCGTCCCAGGCAAGCCGTGGCTCACCGTTGTCGATTGTCACACGGTCCGCGCTGGCGGCCTCTGCGCGTAATACGGCCTCCTGGGTTTCGATTGTGACTTCCGCGCGTCCGGTTTCTTGCGCTAGGAGTAATGCGACGCAGCGCGCAGCGTTTCCGCACGCGCCTACCTCCGAGCCATCTGAATTGTAAATGCGCATGAACGTATCGGCTTTTTCTGAAGGCTCGAGCACGATCACCTGATCGCAACCAACCCCTTGCGACCGATCGGCGATTCGACGAGCAATCTCAGTTGTCATCTTGATGGGCCGCGCGCGCGCGTCCAGGATCACGAAATCGTTGCCGAGACCGTTCATCTTACGAAAGGGCATGGTGGCGGAATCATTCATGAGCCCCATATATGGCGGCGGGGCATGAAAAGACAATTCGACAGAGGCTCGCGATTCATGACGATGCAAAGCCATGGCGTTCTGGGGCCCATATTTGCGGTTACCCTTGCTTTCATGACGGGCCCCGGCGTGGCAGAAGTTACCAATGCACCACCGCCTGCCCGGCCAAGCAAGGTGAGCGTGGAGTCAGTTGCCAAGGGACTTGAGAACCCCTGGGGCATGCAGTTTCTCCCCGATGGCCGGCTTCTGGTCACTGAGCGGCCGGGCCGCATGCGCATCGTCTCCAAGGATGGCAAGCTCTCGGAGCCGATTGCCGGTGTGCCTAAGGTGGCAGCATATGGTCAGGGCGGCCTACTCGACGTGTTGCTGGCACCCGACTTCGACAAGACGGGCATAATTTATTTCTCCTACGGTGAACCGCGCGAAGGCGACAAGAATGCAACCTCAGTAGCACGCGCTAAGTTGGTGCTGGATGACGACGGCGGTCACTTGGAGGACGTGAAGGTGATCTTCCGCCAAGAGCCCGCCATGAAGAGCAAGTTTCATTTCGGTTCGCGCCTTGTTTGGGCACCTGACGGAACACTCTTCATCACGACAGGCGAGCGCAATCATATGCGCGACGAAGCGCAGAATCCGGCCAATACAATTGGTAAGGTTGTCCGCATTAACCCCGACGGCTCCATCCCAAATGACAACCCCAAGCTCGAAGGTTGGGCGCCAGAGGTTTGGTCCATCGGTCACCGCAACATCCAAGGCGCTGCGGTACGCCCCGAAACAGGTCAGCTCTATACGCTTGAGCATGGCCCGCGCGGCGGCGACGAGCTGAACCTCACGGAGAAGGGCAAGAACTATGGATGGCCGGTCATCACCTACGGCATCAACTACGACGGCACGACCATCACCGACGTGAAGGAAAAGGAAGGGCTAGAGCAGCCCGTCTACTATTGGGTGCCCTCGATCGCCACGTCGGGCCTAGCATTCTACGACGGCGACCTTTTTCCCGAGTGGAAAGGTAACGTCTTTGTGGGCGGCCTGGGCGGCGAGCGTGTCGAGCGTCTTGTGCTCGACGGCAACAAGGTCGTGGCTGCCGAAGTCCTGCTGAACAACCGCGGCGATCGCATACGTGATATCCGTCAGGGACCCGACGGCGCGCTGTGGCTGCTGACGGACCACAAGGACGGCGAGGTGCTGCGGATCGCGCCAGCATCATAAGTGTGAGTTTGGGGACCACCGAGACCCCGCAAGGTTGACATTTCGCCAGCCCCCGAGGCATTGTCCGCGCCATTCAAGACGGCCCTGAGATCCAGAGCCGCCGCCCTGCCCTGGAAATCTCTCAAGAGGCAGGGGGGTCAACACCCGCTAGCGAGTTTCGCCCGCGGGTGCGTTTTCGTTTTGCGCTCTCAGACGCACGTCTGCCGGCGCAACAAGGTAGGGTGAATGTTTCAATCGCTGTCAGATCGCCTCTCCGGCGTCCTCGACAAGCTGACGCGACGCGGCGCGCTTACCGATAGCGACATCGCTGAGGCGATGCGCGAGGTGCGCCGGGCGCTGCTGGAGGCCGACGTCGCCCTCAACGTCGTCAAGGACTTTACCGAGAAGGTGAAGGCGAAGGCCATTGGCCAGGATGTCGTGCGTTCCGTGACCCCCGGGCAGATGGTGGTCAAGATCGTGCACGACGAACTGGTGGCCATGCTCGGCTCGGACGCGCAACCCATCGATCTCAACGCGAGCCCGCCGGTTGCCATCATGCTCGTCGGGTTACAGGGTTCGGGCAAAACGACAACGACCGCCAAGATCGCCAAGCGGCTATCGGACAAAGAAAAGAAGAAAGTGTTGATGGCCTCGCTCGACACGCGCCGGCCAGCCGCCCAAGAGCAGCTGCGCGTACT
>CAZURR010000105.1:0-7547 GCA_964622715.1 uncultured Hyphomicrobium sp. | reverse complement strand
CAATCGGTGGAATCATCGAAATAGCGCCACTGTACATGCTCAAGTCGACTATCGAAAACGTACAAGGAATGCGCCCCTACACACCGTTAGAGCTTGCCGGACGTGACATCTACATCCGTGAAGGCTGCTACAATTGCCACAGCCAGATGATCCGGTCGTTGCGCGACGAGGTGGAGCGCTATGGCCACTACTCGCTCGCAGCAGAGAGCATGTACGATCATCCTTTCCAGTGGGGTTCAAAGCGCACCGGCCCCGATCTAGCGCGCGTCGGCGGTAAGTACTCCGATGGGTGGCATGTGGTCCACATGGTCAACCCTCGTGAGGTTGTGCCGTCGAGCATCATGCCGGGCTATCCCTTCCTCGCTGAGCGCAAGCTCGAGCATGGCGACATCAAAGCACGCATGACGGCGCTACAGCTCGCGGGAGTTCCCTATACGCGAGAGATGATCGAGAAGGCGCAGGTTGATCTAATCGCGCAGATTACCCCGGACTCGGAGGACGCAAAAGCGCTTGCGAAGCGTTATCCCAAGGCGCAGATTCGCAAATTCGACGGCGGCGAAAGCCCCGAACCAACCGAACTCGACGCAATGATCGCCTATCTGCAGGTCCTCGGCACACTCGTCGACTTTGCAACTTTCGATGCCGCCGGCCCCAACCTTAGGTGAGGCAAACGCGATGACTTACGAGTCCGCATCCACATTCGCGCAAATCGCGGCAATGATCATCTTCATCGCGCTATTTCTCGGGGTCATCCTCTATGTGTTCTGGCCCGGAAGTAAGAAAAAGTTCGACGAAGCCGCCAAACTCCCGCTTGAGGATGAGGATGATGAGCCCGAGAATGACGGAGATCGGAAATGAGCGACAAAGACACCGATCACGTCACGGGCGTCGAGACCACTGGCCATGTTTGGGATGGCGACCTCAAAGAGCTGAATAGACCACTGCCGAAGTGGTGGCTGTACGTGCTCTATGCGACGATCATCTGGTCGATCGGGTACTGGATCCTCTATCCAGCCTGGCCGACGCTGCACGGCTACACAAAAGGTATCCTCGATTATAGCCCACGCGACCAAGTCGCCGAGGAATTGGCCGCTGCGAAGTCTAAGCAAGCCAAATACCTCGATGACATTGCTGCGAAGTCACTGGAACAGATAGCCCAGGACCAAGAGCTCTTGCCCTTCGTGATGGCGGGGGGCGCGGCGGTATTTGGCGACAACTGCGGGCCATGTCACGGCAAGGGAGGCGGCGGCGCGCGCGGATATCCCAATCTCAATGACGACGATTGGTTGTGGGGCGGCAAGTTAGAAGACGTGAAACAAACCATCCTCTACGGCATTCGCTCTGGCCACCCGGAAACACGCGACATGGCGATGCCGCGGTTTGGCATCGACGAAATGTTAAAGCCCGCCGAGATCGCCGATACCGCGCAGTACGTTCTCTCTTTCTCTGACAAAGCAACTGATGCTGCCGCAGCAGATAAGGGCAAGTCGCTCTATGTTGACAATTGTGCCGCATGCCACGGTGAGGACGGTAAGGGCAACATCGAGCTTGGCGCGCCCAATCTAACCGATAACATCTGGCTCTATGGTGATACACCAGCCGACATCGCGGAAACTATACGCACCGGACGAGGCGGTGTGATGCCTCATTGGACAGGCCGGCTGGATCCTGCGACCATCAAGATGCTAACGGTCTACGTTCACTCGCTGGGTGGCGGAAAGTAACCGGCCAGCCGGTTCAAGCTTCTTGCCACAGGTGAAAGGCAAAGGAGCCGACGGCTGCGGAGCCAAGCATGACCACGATGAAGCGCGCCGCCGACTTCGTTTATGAGAATTCGGTGGAAGAGGCAGCCCCTGGGATAGAACGCATCGACGTCAAGGCCGTGGCGTCGAAAACCGCGCGAGAAGCCTATGCCGTCCGGCAGAAAATCTATCCCAAGTTAGCGCACGGTACTTTCCGAAAGATCAAATGGGCCGTGATGGCGGTGACGCTCGGCATCTACTACCTGCTGCCTTGGATACGATGGGATCGTGGGCCTACTCTACCGAACCAGGCTTTTTTGCTCGATTTTGCCAACCAGCGGCTGTTCTTCGGCCCCATCGAGATTTGGGCGCAAGAGCTCTACTTTGTTACGGGAATCTTGATCGTCTCCGCGCTTGGTCTGTTCCTCGTTACTTCGCTCGCGGGCCGAATGTGGTGTGGTTACACGTGCCCGCAAACGGTCTGGACCGATCTGATGATCGTCGCCGAGCGGTTTTGGCAAGGCGACCGCAACGAGCATATCCGCCTCGACAAAAGCCCATGGACGTTCGAGAAGATCTGGAAAAAGACAGCGACGCATATCACGTGGCTGTTGATCGCTCTTGTGACGGGTGGCGCGCTTGTCTTCTACTTCCGCGACGCACCAACGCTTGCCAACGAGCTGGTGACGGGAGACGCCCCTATCGTCGCCTACGCCTTTCTCGGCATCTTCACTGGGACGACTTATCTACTTGGCGGTATCGCACGCGAGCAGGTCTGCATCTACATGTGCCCCTGGCCGCGCATTCAAGGTGCGATGTTCGATCGCGACTCACTGTTGATCTCGTATCGCGGTTACCGCGGTGACCCGCGCGGGGCCCACAAGAAAGGGCAGAGCTGGGAGGGCCGCGGCGATTGCATCGACTGCAAGGCGTGCGTGGCGGTCTGCCCAATGGGCATCGACATTCGCGATGGCGTGCAACTTGAATGCATCCAATGCGCCCTTTGCATCGATGCCTGCGACGAGATCATGACCAAGGTCGAGCGCCCCACAGGCCTCATCGCTTACGACAGCTTCCGCAATCTCGATGCGGTTGCGCACCACGAGCGCGCACCGCTGCGCTTCATCCGGCCTCGCATCGTCCTTTATTCAGCGCTCATAGCGCTCGTGGCTGGACTCATGCTGTGGGCTTGGCTTAACCGCACCATTCTTGAGGTGAGCGTTATCCACGACCGCAACCCCGTTTACGTCGAGCTGACCGACGGCGACCTTCGCAACCGCTTCACGATAAAAATCCTCAACAAGCTGCATGAGCAGCGCACCTTCCAGCTGTCGGTCGAAGGGCTCCCCGATGCAGAACTTTCAATTCTAGGATTCCCACAACAGAACCCGATGATTGAGGTCGTGCCCGATAATCTGCGCGCGCTCAAGATACTGGTCACAGTACCGAAGGTGGCGCGCTCCAAGCTCGATGGGCCAGCGACGCATTTCCGTTTCGTGGTGACGGATACGACCGATGGGAGTCGCGTGGAACGTCAAGAAGCGTTCCGGGGGCCAAACCATGAGTAGCGGCAGCGCACCTCATCGGGCTGAGGATGACCGCACCTTAAGCGGTCGCCACGTTCTTTTCGGTTTCATCGCGTTCTTCGCGATCGTTTTCATCGCCGACGCCTACATGATCTACAAGGCCGTCTCCACGTTCGGCGGACTGGAGACCGACGACGCCTATCGCAAGGGGCTTGCCTATAACGATCGTATCGCAGCAGCTGATACGCAGGCCAAAGCCGGATGGCGCGACCGGCTCGAGTACCTCCCGCAGACCAAGCGACTGCGTATCGCGCTGCTCGACCGGGATGGCGCAGGCGTCTCTGGCCTAACCATCACCGCGTCCATCGGCCGGCCGGCGACAAACCGTTTCGATCGCGAGCTTTCCTTTGTCCAGACAGGACGTGGAACATATGAGGCGGCGGTGCCCACCATTGAATCGGGATGGTGGACGGTCGGGATGGTGGCAACGCGCAGTGCGCGTGATCACCGGAATGCAACGGTTTACGAGGCGAAGCGGCGGCTATGGATAAAGCCTTGAGATCCAACCTGACCCTTGCCGGTGAGCGGGAGTCGGCGTCTGCTCCATCGTATAGCGCGCCCAAGATCAAGACCGTAGCGCTAATCGTCGAGAACATGCGCTGCGGCGGCTGTATGTCCGCCGTCGAGAAAGCGCTACTGGCAGCGCCGGGCGTGCAAAGCGCGCGGGCCAACTTATCCGCCAAACGCGTTACGACCCGCTACGAAGCATCAACCACCGACCCAGAACAGTTGGCTACAACATTGGCGCGCGCGGGCTTCAAGGCGGCCGAAGCCATAAACAACAGCGAGGAGACACAAGCCAACGAGGCCTCCGATCTGTTACGCCGTCTGGGTGTGGCCGGTTTTGCCGCCGCCAACGTGATGCTGCTCTCGGTATCGGTGTGGGCCGGGCTAGCAAGCGATATGGACGCTTCGGCCCAAGCGTTGTTCCACTGGCTGTCTGCGCTCATCGCGCTTCCGGCTATCGCCTATTCAGGTCAGCCCTTCTTCCAATCCGCAGCAGGAGCAATTCGGGCGGCGCGTCTCAACATGGACGTGCCGATCTCGTTGGGAATTATCCTGGCGGCGGGCATGAGTTTATTCCAGACGATGCGCGGAGGAGATCAAGTCTATTTCGACGCCGCCATCATGCTGACTTTCTTCCTGTTGATCGGCCGCTTCCTCGATGAGAGCGTTCGCGTGCGCGCTAAGGGTGCGGCCGAGAACCTGCTCAGCCTCAAGGCGCTGTCGGCCACAGTGGTCGGCGCGGACGGGCAGCCAAGTCGCCTTCCAGCGCATGCGCTTTCGCCTGGCATACGAGTGCTCGTGGCGGCCGGCGAGCGCATTCCTGTCGACGGCCGCGTCGAGATTGGCACAACCGAAATCGAGGAAAGTCTCATTACCGGTGAGACGTTGCCGCGCCTGGTGAGCGTTGGCGCCGACGTTCACGCTGGCACAGTGAATATCACGTCATCGATCGAGGTCACGGCGACCGCGACCGACGAACACACGTTGATCGCTGAGATTGCTCGCCTCATGCAGGTGGCCGAACAGGGCCGCGGGCGTTACGTGCGCCTTGCCGATCGTGCGGCACAAATCTATGCGCCGGCCGTGCATTTTCTGGGGGCGGTCACGTTTACCGGTTGGATGATCGCGGGCGCGGGGTGGGAGACGGCTCTCACCTATGCGATCGCGGTATTGATTATCACGTGTCCTTGCGCCCTGGCGCTGGCGGTGCCAGCCGTGCAGGTCGCGGCAACGGGGCGGCTGTTCGCAAGAGGCATTATCGTCAAAGCGCCTGACGCTCTGGAGCGAATTGCCGAAACCGATACAGTTGTGTTTGACAAGACGGGTACGTTAACAATCGGTGAGCCTCGGCTCGTCACGCCTGAGAAGATTTGTGCCAACGTTCTGGGGCAGGCAGCATCACTCGCGGCCCACAGCCGCCACCCTTATGCCAAGGCTATCGTAAGTGCCGCCGGCACATGCGGCATAACTCCCACTCGGCGCAGTTCAGTGCGCGAAGTCACGGGCGCCGGACTCGTCGCAGAGACGCCTCAGGGTGAAGAGCGCCTCGGCTCGGCGGAGTGGATTGGAACGGATGCACAGAGCGGCGACCAAACCGCAACGCTATGGTATCGCAATGGCGCAGCCGTCCAGACACCATTTCATTTTGAGGACGCACTGAGGTCCGACGCACGTGAGGTCGTCGGCGACCTGAGAAAGGCCGGCTATTCAGTGGAACTGTTGTCGGGGGACCGCCCGCGTGCGGTGTCTACTGCCGCGTTGGCCGCTGGCATCCAAGAGTGGCGTGCCGGTGTCCGCCCAGATGGCAAGATCGGCCGCATCAAAGACTTAAGCGGGTCAGGCCACAAGGTCCTGATGGTGGGCGATGGGCTCAACGATGCCCCAGCACTTGCCGCGGGTCACGCCTCGCTGTCGCTCGCGAGCGCTATCGACATTTGTCAGACCGCGGCCGACGCCATATTCCAAGGTGAGCGGCTTCTTCCGATTGTGGAGACGCTAAAAGTGGCCCGAGCCGCGCGTCAAATGTCATTGCAGAACTTTGCCGTTGCGCTCGGCTACAACGCACTGTGTGTACCACTGGCGATGGCGGGCTACGTCACGCCGCTGATTGCCGCGCTCGCCATGTCAGCCTCGTCGATCGTGGTGACGGGCAACGCGTTGCGTCTGCGAACAAGGCGACTGGCACTACAGCCGCTAGGGACGAAAGGGAATCCCGCATGACGGCGCTTGCTTGGCTCATACCCGCTGCCCTGGTACTTGGCCTGCTCGGGCTTGCAGCATTCTTGTGGGCGCTAAATTCAAATCAGTTTGAAGATTTGGAGGGTGCGAGCTGGCGCGCCATCCAAGATAGCGATGCGCCCGATACTTCGCCCGCCGCTGACCGCGATGATACTCCGCGCAACGCGCAGCAATAACTCACGCACCGTCCACGCTTTAGCACACGGTGGGCTCGCATTGCTTGATTTCGAATTTCATGTGGTTCTTCTGTTGTGAGAAATCGAACTCGCGACCATCGAGGCAGCGCGCCTTGCCAATCATGACGACATCATCTCCAAGAGGGAATTCCTTCACATTGTAAGTGCCTGACATGTCGCACATTTGCTCGGATGCGAGCTGCTGCGACAGCACCTGCTCCCAGGGCTCGGTGGCGGCTATTGCAATCGTTATTGCACAACACGCAAGTATCGCTGCGGCGGCGAGACCTATCCGCTGCTTCTTTGATTCACGTCGTTGCCCGCTTAGCATTCACGCAGTCCTCTCATCTGAAATCGTTTTTGCATATGGTCGTCAATTGGGGGCCAAGCGCGCGAATCCGGGTCAATCGTCCCATGCGGCCCCGCCGCCCCAGCGAAGATAAGTGTGAGACTGCAACTGGAGAACTTACGATCCACGCTCCGTGAGTTCGTGCGTCAAGACACACTCACATTTTCCGCGCAACAAGATGCGCGCACCTTGCAGTTGCTGCTCAGGATCGGTGGCACTCGCGATCAACACGATGGCCCCCTCGTCGACGTCCTTGAGCAATTGCGCATAGACCGGCGATGGCGTCTGCTCGTCATCTGAATCTGATTGTGACCGAGCGCTCGCCGTATTTTGTCCCATCGCGCGCAGGAGAATGGAAAGACTGAGCGGAAGTGTTGGACCTTCCTTGCTCTCGAAGCCCCCATCTGCGCGCGGCACAAAAACATCGACAAAACTGCCGTCGCGCCCACGGATCGTCTTGCGCACATCCCCGGCGCAACGATCTGCGATCACAAGCAGTTCATCGCTGGTGAAGTTGTTTGCATGCAAATCACCGATCGTTGCCGCAAGTTCAAGGGGACCGCGGAACACGGCAACGACGAACCAGTAGCGCTTCATATCGTCGGTCATCTCAAATGAACTTCTGCCGTCCCCTAGCGCCTTAAGCCCGTTATTGAGCGTGTGCTGGCCCTGGCGCCTTCTCATCTGCTGTGGCCGATCCAAGCGAAAGCTGGCAAGACGGATGTCCTCAGCCACATCAATTCGCATTATTTCATCCCCTCCGCCTCACCGACGGCCAGACGCCCTAGTGCCCGCCGGTCACGGATCACCACGAGGGAGCTGTGTGCTAGATCGATGAGGCCGCCCTGACGCAACTTGGTGAATGTCCGGCTCACCGTCTCGATGGTCAGGCTGAGGAAGTCGGCAATGTCCGCGCGCGTCATCGGCAAAGCGATACGCGCCGGATCGG
>CAZURR010000104.1:0-7567 GCA_964622715.1 uncultured Hyphomicrobium sp. | reverse complement strand
CTTCGTCGATCTGGTGTGGGTGTTTATCTTTGCACTTTTCTATCTTTGGTAGGAGGGAACAATGGCGCAGGCAACGGCACAGGTCGAGTCGGTCTCCGACTCTCTGGATCACGAAGGACAAGAACATCCAATCAAGCTCTATCTTGTGGTGTGGGGATGGCTATTTGTTCTCAGTACTTGCTCCTATCTCGTCGACTATTTTCACTTCGAGGGCTATCTCAGATGGTCTCTGATCCTGCTGTTCATGATATTGAAGGCAGGCCTGATCGTTGCCGTCTTCATGCATATGGCCTGGGAGCGGCTAGCACTGTCATATGCCATTCTTCTTCCGCCACTTTTGGTCTTGGTATTCGTGACAATCATGGTGCTCGAGTCCGACTACACCTTGTGGCTGCGAACCATATTTTTCAGCACGAGCTAGTCGTGAATTGGCATTGAGCTTGCGCGTTACGTTCGCCGCTGCTCCGTGTGATGGGTGACAGTCCAAACGTCCCTACCGCAGATAAGGACGTTCTCCGCTAGTTCTGGCGCTTAGGCGAAAGCACCGTGTGACGTGCCCACCATGAAAAACAGCATTGGGATGGAAAGGAGTGTATTCGCTCGCGAGAACAGCATTGCTGTTTTGGCCGACGCGGATTTCACTTCGTTGCTGGCGTCTACGATCCCGAGCGCTCTCCTCTGATTTGGCCAGACGCCAAACCAGACATTGATCCACATGATGATGCCAAGCCACATGCCAATACCAATCGGCATGCTGCTACCATTATCCCTCAGCCCCACTGAAAGTGCATCCCATAGATAACCATTCATCCAGGCCAGGATCAGACCCGTCACGATTGATACCATTGAGCCCCAGCGAAACCACCATAATGCGGCCGGCGCAATGACCTTGCCGATGGCTGGCTTCTGCTCGTCAGGAATTTTGCCCATATTGGGAATTTGGACAAAATTGAAATACCACAGCAACCCAACCCACATAATGCCACTCATGACATGCAGCCAGCGAAGGCAGAATGTCCACCAGGCGCTGTCTAGACCGATGCCTGTGCCAAGATAGAAACGGACGAGAACGTAGATCATGAGTGTTAGTACAAAACCGGCAGCGATAGTGATGCGCAGATTTGTGAGGATTGCACTCATGTCGATCTCCTCCGTTTTCAACCGCTCCCCACAACCACATTAAGTTCGCGAAACGTCGTCGTCGAGCGTTTGTCGCACCGTACCGATTGCACTTTGGGTGCCGTTGGACGTGGTGACCTGAGACCCTGCTTCTCCTCCAGATTTGGGTAGAGTCCGTCACTCCAGAGAGGAGACGGACGATGCGTGAGAGCAGGTTTTCTGAGGCCCAGATCATCGCGATCCTGCGCGAGCAGGGGGCGGGGGCATCTTGTCGAGCACGACGATCTCTTCCGGTGCCTTGTAGGCCGATCTGGACGTGGCGCGTCTCCAAGGAGTCCAGAACCGGCTCGTCCGGATTTGTATCGAGGCCCATGCGCAGCAGATCTTTGAGCTGCACCGGTCCATCCAAGTGGCCGCCGTAGAGTGCCATGCAGTCTCCATTACCCTAGAGATGCTCGACCAGCATTCTTAGGCGGAGATCGCAAGGATTGCAGCTCCAGATGATCAGGAACGATCGTGGATTTGTATTCTAAGGCACTTGCGGATCCGGGGAAGCGCCATCTTCCCTTTCGACGGGTGCGGCCGATGTTCACTTTGCGTCATGTGTGGACGGTGCATTGGTCAAATTTTCGGGCGATGTGCGCTTGGGTCGGGTGCAAATCATGTGTCAGGTCTGGTCGGACTTGCGAATCCACGCGTGCAAGCTTGAGACGTGTACTGCCGATAGGAAGAATTGCTTCTCTGCTATGAAAGGCTATGAGGTGATAGCCAATAGATGCAGCTGAAATGTACCGAACTTAAGATGGCCTTTTTAGAACAATGCGCAGCATTGCCCTACATCAAGACCGAGTGGGGCCTTCTTGTCCTTCTGGTAACCACTCGTGGTACGGGTCGCTGGACTATCCCCAAAGGCTGGCCCAAGGCTGGCCTGTCAAATCACGAACTTGCTGCACGAGAAGCATTCGAAGAAGCGGGCGCAGCGGGCGAGATTAGCAGTCGATTGGTTGGGACTTTTATCTATACCAAGCGCCTACATCTCTTCTCGTGGGTCCGTTGTCGTGTCAAAGTCTACCCTTTGCATGTCGACCGCCAGTACATATCGTGGCCCGAGAAAAGCAGCCGCAAATTGATGTGGGTCGAACCAGGTAATGCCGCAAGCCTCGTCGGAGAGCGACAACTTGCAGACCTTTTGCGTGAGTTCGATTGCTCGACGCAGAGTACCGCCTAAGTTCGCGATCAAGTTGCGCGTGTAGCGTTAAAATTGCCACTGGCCGATTGGAATCTGATCGCTATTTCTGCACTTTCAGACGAAAAGTTGTGACGAACGGGTGGGCGGAGTTGTGGTTCAGGCACAGCCTGCTCATGATCTCATCACGAAGGATTTTGGGACCGATTCGCATGACAGTTCAGGACGGAGATGCGCCAGCCATACGAGCGCCCCGACTTCGCAAGACGTCGCTCGATAAGGATCTCCGTAAGATTGAACGTCTGGAGGAGGCCACACGCCTTGTCTCGCGAAATCGGTTCGCTCCCGGTTTCGCGCTGCTATTCCTCGCCACGGCCGGCATTTTGGCCAGCTTCCAGATCGGGGCTGGACCGAACGCGCTGCTGATGATCACGGCCGCAGTCATCGGTGGCTACATGGCGCTGACCATCGGCGCCAACGATGTGGCGAACAATGTTGGTCCCGCGGTTGGAGCGCGCGCTCTAACCATGACGGGCGCACTCATCATTGCCGCCATCTTTGAATGCGCAGGAGCCTTAATCGCGGGCGATAATGTTGTCGCAACCATCTCCAAGGGCATCATTGGTCCTCAGCTGGTACCAAGCGGTCAGGCTTTTGTGTGGGTCATGATGTCGGCCCTACTTTCCTCCGCGCTTTGGGTGCATCTGGCCACGTTTCTCGGTGCTCCAGTGTCGACGACCCATTCCATTGTTGGAGGAGTATTGGGCGCGGGAATTGCGGCGGTCGGCGTAAGCGTTGTCGACTGGTTTGTCGTATCGTCGATTGTTGTCAGCTGGCTCATCTCGCCCTTAATAGGCGGCATTATCGCGGCGATGTTCCTCGCCTTCATTAAGATCAAACTGATCTATCAAGAAGATAAGATTGCCGCCGCACGGCGGTGGGTTCCTATGCTGATTGCGATATTGGCCGCCACGTTTTCAGCATATCTGCTGATCAAAGGACTGAAGCACATTTGGAAACCCGGCCTCCCAGTGATCGCTGCCGTCGCCGCAGCGGCCTTCGTCCTGGTCTACATCGCCGCAAAACCATGGGTGCACAGGCAATCAGCGGGGATGGAGAACCGGAATCAGTCCCTGCGGAGACTGTTCCATCTGCCCCTAATCTGTTCGGCCGCGCTGCTGTCATTTGCTCACGGCTCCAACGATGTCGCCAATGCAGTCGGCCCGCTGGCTGCAATCCTGCACAGTGCGGAGTCCGGCGCACTGGCAACGAACGTTGGCGTGCCATTTTGGGTGATGCTGATTGGTGCGGTAGGCATTAGTCTTGGCCTCTTCTTGTACGGTCCACGCATTGTGCGCATGGTTGGCCAAAAGATTACCAAGATGAACCCTATGCGTGCCTTTTGTGTAGCGCTTTCGGCAGCTCTGACGGTGCTGCTTGCCTCTTGGCTGGGATTGCCCGTTAGCACGACCCACATCGCTGTCGGCGCGGTTTTCGGTGTCGGGTTCTTCCGCGAGTACTACACGACCCACAGCCACCAACGTCGGCACTACGTTAAGACACATTTGGCGCGACACGCCACGGATCGTCGCACTTTTCGGCATGTTTCGACATCGGACCGGCACGATATGCGCCGCCGGAAGCTGGTGCGCCGTTCACACTTCCTGAGCATCGTCGCAGCGTGGGTGATCACGGTACCTGCGGCAGCGGGACTGGCCGCGGCAATTTACTTTGGTACGGATTTGTTGCGGTGAGTGGGGTGCTTTTGACGCCATGCGGACGCATTGAGCGCGCCAAGCATGAGACAGCCGGCTCGCTTGAAATACAAAGCTAGGCTTGGTTCATGGCGATCAGATCGAAGTCGCCGCGCAGCACAGCCTCCAGCCGTCCGCTACGCCAACCTCCCGCTACGTCGCGAACGAGGGGAGCGGGAGCACCGCGGTAGCGGCGAACGACGGCATTAGAAGAGCCGGCCCGGCTCAGCGCCTCATGCAGTGCCAGACGCAACTTGTCCGCCCCCAGGTCTTCCAACGGCGTCGTCACCACCCGAACTCTCGCGGTTGCGCGCCTCGGGCCATCGTCATCGTCCGTTAGCTCAAGCACGTGCAGGCCGATCTCTTGGCTCAGACATCGATGCGCACCAAACCCGCTAATGAGCAGTAAGGGTAGAGCCGTGGATTGCTCACCAGGAAACTCGGCAATCTGCATTCGTCGATTGCCCGCCCAAGCCCGATACATGCCAACGAGCTGCGAGCACCATTGCTGTGCGGCTTTACTGTCGCCCTTTCGCTCCAAGGTAGGCTCGACGAGCAATGCTGCTTCAACGGGCGCGGCCTCGAAAACGTCCTTGGTCCCCTCCTTGACGAGGTGCAGCTGGAGCGCCAGGCGTTGCACGAGCTCACGCGAAGACGTTCCGGACCGCTTGGTTCCCTTGGCCAGGCGCGTGCGTAAAGACTGGGCTGTGCTCGCGGCCGCTTTCACGCGGTCCATAAGAGCTAGGCGCGCTAGCGTTTCGTGGCGGTCAGGGCTCGTCCAAAAGTCTGAGGCGAGCATTCTTCCGGAAAGGCTGGCCTTCTGCTCTTCCCATGCTTCCGAGGCAATAGTTTGCTCAACACCAATGTATTCGGCGTCGAGTGCCGCGACCTCGGTCCCGGTTCCGCTCGGCGCCAGGATCATTGCCGGGAGGGCAATAGGCTTGCCTGGTGATGTCTCCACCGCGGACGTTGGACGAAACGCATCATTGTCGGGATCGACGAACTCAGCCTGTATTGCGCGTCCATCGCTGCGGACAAAAACGAACTGATCGCCTTCGGGAAGCCGCTTCTCGACGATCGCCGCCGCTAGGGGTGCGACCAGATACTGTTCAATGGCCCGCTTCAGCGGGCGCGCCCCCATCTCTGGCGAGAAGCCTTTTTCAAGGAGGAACTCAAGGGCGGAGGCTTCCCACTCGACGGCCCATTCGCGGTCTTTAAGGCCACGTCGCTCGAGAATGTGCGCCAATTCCTTCTTAAGGATGCTGCGCATGAGATCACGGCTCAGCTCGCGGAATACGATGACTTTATCGAGTCTGTTCTGGAATTCCGGTCGGAACGCTCGCCCAACAGCGCGTAGAACTTGCTCGTCAGAGAACGTGTGGGTCGCAGGCGAGAAGCCAAGCCCCGAGCCGCGGTGGCTGGTGGCGCCCAAGTTGGTCGTCAGAATAATGATGCAGTGACGGAAATCAGCGACCTGACCGAGCTGATCGGTCAACCGTCCATCATCGAACACCTGTAGAAATAGGTCCCAAACATTGGTGTGCGCTTTTTCGAACTCGTCGAGTAATACCACCGAGAACGGTTGCTTCCGGACTCGGTTGATAAGGGAATCTGTAGGCGTTGACTCTTCGCTACTGCCAAGAATTTTTGCGGTCGACTCTGGCGTCTGAAACTCGCTCATGTCGAGGCGGATCATGCGCTCAGTTGAGCCAAACAGGAACTCGGAAAGCGTCTTGGCTAGCTCGGTCTTGCCAGTGCCAGTGGGGCCAGCAAAAAGGAACACACCGACCGGCTTGCTTGGATCGTTGAGGCCAGCTTTCAGCATTGCAATACGATCGACAACGACGGCGATAGCTTCATCCTGGCCGATCACGCGCGAAGCAAAATAGGCCCGCACCGCAGCAAGATCCACGCGCTCTTTGTTGTCCAGGATCGAGGTGGGAAGCCCCGTCATCTGAGACAGGGTTAGGACAACGTCGTGTGGTTCGATTGGCGTGTTGTCCGCCTTGGCCACCCGGTCGACGGTTAGCTTCAGAAGATCAATAACGGAACCCGGAAAACTCGTGGTGCCAAGATACTGCCGGGCCATAGAGACCGCCACATGAATGCACCCGGGATTAATCCTCAAGTGCAGTTTGCCCGACACGCGTCGGACGAACTCATGAGCGAGCGCCAGTGTTTCGTCTTGGTCAAGCGGCTCAAGGCGGATGACATCCAGAATGCTTCGCAGCACCGGACGCGAACGCAGCAGACGTGAAGTGCTCGCCGGGGAGGTTTCCGCCCACGCGATCAGGCGATCGGCCGAGATGGCAGGCAAGATTTGATCCAGAATGCTCGCCGCCTGCCCTTGATGCCGACCACTCTGCGCAATCTGTAGAATGTCTGGAATGTACCAGATAAGCTTCTTCGAAACGGCGAGTTCCTCGACCGCGCGCTGGATCCGCCCCTCAAGCTGACCAAAAAGTTGCTGACCCGCCATGAGGTCGGCGCCGCTTGCTTCAAAGACCGTCCAGCCTTCGCGCCCAAGTCGCCTAGCCAAGAGACGTAGAAACGAGGTTTTGCCGACACCAGGATCGCCGCTTGCCAGCAACGATCGCATCGGTGACTTGAGGGACGAGGCCTCTGCAGCTGAAAGCGCCTCGCACCAGGGCTCCGGCTCAATCAGGGTGTTGAGAACTTTTTCGTCAGACCAGAAGCGGCCGAAGGAGTTCAGAAAGGCGCGATCGACATGGGCACGCCTAAGCTTGTCGAGTTGTTCTGTGAGCGCTTTTGCTAGCGGATGCTTGAGGCACTCCAAGAACGCCTTGATCACCGCTTTCTGCTCAATGGGAGTTTCTTGGAGCGTGGGTCCGAATTCAGGCGCGTCGCCAAGGCGCTCTCGCTGGCTGAGGTAGTCGCGAAAAAACGACCGAATGAAAGCGTTCTCGCGCCACCAATCCCGGGCACCCACCGTCGGTGCCCCCATCGGCGGTCGCGGTTCGACCGCCAGAAAATACTGGAGCGCAAAATGCATACCCCACGGCGCCAGGTTATCGAAAAATGCGGTGACGTCGTCGAGACCATCCGCGCGGTCCGGCCGCCTTGAAAGTGCTGCGAGCCCGATGCATGAAAGCACAAAATTGTCGCCGAGCGCGTATTGCCTCACCGTCTCTAGAGGCACGTTTGATTCCTGCAGCAGACCCACGGCCTCGGCAAATTCCGGTACATCCAAGAGTTCGCGTGGATGTGCGGTGGCGCCTGCTGTCGGTTGGATGATGTTGTCGAGCTCATGAAGGCGGCTCGTGAGAGCGATGTGTTCCGACGAAGTAGTAGCAGCGGCGTCTGCGGGCGAATCTTGACCAGCCCACCTAAGGAACCCGAGACGCCACGCGAATCCTGCCGCTACGGCGATCACAATCACGATCGAAACGAGAAACTCCAATTGGTCTGCCCCATGTTGCGATGCCAGTTCCAAAGTTGGAATCTGGCGCTCAATCGCCCGTGTCTGGGCTGGCGGAAGCGCAGCGTA
>CAZURR010000103.1:0-7826 GCA_964622715.1 uncultured Hyphomicrobium sp. | reverse complement strand
ATATCCAATGTGAAGTTGGTGCTGCCCGAGTAATAGTAATTGTAGTCTATGAAATACGTGCCGGGCGGTGGCAGGATGCCTGCGTTGGTCGTCGTGGACCCGAGCATATAGAAGCCGACAGCGCCCTCTGCAGCGCTCACCCGGCTCGTGTGCGCGCTCAAAGCAGCGACCAATCCGAAAGCCAAGCCCGCGAGCGATTTCTTCAACATGTGCCCTAATCCAACGTTGACGTCCGGTTCCCTCGACGAGCGGATTCACCTTCGTTAGAGGTTAACTTATGCTGACGAGATTGAGCGTGTCGGCCGAGCCCCAACTGGATTGCATTCGCCAGATTATGACCGCTTCAGTGATTAGCCGACGTGCCGCGTGCTCTAGGCCGTACGTTCGGTCGATTCAGACCAACTCGAAAGGCCATAATGTTACGACGCAACGCCCCAAAGCCGACTACATCCCATGTGACTTATTCGCGGATGAATATGAAAACCCTTCGTTTCACAACCAAGGGACGACGTAGTTCAGCAGGGACTCCATGCGGATCATGACCTTGCGAATAATATGAGTCATCCCAGCACTTTGAGTGTAGATGGCCGCGGTTCCAACCGTCCCGGCCGGCAGGTCAACTGCTGCATCATCGCCATCGAGATCGATTCGCACGAAGAAGGGTTCGGCGACGACTTGCTGAGCAGCCGGAACCGTTCCGCTTATCACGGCCTGGCCTTCTGACGTGACTTGGAAAATAGCCTCGACCTTGCCGGTGTAGATTGTTCCAGAACGGGTCTTGAATGCGACTTCGACGGGCTGACCAATTTTCACGTGGCGGATGTAGATCTGATGGATCTGCGCTCCGAATACATTGCGAGACGACTCAATGAAGGTCATGGCGGGCTGCAGCGGAAAAGTCACAACGCGTTGGCCGGGGCGTAGCGCTACGTACGTGACATATCCTTCGCTGGGAGCGCGGACGGTGGTCTCGCCAAGGCTCCATTCAGCAGCCTCAAGTTCTGCCGAAAGCTTTCTGACGCTCGCCTGGGTCTCCTCAACTTTGAACCGCGTTCCGGCATCGCGGGCAGCCAGCGTCGAGTACTGCTCTAACCGCAGTTTTGCGAGTTCGAGTTGAGCGCGCGTTGCATCGACGGCTGCCTGGTATGTCGTGGGATCAATTTTGAAATGGACATCGCCTTTCTTGACGGGAACATTGGGCGTCACGGGCACTTCAGTAACTTCTCCAGCCACATTGGGAATGATCTGAACAGAGTAGGTCATGATGCGTGCCGGTCCTGCAGGCGCGCCCCACTGCATAGGAATGAAGAGCACGATGAACAGCAGCAGCATCCAGGCAAGAGTCGATAGCCAGGTGATCGCTTTGTTGGGCAGAATTTTCAACCAAACGAGAACCGCAAGGACGGCGACGTAGCACAGCGTGAGAAATGCAATCATCTGGCTCTCCCACTCTTTGCCGCAAACTTGGTTTCCAAGTTGCTGATCCTGTTTTGCAGCTTCTTTAATTCTTGGTCGGTGCCGCCCGACGCCCGCGCCGAGGCGGATTGAGGCTTCGTAAAGGCCCAGATCAGCACGAGAGGCCACAGAACAAAGAGCAGCAATGCGCCCAGCCAGCCACCAACGTTGATCGCCTCGGCCTGCGGGTGGTTTCGGCTCTTGGCAATACGTCCTGGAAGCATCGCCAGCGCGACCCAAATGGCAACCGCGGTCACTATCAATATGAGCAAGACGAAAGCGGCAAACACATCCAATCCACTCATGGAATGCCTCCTTGAACGTTGAAGCCGGGTGGCCACGCTTGAAGCTCTACCGAACCTCTGCGCCAAAGGCCGGCCCTTGTCAGCTTGTGGTGCAGAACTTGAAAACGTAGCTTAGGCTGGGGCAAATAGCGGCGACAAGGTCGCGCGTACTATCTTTTAGTTCTACGCGGATCCTTGCGTGTCGTACGCTGGTTTGGCAGCCGGTGGCGCAATGACTGATAGCACGCGGCAGGCCCTAACGAGGAATGCGGGGTCGCGGCCAGTTGCGTCTGCTCTGGTCCCTATCTGTGCGGGCTGAGTTCCTGGAGGACGTGCAAGCCGACCTCCGCTGAAGTCGTCCCTGTCATTGATGGCGTGAGGACGATCAGGAAGAGGCACAGAGCCGCAAAGGACAGGCTCATCATGTCGCCAAGTCCCGGTGACGAATTCAAGCCCGGATCGACATCGGAATGCACGTGACGGTTTGGCCGTGCCGTTGCAGGCTCCGTGCTTCTCCGGCCGAATTTGATCGCAGCCTGCACCAGCCGCGCCAAGTCATCCATGGTGAGGACGACGATACGCAACGCGCGCTCTACAATGCCAAAACGCGCAGCGGCCTGGACGCCGCGGACCGCTTGGCCTGCCCGCGCTGCCTGACCGAGGCCGAGAAGTGCCAGAACGTGCTCCGCGTACAGCGCCACCACGAGCGCAAACAGCACGAGGCCGATATCGAGCTTCACCTCCCACAGGGCATGCAGGAACGGCCGCTTTACCTTTAGAAGATAACCGCGAAGAATTTCCAAGATGAAGTGCCCGAACATGAGCATTATCACCCAAAATAGATTTAACACGATGCTCAGCACGATGGCCCCGCTGATATAAAGGACCACAAAGGACAAACGGTCGTCGTGCTCTTCGATCCATTGCGCGGCTGCCGTCATCGCGTCCCCTCACAACCGAATATAAAATCCCCATCTTGACCAATTGGTGATTTGTAAAGTGATTCTGCCGTTCGACGGACCGGCTCTACGTCATAAACGGCACACAACGGTGGATTTCCCCTGCCACTAGCCGCGCCAAAACGTGTCTTCACCATCGGTACCCAGTGGATGCCCTACCTACTCGGCACCAAGTCTGTATCTGGGATTTGAGCAGACATTGGGGCGTTGAGCCTCCATCAGGATTTTGGAACGGCAGGCGCTCCGTGCCCACGGCCAAACAACATGACCATGAAGGCCGCGATAAGGCTGGCCAAGTGGGCTTAGAATGCCACCGTATATTGACGTCACTTCGTATTTGAAAAACTCTGGTCCGCTAGTTGGCAGGCAACAAGTCACTCCACCAGCTCGTCGGCTTTTTCGGAGCTTTTTTCTTGCGCAGAACCTTTTTCCTGGGAGCGCTTGCCTCGGCAATATTGTGGCTCTTACCGGACAACGCAGCAGCAAGACGTTTATCGTGACCATAGTAATCCGGCCAGTTCGCGAGTTTTCCCTGGTCATCGACGAGTGCAGTAAAATAAGTGATATGGACAGGTATTGGCTGGTTCAGTTTTTCTTGATGCAATTGCGCCGGACCATCAAGGATCTCACCGATCCGTTCCGCCGGTATCCCTTTGTCATGCTTGAGCAAGATTTCCGCTAGCTGCCGCGGACGCTGCACACGGATGCAACCATGACTGAAGGTGCGCTGTATTTGTTTGAAAAGGCTTTGATCATGCGTATCGTGCATATAGACCGAGTGCTTGTTGGGAAACTTGAACTTGAAGTTTCCCAGCACGCTCTTTTTCCCGGGAGGCTGTGAAAAGCTGCACTGGCGGATATCAACGGTATGCCAATCGATTGATTTGTAATCGGACCCATACTTTCCGCAGCTCACCTTCAAATTATAGCGTTCCATCACGGTCGAGGTTGGCCGGCGCAAACTCGGCAGTATGTCATTGACCTTGATGGAATTTGGAACAAACCAGGTAGGATGCAGCTCGATCCATTCCATCTCGTCGGAAAAGACCGGAGTCATGTGGCTGGGTTGTCCTACAATGGCTTTCTCGGAGAAAACGGATTCGCTACCCTGAACCGCACGCACGCGCAGTTCGGGAATGTTTGCCCAGACATAGATGCCGGCTTTGCCGCCCAACTCATCTGGCAGCCAACGCCATCGCTCCATATTTATGAGGATTTTTGTAATCATCTGATTGGGAGAACGGCCATTAAGGATGCGGCGTGTGCCGGCTCCTACCACGCCGTCTGCTGTCAAACCGTTTTGAACTTGAAACTCTTTGACAGCCTCGTCCAAAGCCGTGTCGAAGCGTTTGGCCTTGTCTCCTGATGAGTCCTCAGCCGTGGACTTAATACCAAGCCGTTCGCGTAGAAGCGCGACGTGGGCGTGCGAAACTCCCTTCTTAAGGACCGGCCCGTCGGGAATCTTGGGTCCAGCCCCAGCCTTTCGCTCATTCCTGAGCTCAAGCAGCTTTTTGCGAAGAAGAAGGAACTGGGGATGTTGCGGGTGGAGTGAACGAAGGTAGGCGGAAGGATCCGCTGCCGATGACAGTTCGTTCAAGACTTGCAGTGGGTCCAGGATCGCTGGCGTGTCTGTCAACTGAAGGCCAACAAGGCCCGGTGATGTGCGTCCTCCCTTTGCATGCCGAGCATAGATCAAAGCTATCATGCTCAAATCGAGCTCCAGCTTCGCGAGTGCATCAGATGTTCGTGACGTTGAGTCGACGATCCGCGTTTTGTAATCGGATGGACGCAGACCATAGTCGCCGGCTCTGCGGAATTCGGCAACGATAGCCTGCGCGTTCGCGTTCATCCCCGCTGAACTCACCCATAGAGGGTTTCGGCCCTCTGCGGCATAGAACGACTGCAAGGCTTCCGTTTCGCTTTTAGCCAAGTCCTTGGACAACTTGGGTTCGCTGCTCAGGCTCGAAAGCACAGCCTGCACGACCTCACCTTCGAATGTCGGCGGCAAGGTCGATTGGGGCGGACTTGCTGTATCGGTGGTGCGATCCGCGCCATCGCCGAGCGCGTTGCCCGGTTCTGTTCCCTGCTTCGTGGCGTCTTCCCCGAGAACGATGCCGGGAGAGCAGACAATCAGCATTGCTGTAATGGCCATCCAGGTGGAAAAGCTGAATGTCGCGCGCACAACCGGTAACATGGCTAACGTTTCCCTCACACAGATCGCATGCGTGCCCAATGCACTGCCCAAAATACACGTATCTTGCCGTCTTTAAACCGCTGTCTGTCGAGTAAGTGAGACCTTTGAACTAAGGTCATTTTTTGATCTTCCGGCCAGCGCGACACCTCCCAGCAATGTTTGTTCGCATAGGGGTTCCATGACATACGATTGTATGGGAGAGGCGTTGCCGGCAAATGACCGCGTTTGCGGTTCAAGCAAACATTCACACCCCTGGATTGTGACTCAGATCAGTCGCGTAGCGGCTCATTTGCGATCATAAGGGGCAATTGCACTGCCACCACCGGATGGCGGGCTGCGGTCCGATGATGTAGCCTAGCCACACGACGCGACTTCAGATCATAGAAACCGAGGACACCATGGCCCAAAACCCCATCGAAATCCCGCAGCACCTGCGCGATCTTGCGGAGAAAAATGTCGAACAAGCACGTGGCGCATACGCTCAATTTATGGACGCCATGACGCAAGCAATGGGCATGTGGATGAATGCGATGCCGCAGAACGATATGACGTCCGGGTTCAAGGTTGTCCAAGAGCGGGCGATCAGATTTGGCAAGCAGAATGCCGAGGCAGGTCTCGCGTTTGCGAGCGAGCTCGCGAGTGCAAAAGACTTCCAGGACGTGCTTGCCATACAAAGCCGATATGCGCAGACGCAGATGCAGAACTATGCACTTCAGGCGCAAGAACTTGGGCGGCTCATGGCAGAGGCCACGCAGAATATACAGACTAGAAGGTAATGCAGGCTGCACCAAAGTCATCCCACGTGCCCGCGGCTTGTCCTATACAACGAGCAGATTTCGTCAGTGCAGAATCGGCGCCTCTAACATTCCCACGTTCGCGAGTGGGTGTCGCCGAGGCCCGCATCCTATAGTAGGCACCACCATCATGCCACGTCAGAGTTCTTCGTCGCACTGGCGAACGTTCCTGCCCGCCAGGCGAAACGTTCGCTTTCCGGGAGAGAGCGGACGTCGCATGTGTTGATAAAGATCAGGGCGTCCCTACGAACGACCGCACCGCGTGCAAGTCGCTAAACGAGATCAGCCGCTGACGGTTCTCGTCCCAAAGGACAAGACGCGCACATTTCAGGCTCTCGACGAGGCTGATCCGACCAATCTTCGCAAGCTCCGGGTGATCACGCAGCACCTGAGGCAAACGATAAAACGGAATTCGGCTACACAGATGGTGCACGTGATGCACCCCGATGTTGCCCGTGAACCAGCGCAACACTGGCGGCAGGTCATAGTGCGAGCTGCCATGAAGTGCCGCCTCGTGCAGGCTCCAGGTGGAGGCATCGGCCCATGATGTATCCTCGAACTGGTGCTGGACGTAGAACAGCCAGACGCCGATTGAGGCGGCGAGCAACGTTATAGGCAAATGGACAAGCAAAAACGGACCGACACCAACCAGCCAAATCATAGTGGCGACAAGGAGCGCAATAGCCAAGTTGGTCACCATGGTGCTGACCCAAGGCTGCCACCCCTTGCGCATCAGTCCGATGGGAAGCCGATGCTGAACGAGGAACAGATAGGCGGGACCGAGACCGAACATCACCAACGGATGCCGGTACAGCCGATAGCGAAGTCGCCCCCATCTAGGTCGCGCGCAATATTCGCGCACTGTCAGAGTGTCGACGTCGCCGATGCCGCGGTGTTCTAAATTTCCGGAGCTAGCGTGATGAATTCCGTGGCTGCGCCGCCAAGAGTCATAGGGTGTAAGCGTCACCGTGCCGATGACGCGTCCAATCCAATCGTTCGCTCTGCGACCTCGAAAAAAGGCGCCGTGCCCACAGTCGTGTTGGATCATAAAGAGGCGCACGAGAAAGCCCGCGCCCGGTACGGCAAAGAAGAGAGTGAGCCAGTAGCCAAAACCCAGCGTGGCCCACATCAAGATCCAAATTAGAACAAACGCACCCGCCGTGATTGCAAGCTCGAAGGCACTACGTCCGGGGTTTGGGTCACGATAGCCATTCAGAATTGTGACCAAATCGCGCGCCTTGACACCTTGACCAAACGACTGTGTCTTTTCCAAAGACGAATTTCCTCATCCTACGTTGCAACCATGAAGTCCTCGCCGACGCCCGAATGCTGATTGTCACACACACAGCCTAAAATATTTGCAAGCCTGCTCATCGAGGGCGCCGACGCGCGGTTTATGCTGTCGACAAGTGGGAGCCGCTGATCTTCGCAAACTCCCGATGGTCACGCAGTACCTGTGGGAGGCGGTCAAATTTGGATGCAGCTGCACAAATGATGCGCGAGGTCCATGCTGATGTTCGCCGGAGCTGCCCCCGAGCAATGCGGGCTTTTCTCATGGCGCACAGCCAAAGGCAAGAAACATCGTATTACGCTACTTGATGCAATTCATGCCAATACACACTACATAACTAACATGAATGAATTCGATTATGGCGCTCCAGCAGAGATCTTTGCTTGCAAAAGCCGGGGGGCAAGCCCGCGGCCGGTGACCTATCGTAGGTTTGCTTCCGGCGCGGAGGCCGTCCGTTTTGCTATAGAAGAACTTCCCGCCAACGTTCTGTTTGGAACTGTGCTTGAGACAAACGACCACAGATATGACGCGAAACAGATCCGCAACCTTTACGATAGTGAACGTTATCCATTACAGCGCGGAGCCATAGGATAACGGCGAGCGGACGCGGCACAGGCACCCCAACTGTTGCCCTACGAGCGCAGAGCCCCGACAAACGATCCCCGCAGCGCTTTCGGATATCAATGGTGGCTGGATGTGTTATACGCACGGCATGCGCTACCATAAAGCCGTTGAAATCACCCAGCCGGAAGCCGACTCGATCATCACGGTCGGTGGCGTATCCCTCACTGACACCGTCGTCATCTCACACGGTGACAAATGGTATGACGTTCGCTCGATGACCCGCGC
>CAZURR010000102.1:0-8035 GCA_964622715.1 uncultured Hyphomicrobium sp. | reverse complement strand
TCTGCGGTACCACCGCGATGCAGGTTCGACCGAAAGTCGCCTTCCGCGCCCTGGCGCTTCATGGCCGCGATGACCTTGTCTCCGATCACGAAGCACCGAATATCTGAGCCACCGGCTTCTTTAATGAACTCCTGGACAAGAATATTGATTTTGGCTCCGCCAAACGCCTCGATCACTGATTTCGCTGAATTGGGGGTCTCGGCCAACACAACGCCAATGCCTTGCGTACCTTCGAGAAGCTTGATTACACACGGCGCACCGCCTGCAACCTCGACCACTTCGGCCGCCTTCTTCGGACCGTGAGCAATGCACGTGACAGGAAGGCCGATGCCACGGCGTGATAGGAGCTGCATGGAGCGTAATTTGTCGCGGGATCGGCCGATGGCAACGGATTCATTCAGAGGGTAAACACCCATCATCTCGAATTGACGCAAAACGGCCAGTCCATAAAACGTGACCGAAGCGCCGATGCGCGGGATCACGGCATCATATCCGTGCAGACGCTCGCCATTGTAGTGGACAGAGGGCTTGTGGGACGTCACGTTGATGATCACGCGCAGCGTGTGGATGTGATCAATTTGATGACCGCGTGCCTCTGCCGCTTCAACTAGCCGCTTGTGCGAATAGACCTTCGGGTTGACGCAAAGCATCGCGATCTTCATGTCGGACTTCCTTCATCGGCTCGGAGCCGCCGGGCTTGAGGTGTCACGGGAGGCTCCCAATAGTGGTGTTCACTTTCCAAGGAGAAAGGAACGCCCAGGATTGACTAGATACCTGCCGCACAGGGCATGACGTCCCAGCAGCATGCGAAAGCCCATCTCGTCTCGTCTGGTCAAAGATAATTCGATAGGCCATGTTTGCCCGGCCAGGCAGATGGACGCGCTGACGAACAGTCGCTCCTCTGTTTCTCCGCTCGAACTCTTCACGGATCGTCGTGCAATAAGGGGGGCAACACATTGCACAACGGTGTCCTCATTTCCCTGTACGGGGTGCAACTCAAAGTTGACCAGGCTTTGCCCGTTCTTTGTTATGACGTTAACGTTCCATGCGTGAATCGCGGAGGTCCTCGCACCCGTGTCGACTTTCGCCTTGACACGAACGCCACCAAAGTCCGGAAAGGTCACCCACTCCCGCCATCCCAAGATAGGCTTCTCCGCTCTGTGTCGCTGGCGGGGCGCAAGTTTCAGCTCTCGGTCGGTTGTGGCCGTCACTGCAGCGCGTCCTCGCGTGGCGCATCTCTATGCGCAGTCGCTGCGCTGGACCCATCGTGCAGATGTTCGCCATTGACACGCCGGTAGTTGGCCAACGTCCGCTGGTGCAGCACACAGAAATAGGTCTCCATGTCGATCAGCACATATCCCAGTTCCAACAGTTCGCGCCAGATGGCCCGAATATCGTCCTCGTAGAGCCGGCGGCGTCCCGTAATCTCGCGCATGAGCTTCATCGAGATTCGGAACCGTCCGCGCTCCTTGCCGCCAAACGCCACCTCGTAGAGCGCCGCGAGCCGTTGCGCCACTTTCCCATACATAGCTGCCTCAATCCATATTTCGGTTGCTATATACAAATAATGTTTATACATAGCAAGAAATTAATTACTTTTGTCGGGAGGTGACCCTTATGGCCGCTGACGAGACCATGATTGAAGAGCGCCCGTCGGAAGCCTTGCGCGAAGCGATCGAAAGCAAGGATGCGGAGTTGGCCGAAGCCGTGATCGAGGGCCTGTCGGCCAGCGATAGCGCACGGGCCGTTCTGCAACTCGAACAAGATGAACAGATCGAGCTGATCGAACTGGTCAGTGCCGAAACCGCTGCGCGGTTGGTTGAACACCTGCCCGACGAAGCCGCCTCCGTGCTCGTCGAGGAACAGGACGCAGAAGACGCCGCCGAAATCCTCGACGAACTCGACAGCGATGATCAGGCCGACCTCCTCGGCGAAATGGATGACGAGGACGCCGCCGCTATCCTTGCCCAGATGGACAAGAGCGACTCCGAAGTCGTTCAGCGCCTGATGTCGTTCGACGACGAGACGGCCGGTGGCCTGATGATGGTCGAGGTATTCAAGTTCCTCGACACCGAAACCGTCGGTGCAGTTTTGAGGCGTCTTTCGGAACCGGACGAAGACTTCGCGCATTATAGCCGTCAGCACCCCTATATCGTCACCGACGAGGGCAAACTTTCCGGTGTGGTGTCGCTTAGGGGACTTCTCACATCGCCACGAGCTGCGAATCTATCGACCATTATGTTGCCCGCAATGGCCGTGAGTCCCAAAGCGGGGATCGCAGAATTACGTGACACCTTTAACGAGCATCCGTTCCTAGGGCTACCCGTCATTGATGAAAATGGCGTCCTGATCGGCGTCGTTTCGCGCGACGCGGTGGCTGAGGCAGAACTCGAACACGCCGAAGCCGATGTCCAAAAGCTGCAGGGCGTCGTCCATGAAGAGCTGCGTTCAATGCCGACGTTGCTTCGCGCCCGTCGGCGGCTGTCATGGTTGACCGTCAATATCGGTTTAAACATCATCGCAGTGAGCATCATCGCGCTTTATGAGGAGACGCTGGCGGCGGTTATTGCTTTGGTCGTTTTTCTTCCGATCGTTTCGGACATGAGCGGGTGTTCAGGCAACCAGGCCGTTGCGGTCAGCCTTCGCGAGCTTTCACTCGGCGTCGCACGGACGAGCGACCTCTTGCACGTCTGGATTAAGGAAGCGGCGGTCGGGATCATCAACGGCTTTGCGCTCGGTGTTCTGATCGCACTCGCCGCCTGGGCATGGAAGGGAAACCCCTATATCGGGGTCGTCGTCGGGATCGCACTCGCAGTCAACACGGTGATCGCGGTTTCGATCGGCGGTACAGTGCCACTGGCCCTCAAACACTTCAATATCGATCCTGCGATCGCGTCCGGCCCGATGCTAACCACGATCACCGACATGGTCGGATTTTTCCTTCTTCTCAGCCTCGCAACGCTGATGCTGCCGCTGCTGGTTTGAGCCCGTACCAATTACAAGGTTCGAGCTGAGTATTGCTATCATGCGATGCTACGTCGTCAATCTCTGCCGACCAACTGAATAGGCAGTTTTCCCGTTCGCAAATGCAGATCGCGCTGCGGGAAGGGGATCTCGATACTGTACTTGTGCAACTTGGTCTCGATTTCCCAGTTATACGCTGCCTGCACCGCAGCGGGGCGCCTCACGGCTTCCGGCTTGAGCCAAACCACCAATTCAAAATCGAGGCTGCTGTCTCCATAGTTCACAAGCCAAACCTGAGGTTGACGATCTGGCTCGTCCAAGAGCGTGTGGGGGACCTCATTAGCCGCCTCAAGCGCGGCCTTTCGAACTTGTTCCTTATTGGAGCCGTATGCGACCCCAAAGGGGATACGTAGCCTCTTGTGTTCATCGCGCAGGGTCCAGTTGGTGACCCGCCCGTTGATAAACTCAGAGTTAGGGACGAGGACGTCGATGTTGTCGTTGGTTGTCACCAACGTGCTGCGGATGTTGATCTCCTTCACCTCTCCAGTAACCCCACTCTGCAGATCGACAAAGTCGCCCACTTTTACACTGCGTTCGAACAGCATGATGATGCCGGACACCATGTTGCTGAAAATCGCCTGCAAACCGAAGCCGATCCCGACGCCCACCGCGCCGGAGAACACTGCGAAGGCCGTCAGATCGATGCCGATCGCATCGAGGGCGATCATGACAGCGACAAAGATAAGAGCCAGCTTGACGCTCTGACCTATCAAGACTTGGACCGAAGGGGTGAGCCGCTTTGCTTTCTCGATTCGTCGTTGGAAGAGCCCATGGAGCGCGGTCGCGGCCCAGAGGAGCGCGGCGGCTAGCAAGGCTCCCTTAAGCACCGCGTATGCGGAAATACGACTGCTGCCCCATGTGATGGCAGCATCGTCGAGAAGAGAAATTGTTGGTCCGAGCAGGTTTAGAATGTTCAACGCCGCAATAACCCATACCGTGCCGGCAAAAATTTTCGAGTAAAGGGGGTCAGGGACGAAACCGGAGAAAAGACGGATCACGATCCAAGCGGTCAGCAGGCTCGCAACAATCCGCACCACGTCATTGGTAAAGCCAAGCCGAATTAGAGTAGCGCTTGCAAACCAAAGGAGGATGATCCAAAGGCCTGGCAGAATGGTGCGTTCAAGGACGTCCCAACCACGCAGCTGGACCTTCCCACTGGGTTTGGACCAGAGTTGGCTATAGAGTCGACGCGCGGGAATAGAGAGGGCCAACGCGGCCAGTCCGGTGGTAATTACGGTGGAGACCTCAGCAACACTGGACCAGGCGAAAAGCTGTTGGATCGTTGTTGAATAGAACTCTGCAAGATAATCTTGAATGGACTGCAGCGCGGACGACACGGGGTCGGCAGGATTTGCTACCGGCTCTGGATTTATTGCGTCAAGGGCATCATTCGGGTCCATGCAGCGAAGCCTAAATCCATTTGAGACGGCGGAAAAGCGCGACTTCGCCGATAAACACAAGAACCATTAGCAGGCAGGCGATCCAAAATGCATAGTCGTATTCGACACCCGGCATGCCGCCAACATTGATGCCGAGCAGCCCGGTCAGAAAGCCAAGCGGCAGGAAAACCCCAGCGACGATTGACAGCGCGTACAGTGTCCGGTTCATCTGCACTGAAAGCCGGTTGGCGATTTCGTCACGGAGCACCACCGCACGGTCGCGTGCCGCATCCAAGTCCTCCACATAACGTTGCAGCTTGTCCGCCGATTCCCTCATGTGATTTCGCTGGTTTTGGTTCAACCACGCGGGATGCTCTATCTGCAGCCGGGATAGGGCTTCGCGTTGCGGCCCAATGTAGCGGCGCAATGCGACACAGCTCTGGCGCAAGCCGGTCAGCTCACGCCTGAGGCTTCCGGAATCGTCTTCCTCAAGCCGCGCATCAAGGCCGTCGAGTTGTTCGTCGAGCTGGACAATCACCGAGTTCATGTAGCCCGTGAGCCTTTCGACGATGCGGATAAAAATGTCGGGTGCCGAAGTCGGCCCTGTTTTTTGTTCGATTATCTGATCCAGCACATCTCGCGCCGTCATCAATCGCTGATGCCGCAAGGAGATCACGCGGTTCGCATCGACCCAAAACCGAATAGCCACCATGTCTTGGGGATCTTGGCCGGCGTTCAGGTTCACGCCCCTCAAAATCGCAACGAGCCCGCTGCCTACGGTAAAAATGCGCGGCCTCGTTTCCTCTTCCAACAGAGCCCTGCAGGCCACTTCTGGGATGTCTGCTTTTTCGTTAAGCCAATCTGATACCGACGGTGCAGCGTGATCGAGATGGACCCAGAGCGGTTGTTCACCGGGAGTCCATGAATTGATGGTTTCCCATCCAATAATCTTTCCGCCCCCGGAGCCATCGAGCAAGCAAGCGAATGCCAGGCCGTCATTTTCCTCTAGTGACAACTTGGATGATCCGATCTTACTCATGACTTTGGCTCCTTTTCTCGAGAGCTGACATCAGCGCGCAAAGCGAAACGATTTCCGTCGGAGTTTAATCTGAAGGCCTGTGCAAGGCGGGAGTCTTGTCGACAAGTCGCCTCAGTCCGGCGAGCAAGGGTTCATAAGACTCTTCATCGCGGTCTTCCGGGTAGACCAGATAGACGGGATAGACGAAGCGGCGTGCCCGCTCGACAAGCTTCAGACGGCCGTCGACCAGATATGGCGTGGCGATCCGCAGTGGGAAATAACCGGCCGCCTTTGTATCGAGCAGATAGTTCACACCGATCGCTCCAAGATCCAAATGTAGGCCTGAGGATGCAAGTTCTGGATAGGTGTCGGCGTGATCTGCCTCGAACTCGGGCCCCCAGTTGACAAACACGTACCCCGGACCTGGTTTGCGCGCGGCCCCGTCTCCGCTGGTCACCAAAACAAGCTCTTCATCTAAAATGTGCTCCATGACGATGCCCGCGCGTGTCTGCGCCCGATAGACGATCGCTAGATCCAGCGTGCCTTCCGACAGCCTCTCGATTAATACGTTAGAGGCGCCAACCGACGTTGTTACAGCGATGTTCGAAAGCGCCTCACGCATCCACGCGATCCACTTTAAGAGGAACCCTTCCCAAAGGCTGAGCTGCGCACCAACCGCCAGGTGATCGGTATGGTGCTCTGAAAGGGCGACATCGAGCTGTGCGTGTCGCCACACCCGTAGCAGGGCCGTTGCGTGGCGCTGAAACTGTTCGCCTGCGGGAGTCAACGTCGCTCCGGCTTTGGAGCGTTGAAACAGGGCTCGGCCCAGAATTTCCTCAAGCGTCTTGATGCGTGCGCTTACCGTCGACTGGGTGACGCAGAGCTTTTCGGCTGCGTCCTTGAAGTTCCCCGCTTCGACAATTGCGTGGAACGTGCGGGCCAATGTGATGTCCATCGGAAACTGAGCCCTCGCACAGCAGATCAATTCGAAATTCTCGAACTGAAAATACAAAAAATATCGTTTGTCAAATCTCAAGCGAAATATCACAACGCTTGTTGCTGGGCATGAGTCCAGTATCGATACGGGAAACACGAGGAAAGCGAAGATGAAACGCAGCAAGCCTAAGTCGTCATCATCAAAACTGGCCGAATCCGCAGCCGCAAAGTCGCAGGGCACGGCAAAAAGGTCGAAGTCTCCCGCAAAGAAAAGGAAGTGATCCTAAGAGGGGCCATAGAAATGAAGAAAGTCGAACTTTTGCCGATGGTATCTGCCTTATGCATGATCGGGTTCGTCTCTTCGGCAGACGCTTTCTCCATCGTTAATCGTGATGCGGAGCCCCATATGCTGACGATCATCGAGGGGAACGATCATTGCGAGTTTAGTCTCGAGCCCTATGGGCGAGCGGCTGATCTCTGCAGTTCGACATGTAATGTGATTGTCGACGACGGCCCCGATTCGTACGAGGTGGCGTTAGACGACGCGCTGTCGATTTAGGATGGTGAGTTGCTTCCGGCCAACGAGCCGATCGATGACACAGCTGAAGAACCGACCGAGGAGCCAACCTGAGAGCCGATGCAGTCGTTACCGCGGTTTGAGGGAGGTCCGTCCAAATCTATTTTGCTTCACCAGCCGGTCTTATCCGGCCCTGCGGCTGGGTCTTGGGACGCCAACCCATTTTGGGTCGTCGTCCCGATCGTACCAAGGGCCTAACTCCGATGGAGACAACGAAGATGACAACAAAGATAGTTCTTGCGGCTCTGATGGCGGTGAGTTTGTTTGCTTTCGCGGCACAGTCGCCGGTCTACGCGCAAGACGCTGACGACACCACGACTATGGACGAGCCGATGGATCCCGGCACGGACGATTCGGGCGATGCCGAATCGGATACGTCCGATGATGGCTCCGGCGGTGAGCAGCAGTAACGCCGATCGAGAACCCGCACCTGAGGAGGGAGGGTCAAACTTAATAACAATCACCAGTACGAACAGAGTGAACTCCACTGGCGCTGCTTTACCGGCAAGGACATCGTGAGCAGCGCCAGCTTTTTGGAAGCTGATGGAACCGGGGGATGACGACGAGAGATGACGACCAGGACGGCATTTCAATCCACAAGAGGTTTAGGCGCTCGCCGCCCCCAGGAACCCGGCGTTCGCTGGCTTGTGACATACAGAGGCGTGTGGTTTTGTGGTCAACAGCAACGCCGCGGGACGCGAAAAGGTCGTTTATTGATCCGCCAGTCGCCGGAAACCCTTTGGACCAGTATGATCACTGTTGATCCTGCTGAATGGGCGGCAGGTCTTGCCGAAGATCTACGCAAGTTCCGCCAACACCCCAAGCACGATAAGATCGCAGTTGAGCTTGTACAGATCGTCTCGTTAATTCCCCTTCACCGTGATGCGACAACGGCAAAGCGATGCTTGGCGGCCATCCTGACGAGCATGTCGGTGAAGCAAGGGAAATTGGCAGTGCACTAATGAGACGTGCCTTGGCGTCATTCCACAATGGCGGCATACGAACCGGCTCGTTCGAAGGCTGGGACGCGAAGAAGGAACCTCGCGGTCTTTAGCGAGGAACCTCAAAAGTTAGCGATGTGATGGCTTGGGCCAATGTCCG
>CAZURR010000101.1:0-8075 GCA_964622715.1 uncultured Hyphomicrobium sp. | reverse complement strand
TTCTTGTTCCACTCGCCGAACATGCGCATGGCGCTGTCCACGTTGGATTGCCCGAGCTTCTGCATGTCCTCAAAATTTTTGATCATGGTGTCATCCGTGTCCTTGACAAGCTCTCCGACCTTAGAACGCGAAATCAATCCCCCGGCCCCAAATCCGAGCCTCTCCACAGGTCTTTTTATAGGCAATGCACAATTATTCAAGAGAATTTCTGCGACGCAGCATAGACCTATGAGACTTCGCGTTAACCGTGTCTAAGCCCGCCCGAGGGTAATATAGGCAGCCATCGCTTTGCCGCTGGCATGCGGGTCCGCGCGCCCCAAAGCGGCCCAAAAACGATGGTCCCCTCGTTCGCATGCTTTGCGAGCGGGACCCAGGTCAGGGCAGGGGAGTATCCCAACACCCTGTTCGGAAAGCTTTTTTTGTTCTTGCGCACTCTTTGTCGAATGCGTTCTGAACCACCTGATTGAAGCACGAAGTGCGTAAGGACAGCCTTCCATTGATACGCAATCTGGCTTTTCGCGCAGGGATCCCAACCCTCATTTTAGCCCTCACAGTGGGCACCCTCACGCCAGCGCACGCCGCCCCTCGCCAAGCCTCCATGGCCATCGACGCCAATACCGGTACCGTGCTGCACAATAAATCTGGTGACGCCGCCTGTTATCCCGCCTCGCTGACCAAGATGATGACCCTCTATTTGACGTTTGAACTCATCGAGCAGGGGCGGCTGAGTTACGCCACCAAGATCAAGATGACGCCAACTGCGGCCGCTGCCCCGCCCTCCAAGCTCAAACTGAAGCCCGGCGAGAAATTGACCGTGCTTAACGCCATCAAGGCGCTTGTCACCAAGTCGGCCAACGATGTCGCCGTTGCTTTGGCTGAGCATATTGGCGGAAGCGAAGAGAACTTTGCCCGCTTGATGACGAAAAGAGCGCGCGAACTGGGGATGACGTCGACGATCTTCAAAAACGCTTCCGGACTGCCCAACAGCAAGCAAAAGACCACAGCGCGCGACATGTTGAAGCTGGCCTTGCACCTGCAGGACCACTTCCCCCTGCATTACAAGCTGTTTGCGACCCAGCACTTCACCTACCGTGGCCGCAGATACCGCAACCACAATGCGTTGCTCAGACGTTATCGGGGAACGGACGGTATTAAGACAGGCTACACGCGCGCTTCCGGCTTCAATCTCGTTTCTTCTGTGCGCCGCGATGGCAAACACGTTGTCGCTGTCGTGTTCGGCGGCAAGTCGGCCGGTGCGCGCAATGCCAAGATGCGTTCGATCTTAAACGAGGCGCTTGCCAAGGCGTCGCGGAGAAAGACACGTAAACCAGTGCCCGTACTCGTTGCCCGCGCCAAGCCGGCCGCCGCACCTCGTACTGCTCGCAGAGCACCCCCTCGCCGTGTAGAGCGGTTCGTCCCTCCACCACCATCACCAGCGGTCTCGGCTTCAAAGCCTTCACATCGCGCGCCGCAGCACATCACGGTTGCCAAAGTCCGGCCCGCTCCGATGGCACCCGGTCTGCAACGCAACACCACCCAGCCTGATGAGGGTGACAACGGTCAAAGTGATGCCAACCCGGCATATCGACCGGCGGCGGCTTATCACTCTAGTGGAAACGCGGTGGCGCGCTTTTCGCCTCCGAAGGGCGTTCTCAGCCGAGGGCTAGCGCCCTCAACGCTTCAAGCCCAGGCTGCCGCATTACCGCGCGCGTCTTCAGCGACGCAGCAGGCGCGACCACAAACAGAACCGACTGCGAATGCTGCCGCCCCTGCATCTGGTCCATTCCAGATCCAGATCGGAGCGTATATCGCGCCAGCCGATGCTAATCGGCAGATAACGCTGGCGCGCCAGCGCTCTGGCGGCCTACTCAATTCCTATCGGGCCGTCGCCGTTCCCGTGCAGAACGGGCGGCGACAGCTCTACCGCGCCCGTTTCCAGGGCTTCGAAAGAACGGCTGCTTACTCAACGTGCGCCAGCCTGCGACGTATCAAAATTGACTGCTTCGTGCTGCGTATGCAGTAGACTTCAAGCGCCACGCGTCTCCAGCGCCACGTCTTTTGCCTCATTGATCTTCGCTGCCAGATAAGTGGAGCCGCCGCGATCGGGATGCAATTTGAGCATCAGGCCACGATGCGCGCGGCGGATTTCGTCCTCACTCGCGCCAGGTGCCAACCCCAGAATCTCGAAGGCTTCATTTGGCGCCATACGTCCACCGGGTCCGCGTCCCATTTTGGACTCGCCGTGCGCCACGTCCTCACGCCAGGAGGGATGAACACGATCAAGGTAGGCCTCGATGATCTGCGCCGACTGCGGATCGGTATTGCGACAGTCTTGCCACAACAGTGCCATGTCTGCAGGCGTCAGGCTTTCGATGTTGCGATCTGCAAACAGCCCTTTGATAACGCGCCCGCGCATCTCGCCCGTGTCATGGTCGAGCTCCATCTCCAAATGGTCGGTTACAATGCGCGAGGTTTGTCCCGGCAACTTGCGAGCACTTCCACCGCCCCAAGGCCCCGAGGTTGTACCCCACAGCAACCATGAGCCTAACATGGCGAGCGGTATGGCTATCGGGGCAAGCCCGCGCAAGGCCAACACGCCCGCGGCCAGTAAAGATACGATGCCGCCGCCGAACGTTAAGCGCCGCGCCACCTTGGTGGGGTTGGCACCCGCGAAGGCACGCAAGACGAGCAGCCCAACAGCCAGAGCAGCAAATCCTAAGATGAGATATGCCATCGCGCCTCAGCGACCAGGTGACTTGAGTTGGGCTAAAAGCCGCCGCGCGCCCTCGCCGTTTCGCTCCGAGCTCAATGCGAGCAGCGCCTTGTGGCCACCGGCCGCGTAAACCGCCACAGCGGCGAGGAGTTCGCGTAACTGCCGGGCCGAGCCGCGATCGAAACGGCAAAAGGCCCCGTTCGTTAGCCGCGCAATCTCGCGGAAGCCGCGTTCGGCGCGTGCATCCTCGCCTTCCTGGAAAAGGAAGACCGGCACGCCCAGAAGCGCCATCTCCCCGGCGCGCGCAGATAACCGATCGACCTCCTCCTCCATGCAATCGCCAACGTAAACGAGCGCATTGACCTTGCGGTTGCTGCTCTCATCAACGGCATGCTTAAGCACCTTCCCAATTTGCGTAAGCCCACCATGACAAGCGACACTCGTCATCAAGCGTGCGAGCGCATCGGGGTCAGAGACCCACTTGGAGGCCCGGCATTCGCCCGCGCCACGGAAATAGACGAGCTGCACGTCAAGGCCACCCACCTGCTTCACGGCTTGAAACATGTCGGCTTGAAGCTGCAGCGCCATATCCCACGTGGGCGCCCGGCTCATCGTTGCATCCATGGCAAAAACCAATCGCCCGCGGCCCGCGGCAGCGACAGGAGCCATCGTCTTCATCTTCGCGATGAATTCGGCCACATCTGAATCGGTAGCACGCTCGCTTCGAAGACTCGCGGCGTCATCGGAGGCCACAGGACGCTGCCCAGCCTCCATTTTCGCCGTTGTGCCGATTGGTGGCCTGGTGCTGGTCGGTTTACGATTCGTCATTGGCGGGATTCCGGGCAGCCGATCGTATCATTATACAAAGATGGAGCGACGCACCGCACCCCGCAACATCAACGGCGGGCCTTAGTTATCTTCAACCGAGGCCGAAAGTAGTTCCAAATTGCCGCCCGTCGCCGTGATGTCGGTCGCCCGAACGCGCTCCACAGCATAAGCTCGCAGTGAATTGGGGCCACCCGCCTTCGGCCCCGTGCCTGACAGACCCTCGCCACCGAACGGCTGCACGCCCACAACCGCGCCTATCTGATTGCGGTTGACATAGAGATTGCCGACATGCGCGTGCTCGGCAACGTATTCGGCCACCGCCTCGATGCGACTGTGTAACCCGAGCGTGAGGCCATAACCCGATGCGTTGATAGCCTCGATGACCTTGTCAAGATGACCGCGCTGGTAGCGCAGGACATGCAGGATGGGCCCAAAGACCTCTCCCTCCAACATGTCCAAGCCCTCGATCTCGTAGACCGCGGGAGTCACGTATGTGCCGACACGGAATTGCTCGGGCAGCAAAAGATCGACTAGCCGGCGCCCATCGCGTTGCATGCAAATCTTGTAGGCCTCAAGGCGATCCTGTGCGATCTCGTCGATCACTGGCCCAATGTCCGTCGCATAGTCGAACGGATCGCCAATGTCCAAAGACTCAACTGCACCGACCAGCATGTCGATCATATGCTGGGCTGCATCGTCCTGAAGGAACAACACGCGTGCAGCCGAGCAGCGCTGTCCAGCACTGTCGAAAGCGGAGTGCACACAGTCGCGTACAACCTGCTCCGACAACGCCGTGGAATCGGCGATCATCGCATTAATGCCGCCCGTCTCTGCGATGAACGGCACGATGGCGTTTCGGCGTTCGGAAAGCGCCTTTTGGATCGCCCACGCCGTTTCGTTGGAACCGGTAAAGGCAATACCACCAACGCGTACGTCACGGACGAGAGCCTTACCAACGTTTGGGCTGCCCGTCAGCAGGTGCAGCACCTCTGGCGGCACGCCGGCCTCATGCAGTAGTGTCGTTGCCAAATACGCGGAAATCGGCGTTTGCTCGGCCGGTTTGGCGAGCACCGTGTTGCCGGCCGCAAGAGCAGCCGCCACTTGGCCGGTAAAGATGGCGAGCGGAAAATTCCACGGCGAAATACATGCAAAGACTCCGCGCCCGCGCAGATCAATCGTGTTGAGTTCGCCCGTCACACCCGGCAACGCAACCGGCCCGCAAAATAGGCGCCGCGCCGCGCACGCATAGTAGCGTAGGTAGTCGACGGCCTCACGCACATCCCCTTGTGCACCATCGAGCGTCTTGCCCGCCTCGCGCACAAGCACCGTCATGAGCCGCGCCCGGTTGCTCTCAAATAGATCTGCGGCCACCTCCAAGATCTCGGCTCGGGCCGCGCCGCCAAGCCGCTCCCATGCGTGGTGGGCGGCTTTCGCACTTTCAATAGCGGTCTCAACCTGGGCAGGCGTGGTACTGCGCACGGTACCAATGCGCTCGCGATTGTCGTGCGGGCAGGTGACAAATCCCGCGGACTCGCCGCCTATCGTCGCTTCGCCTGCGATAATCGGGCCCGCCTCGAAGTGCCTGTCGAGAGCTGCGTCCATCTCCACATAAAGTTGTGCGCGCACCGAGGGTTCGCTGAGCGCCAACCCGCTGCTCACCTTGCGCGCCGGCAGGTAGATTTCGCGAGGGCGCGGCATGAGCCGCACGCTACCGCGGTCGGTTGTCCGTTCGCGCTCGGCTAGCTCCACGGGATCGCGGATAATGTCGCCGACTGGGGCCTCATCGTCCGACAAGCGATTGACGAACGACGTATTGGCGCCGTTCTCCAGAAGACGACGCACGAGATACGCCAGTAGATCCTCGTGACCGCCGACAGGTGCATAGATGCGGCAAGGCCGGCCAAGCTTTGTGTCACCGGCGACCTCTTCGTAAAGGGCCTCCCCCATTCCATGCAGGCGCTGGAACTCAAAGACTGTGGGACCAGCGGCAACGTGCGCGGCGGCAAGCGCGTGTGCGTTATGCGTTGCGATCTGCGGATAGAAGGCCCTGGCATCGCTTAGTAAGAGCCGCACGCCGGCGAGAAACGAAACGTCGGTGTGCATTTTTCGAGTTAAAACTGGATAGTCGGCAAGCCCGCGTTCTTGCGCCCACTTGATCTCGCTGTCCCAATAGGCGCCCTTAACGAGCCGGACAGGGATGCGCTTACCCTGACGCTCTGCCAGTCTGCGTAACCAGCGCAAGACTGGAATTGTGCGCTTGCTATAGGCCTGCACCGCGATGCCGAGACCGTTCCATCCATCGAACGCCGGGTTGGTGAAGGTCGACGCAAAGAAATCGAGCGTTGGCTCCAACCGGTCCTGCTCTTCCGCATCGATAGTGATGGAGAGCCCGCGTGCGCGCGCCGCGCGCGCAATGGTCACAAGCCGGGGACCAAGCTCAGCGGCAAGTCGCTCCTTCTTGCCGGGCTCGAAGCGCGGATTCAGCGCTGAGAGTTTCACCGATAAACCAGGGCGCTTGTAGAGCGCATCGAGGTGCGCGCTGGTGAACGGGCCGGCGGCGGTCCCAATGGCATCAATGGCGCCCATATAGCGATCGAAGTAGACCTCGGCATCCTTCTCCGTCTTCGCTGCCTCACCCAGCATATCGTAAGAAAAGAGGTAGCCCTGCTCCTCATATCCCTGCGCGCGTGCCAACGCCTCCTTGATGGTACGACCCAATACAAACTGATCGCCAAGCACTTTCACCGCCTGGCGCACAGCCTGGCGGATGAAAGGCTCGCCGGAACGCGCCACAAGCCGCTTCAGCGCATGGAGCGGGTTGGCGCCATGCGCCTCGCGCAGCTTGACGATGTGCCCGGTCAGCAGCAGCGCCCAAGTCGAAGCGTTGACGAGTAAGTTGTCGGAATGGCCGAGGTGGCGCTCCCAATCACCGCCGGCAATCTTTTCCGCGATGAGCTCATCGGCGGTTTCGGTGTCGGGAATTCTCAACAGCGACTCGGCGATGCACATCAAGATCACGCCTTCCTCGCTCGATAAGCCATACTCGCGCATGAAGGCGTCGACGCCGGCGTGCTTGCCATGATTGGCCCGCGCGGAGTAGACGAGCCGGCGCGCAATCTCAGCAGTACGACGGCGCTCGTCCTCGCTGAACATGGCGCGCTCGATCAGCCGGTCGAGCAGGCGCATCTCGTCAATGAGATGGTGGGCCGCGATCTCATCGCGCGGTGGCGAACCTGACGTGTCGCGCACGTCGTCTCCGAATTGGGCCTTTTTCAAAGCATCCATGTTATCCCTGCCGCGCCGCGCCACACACGATTCGATTAATGACAGTCTAGCAAATCGGACCCAGGAGCGCTTGCAAACCCAAATTGTTCCACTCTTGACGCCCGCCCCGGTCTGGAAGAGCTTCGCGCCGGTTCTATTTGGGTAAAACGCGAGGCCGAAGTGCCGCAAAATCAGCTTGATAGCGTCCGCACAGTTGCCGAGTTACGCCAAATGACGGCTGGCTGGCGCAAGGCTGGCCAGACTGTGGCCCTCGTTCCCACCATGGGCGCGCTACACGCCGGCCACTTGGCGCTGGTGCAACGCGCGACAGAGACCGCTGACCGCACCCTGGTCTCCATCTTCGTCAACCCCAGCCAGTTTGCTCCGCACGAAGATCTGGCCCGCTACCCGCGCGATGTGGCCAGTGACTTTGCCAAGCTTATTGCGGTCGGGTGCAATCTTGCTTGGGTGCCGACGGTACAAGACATCTACCCGGAAGGCTTTGCCACGCGCATCGTCCCCGGAGGGGCTGCCGTCGGCCTCGAATCAATCGCGCGACCGCACTTCTTTGGCGCGGTTGCAACCGTGTGTTGCAAGCTCTTTGCTGCGGCGTCGCCCGACTACGCTATCTTTGGCGAAAAAGACTACCAGCAGCTTTGCGTTATTCGGCAGCTAGTGCGCGATCTCAACATGCCGCTCAAGATTATCGCATTGCCGACGGTGCGCGAGGCAGATGGCCTGGCACTGTCCTCCCGCAACGCCTATTTGTCGCTTAAGGAGCGGGCCTTAGCGCCGGAGCTGCATCGCGTGATTTGCAAGGTCGCAACCCGGGCCGCGCACGCGATGCGAGAATCAGAAGGCGATACCGGCCGCCGCAAGGCTCCACGCCCCTCACTCCTCTTGCAGGAGCCAGGACGGCCAAAGAACGCGCCTCAGCTTGCAGCGCTCGACACCATTTGCGCCGAAGCGGCGCAAGAGCTTGAGCGCGTTGGCTTCGCCAAGGTCGACTATGTCGCGGTGCGCGAAGCCGACACCCTCAAAGTGGTGAGAGCTGCGACCGACCGCCCTCTGCGCGTTCTCGTTGCCGCCCGTATGGGCGAAACGCGGCTCATTGATAACGTACCGGCTAATCTGTGATGCACTACCCGCCCCCGCCACAGGCTTGCCAAAAGGGTCGTCTCCGTGTCACCTAACTCACCACAACCTCAAGAGATTCGCTTGAGCTGGCTCTCGTGCTCGCGTCTCGCGCTCAGCGGCAACCGTCTTGCCA
>CAZURR010000100.1:0-8085 GCA_964622715.1 uncultured Hyphomicrobium sp. | reverse complement strand
AGTGGGACGATGTGATCGCCGTCAACCTGACCTCGACCTTCATGCTCTGCCGCGCTGCGGCGCGAGCCATGCTGCGCGCTCGGCCGAACTTCGGCCGCATCATCAATATTGCGTCAATATCGGGCGTCTTTGGCAATCCTGGCCAGGGCAATTATGCCGCCTCGAAAGCCGGTGTCATCGGCATGACGAAATCATTGGCCCGCGAGGTTGCGCCGCGCGGAATCACCGCCAACTGCATCGCGCCGGGGTTCATCCAGACGGCCATGACGGATGCTCTCAATGAAAAGCAGACTGAGGAGATCGCCAAGATGATCCCAGCACAGCGTTTTGGCACCTCTGAGGAGGTCGCAGCTGGCGCCGTTTATCTGGCGAGCGCGGAGGCGGCCTATATCACTGGGCAAACACTTCATATCAACGGCGGCATGGCGATGGTCTAACGTCCATGCTAAATGCCGTATCAGAGACCTTTATGCGTGTTTTGGCCCTAGCTTTCGGTCCCTCCTTATGGCAGGTGACGGCAGGTCTCGGGCGCTGGCCAAGCCCAATGAATTGTGTTAACGAGCCGGACGGTTTTCGCGCTCCTGACACAACCGTAATGGCCCAGGCGGGCCGCAGAATTGAGCAGTACTCGGCGTGCGAAGAATGGGGATAACCGCGTCGTTTCAGTGCCCGCGAGTCGCGAGCCGTCGGAACGAAGCAACAAGGATGGCCGGACCGCGTGTAATCCCAACAACAACTTTAATGCAGTTTGCTAAGAACAACCGACGCGAGGGAAGACGATGAGCGATGTCGCGGAGCGCGTGAAGAAGATTGTCGTGGAGCACTTGGGCGTGGAGGCCGAAAAGGTCACCGAGAACGCCAGCTTTATTGACGATTTGGGCGCCGACAGTTTGGATACAGTCGAGCTCGTGATGGCTTTCGAGGAGGAGTTTGGCTGCGAAATTCCCGACGACGCCGCCGAACACATCCTGACCGTCGGTGATGCGGTCAAGTTCCTTGAAAAGAACGCCAGCGCGGCCTGACACCGGCTTGCTGTTTTCTGTCCGCGTGACATCTGGCGCGCCGACTGCGGAGTCGAGGTCTGAGCTTGTCTATGGGGACGCGCGCCCCCCAACTATGGCAGCGATTGACCGGAAGGCGGGCTGAAGCAAACTCCCGAAGGACGAGAATGCGTCGCGTCGTCATCACAGGACTTGGCATTGTTTCTCCCGTCGGATGTGGTGTCGAGCCATCCTGGTCGGCATTGCTGGGGGGCGCCAATGGCGCACGTCGCGTCGAGGAATTCGACGTTTCAGATCTTGCCTGCCAAATCGCCTGTTTTGTTCCGCGCGGTGATACGTCTGAGGGCAAATTCAATCCCAACGATTGGATGGAGCCAAAGGAGCAGCGCAAGGTCGACGAATTCATCATCTACGCTATGGCTGCTTCAGATCAGGCGCTGGCCGATGCCAGTTACAAAGCGGACACGACTGAGAAGCAGGAGCGGACGGGTGTTCTCATCGGCTCCGGCATCGGCGGCCTGCCCGGCATATCCGAAACGTCCATTCTTCTCAAAGAAAAAGGCCCGCGCCGCGTCAGCCCATTCTTTATTCCCGGGCGTCTGATCAATCTTGCTTCGGGCTATGTCTCCATCAAGCACAAGTTGAAGGGCCCCAACCATTCGGTCGTCACCGCCTGCTCGACGGGCTCGCACGCCATTGGCGATGCAAGCCGCCTCGTCGCGTTGGGTGATGCCGACGTTATGGTCGCAGGCGGTACCGAGTCGCCCATCTGCCGCATCGCAATTGCGGGCTTTGCGGCGTGCCGCGCGCTATCGACTAACTTCAATGATCAGCCCAAGCAGGCGTCCCGGCCATACGATAAGGACCGCGATGGCTTTGTTATGGGCGAAGGTGCCGGCGTCGTAGTGCTGGAAGAACTGGAACATGCCAAAGCGCGCGGCGCCAAAATTTACGCCGAGGTTATTGGCTACGGAATGTCGGGCGACGCCTATCACATCACCGCCCCGGAAGAGAGCGGTGATGGCGCTTACCGGTGTATGCGCGCTGCGTTGAATCGCGCAGGGATTGAAGCCAGCGACATTGACTATGTCAACGCGCACGGCACGTCCACGCCGATGGGTGATGAGATTGAGCTGGGTGCGATTGAGCGGCTGTTCGGCAACGCCAGCGGCAAGCTAGCGATGTCCTCCACCAAGTCGGCGACCGGGCATCTCCTTGGGGCGGCCGGCGCCATCGAGGCGATCTTTTCGACGCTCGCGATTCGCGACAATGTCGCGCCACCGACCCTCAACCTCGATAATCCGTCGGTTGATACGCCAGTGGATTTGGTGCCGCACGAGGCCAAGAAGCGCGAGATCAACACGGTCTTGACGAACTCGTTCGGCTTCGGTGGGACGAATGCATCTTTAATCCTGCGCCGCGTTATCTGAGGCCAGCTAGCCACGCGATCCGGTCCTGCTGGCGAATGCCCCATTTCGCTTCGCGCTTTTGCCACATTTGCCAATAGGGTCGGGGCGTAATCTCACAAATGCCGAGCGAGAATGATCGCGCCGGTGAACGTGAACGGACCCATGAAAAATACCCGCCCCCCCCGGCATGAACCTGTGTTTCATAAAGCCGGCGTGCGCCCGCGCAGCCCTGCGGAGATGCTCGAGCCCTCTCGCGCGCCAATGCGCCCAAATGGGGGCCATGAGTTCGCGCAGCCGCAAGCTGCAGGCGGCTTGATCCGATTCGTAAGCGGCGTGCTGACGGTGCTTCTGATAATCATGGTGGCAATCGGCGCCTTGAGTGCGCTGCTCTATCACCAGTATGAGCGCCCGGGTCCTCTTGAAGTCTCTCGCGTCGTCGCCATTCCCAAGGGAGAGGGACGCATTGAGATCGCGACGCGGCTTGAGCGGCAGGGGATCATTTCCAATCGTTGGACATTCATCGCGAGCTATCTTTTACACAATGCGCTCAGCGACAATCCGGCTGACCTTAAGGCAGGCGAATACGAGATTAAGAAGAATGCCAGCATGGCCGATGTGCTCAATACACTGGTCCAAGGCAAGAGCATCTTATCGAAGTTTACTATTCCTGAAGGGCTGACGAGCCAGCAGATCGTGGATCGGTTACGCGCCGCGGACGACCTGGTCGGCGACATCGTCGAGATCCCGCCGGAGGGCTCCCTGCTTCCTGACACCTATCGTTTCTCCAAGGGCATGGCGCGCCAAGAGCTATTGGAGCGTATGAAGGTGGAGATGCAACACTATCTCGCTCAATCGTGGGCCAAACGCCAGCCGGATCTGCCGATCAAGAGCCCGCAAGAAGCCATCATATTTGCCTCCATCGTTGAGAAGGAGACAGGTCGTCCCGACGAGCGCGACCGCGTGGCCGGAGTGTTCATGAACAGGCTGCGCCAGGGTATGCGACTTCAATCCGATCCCACAGTGATCTATGGCCTCGCAGGAGGTCAGGGCAGCTTAGGCCGACCGATCACGCGTTCTGATCTTGCTCAGCAGACGGCGCACAACACGTATCAGATCAAAGGCTTACCGCCGACGCCAATATGCAACCCCGGCCGCTCCGCCATTCGGGCGACACTAAATCCGGCAGCAACAAAGGAACTCTACTTCGTTGCTGATGGCAGTGGTGGTCACGCGTTCTCTACGACACTTCGCGAGCACAATGCTGCCGTCACCAACTGGCGCAAGCTGGAACGCCAGAGGAAGGCGGAACTGGCCAAGCAGGAGGCTTGGGCCGCCGCGGCAGGCTTGGCGCAACCCGCCTCGGCCGACGCCACCTCAAAACCGGAAGTCCTTAACGCGGGATCGGCTGCCACCACATCCCCCATTCCGCTTCCCGTGCGCAAGCCAATTAGATAGCTGCGACCGCCCGCCCGCACTAAGGGTGTGTCATACCACTTGAAAGCGTCCTCAAGGGTTGGCTTGTTGGCTCTCGCCACTGCCGTTAGATTTCGGCCTCTTCTCTTTGTCGGCCTGACGGCATCTGGAAAGCATAATGACCATCAAGAGTATGACAGGCTTTGCGCACGCCGACGGGTCACTTGGCGTTGTTGCTTGGCATTGGGAGGTGCGCAGCGTGAATGGACGAGGGCTCGACGTTCGCATGCGCTTGCCGTCCGGCTATGAATCGCTAGAGCCGCCGATCCGAGAAGCCGTGGCAAAGTACGTTGTACGCGGCAACGTCACCGTCTCGCTCAATGCTGATCGTCGAGAAGGGGGCCAGGCGATCCGTCTCAATGAGTCAGCATTGGCGGAGGTGGTGAAGGCAGCCGAACGCATCCGGGAGCTGACGGGGTGCGCCTTGCCACGGGCGGACGGTCTCATCGGCATCAAAGGCGTTTTGGAGGTGAGTGAGGCAGAAGAGGTGGCTGAGGACACCGCTGCTCGCTTCGAGGCCATGCTGCAACATTTGAACGAGGTACTTGCCGCACTCGTGAGTGCACGATCAGCGGAGGGGGATCGGCTAAACGAGGTTTTGAATGCCAACCTTGTCGAGATCGAACGGCTTGTCGGTCTGATTGAGTGCTCACCGGCTCGTACGCCGGCAGCAGTCGGGGAGCGGCTGAATGAGCAAGTTGCCCGCCTCCTCGAAGCCGGTAATGGCTTGGATCCAGAACGCCTACATCAAGAGGCGGTGCTGCTCGCGACACGCGTCGACGTTGAGGAGGAGCTGAAGCGATTGAGGGCCCACATCGGCGCGGCACGTGAGCTACTAGAGGACAACGGTTCTGTCGGCCGCAAATTCGATTTTCTCGCTCAGGAGTTTAACCGCGAGGCGAATACCGTATGTTCCAAGGCGAACGACGTGGAAATCACGCGCGCGGGGCTTGCGCTTAAAACCGTGATCGATCAGATGCGCGAGCAGGTACAGAACATCGAGTAATCTTTTGTCAGAGTATTCGCTGGTCGACGGAAGTGAGTCCATGACCGCAGGCGGGCCAAAAATAGATAGGCGCGGACTTCTTTTGGTGCTGTCCTCACCCTCGGGTGCAGGCAAGACGACGCTGGCGCGCCGTCTCATTGAGTTGGACAGTTCGATCGCGTTGTCGATTTCGGTGACGACGCGGCCGCCGCGACCAGGTGAAGTTGACGGAAGTGATTATAACTTTGTCGATGCGGCAACCTTTGCCGAGATGCGCGATAGGGGCGAGCTTCTGGAATGGGCCCGTGTGTTTGACTACGCCTACGGGACCCCCCGCGCGCCCATTGAGGCCGCAGTTGCAGACGGACGAGACGTGCTGTTTGACATCGACTGGCAGGGCGCACAGCAGCTTTCGGAAAAAATGAAGCACGATGTGGTGCGCGTGTTCGTGCTGCCACCTTCGCATGACGTGCTGGAGGAGCGATTGCGGGCACGTGCTCAGGACGCTGAGGACGTGGTCAAGCGGCGTATGGCGGATGCCTCTGCCGAAATCAGCCACTGGCCTGAGTACGACTACGTGATTGTCAACGCCAACATTGAGAATTCGCTTCAGGGATTGCAGTCGATCCTGTCGGCAGAACGCCTAAGGCGCGAGCGGCTCGACGGTTTGACGGCCTTTGTGCGTGACATGCAAAAGGCACTGTAGGGTGCGCTGATATGCGGCCCGGCTGATGTGAGCTAGGCGTCACGCGAAGGAGGTTTGGACGTGCGAGGTCTGTCCGTACAATTCATCCTTGCGGCGGCATTCCTCCTACTGGCGGCGGCATTGCGTATTGCTGACCCGGGGCCCGTCGCGGCCCTGCGGTTGTCCGTCTTCGATACCTACCTCAGGCTGACGCCACGTTCGGGCGACCCCGCACATCCCGTGCGCATTGTTGACATCGACGAGCCATCGCTGATGCGTGTTGGTCAATGGCCGTGGCCCAGAACGAAACTCGCCGAGATCATCAATAAGCTGAAAAGTGCAGGCGCCAGCACAATAACCGTCGATCTAATTTTCGCCGAGGCCGATCGTCTTTCGCCGGGCGAGTTTGCCAAGTTGTTTACAGAAGTGCCTGAACTTGCGCCGCTTACAAGCCAGGCCGCGACGCTGCCCTCTAACGATGAAAAGCTCGCAGAAGCCATCGCGGCGGCACCGGTTATTCTTGGATTTGCCGCGGAGAACGACAGCGGGTCCAAGCCAGGTCCCGTGCGCGCGCGTTTCGCGTTTGCGGGTGACGATCCCAAGAATTTCGTGCCCAGCTTTAAGGGCGGCATTGGAAGTCTGCCCGCACTCACCGAACGTGCCGAAGGGCTCGGCGCTGTCAATTGGATTCCCGGAAGCGATCAAATTGTTCGGCGTGCACCCTTATTAATTTCGGTAGGGGGCACGCTGTATCCCTCGCTGCCACTCGAAACCTTGCGCATTTTTCTAGGAGAGACGACCATCTTTGTGCGCTCGTCGGGCGGCAGCGGCGTGTTGTCGTTTGGCGAAAAAACGGGCGTTGACACCATTCGCGTCGGCAACGTCGAGCTGCCCACAGATGCAAGTGGCGAGCTTTGGCTGCGCTTCTCGCGGCACGACCGGAAGCGCTATATCTCCGCGCACAGTATCTTAGATGGCACCTTTGTCCCGCAAGAGGTTGCAGGACGGCACGTGCTCCTTGGCACGAGTGCCGTAGGCCTACTCGACTTGAGGGCAACGCCGCTTTCCCCCACCGTGCCCGGCGTCGAGATTCACGCTCAGGCGCTGGAGCAGATGCTGTCTGGGGACCACCTCAGCCGGCCGGCCTATGCAACCGGCGCGGAGTTATTGTTTCTCATTGTGGTGGGCGGCGCGATTGCTTGGTTGGTCTATCGCTTGGGCGCGGCCATGGCCGCGATCATGGCAGCCGCCGCGATAGGGACGGTTTTTGCGGCCTCATGGTTTGCCTATACGCAAGCTGGCTTTCTGTTTGACCCCGTTTACCCATCGCTCGCCGTCGTTCTGCTTTATCTCGCAACCTCGCTCGATAACTACGTTCAAACCGAACGAGACCGCAGCCGTGTGCGCCATGCATTCAGCCACTACGTTGCTGCGCCTTTAGTCGAGGAACTCGCGCGCAATCAAGACAAGCTGAAACTCGGTGGCGAGATGCGCGAGGTAACAATTCTATTCTCGGACGTGCGCGGCTTTACCAAGATCTCGGAAGGCATGAGCGCCGAGGCACTAGTGCGCTTTGTCAATGAACTCTTTACGCCATTGTCTGAAGTGATCCTGGCGCAGCGAGGAACCATCGACAAATTCATGGGTGATGCGGTGATGGCGTTCTGGAACGCCCCGTTGCTCGATGCCGAGCACGCCGGCAACGCGGCACGGGCCGCACTTGGTATGATTTCCCGTCTAGAAATCCAAAACGAAGTGTGGGCGGCCGAGGCGCGCAGCCGCGGCAAAACGCACACGCCCGTGCGCATCGGTATCGGCCTCAATACGGGGAACTGCTGCGTCGGTAACGTGGGCTCACCGGAGCGCTTCGACTATTCCATCCTGGGCGACGTGGTGAACGTGGCCTCGCGCCTGGAGGGGGCAACGAAGACATATAAGTTCCCCATCATCACCGGTGAAAGCACAGCAAAAGCGGCACTAGGCTTTGCATTTCTGGAGATCGACGCAGTTTTGTTGCGTGGTAAGGACCAGCCTGAACGCATCTTCGCGCTTCTTGGCGATGAGACCGTTGCGGCGTCGGAAGGCTTTCGCAAGCTTGAAATCGCGCATCACCAACTAATGGCAGCGATTAGCGCCAACGATACGGCTGGTGCATGGCGGGCCCTTGAGGTGTGCCGATCGCTCAATTGCGATAGCCTGGCGCCGCTTTACGAAACCTTTGAAGGACGCCTCGCGCCGGCCGCGTGAGCGAACTACAGTCGAAAAACACCCAGTTAGTCGTTGTGACGGCGTTTGCGGCGGGGCCCGATCCCGCCGCAGATGCCAATGGCTATGTTAAAGCTAGGCTTCGACTTGGCCGTCCAAAAAATTCTGACGGCAAACTTCCCAGATCTTTAGCGACGACGCCGCCCACCGCCACGACGCCCAAAGCCGCCCCGACGACGGTTTGCGCCAAAACGACGGTTTGCACGACGACCGCGGTTAAAGTTACGACGGCGGCTGGCGCGATTTGCACGGTTAAAGTTACGACGG
>CAZURR010000099.1:0-8190 GCA_964622715.1 uncultured Hyphomicrobium sp. | reverse complement strand
AGACGTACGCAAACGCTCCGTAATTTGGGGAGAAGGAATAGAGCGCGGATCACAGGTCCGCTCAGGCTCACGCCGACGTCATTTTCATACGACTATTAAGCGTCGCATACTGCGCCTCCATCCGGGGGGAGACCGCAGATCGTTTCGAGGGACGTTGGGATCTGCTGCGGAGGACCAATCCTTTTCTCGGGGGATAGATCGATTGGTCCTCCCTCTGCTTCGGCCGACGCGCGGGTCCCTTTACATCATTTCAAACTTGCTAGTCGACTCGCGCGTCGACACGTTATGCAGGCACCCCTGACGCGCAGGATGATTGTCCACTCCGAGTGCCCCAGGTGGTTAACGATCATGCCAAGTTCCACACGGGTCGATTGGTGATCCGTTACGATGCGTTGATCTTCGCCTTAGCGCTTCTTCGCTGTTCGTGTTGCAGCCGTCGACATGGCCGATAGGGTTTCTGCTGCGTCTTCGCCGACCTTCATTGAGAGGCTCAACCAATCATTCCATTGCTTCATCATCCGCGCTGTGTGGTCACGAACGAAATTGACTTGGATGTTTTGGACGTCTGATAGCGTCTTCGCCTTTGTCAGGGCCTGGACTGCGTCCGAGGTGGCGTCAAAGTTCGCAGTCATGTTGTGCAGGAACTGATCACCCAGCGCCTTTGACGCATTGGCCTGAGCAACGGCAGCATCGTTAAGGCTTGAAGACATTGCATCCCAGGAGGTGCGGGTGTTCTTCAGACCTTCCTCGATCATATCCCGGACCTGCTCCGGAACCTGGATCTGGGCATTCCTGATCATGTCGTTTAGCGGCTTTGCCAACTGCTCGTTCACGTTCGACTCCTTGGACTGGGGGATGGGGGGTATGGTTGACGACGTCTCACACATCGATAGAAGAGATCGGAGACATGCCGGAGGATGGTTAAATTTCGATTAAGTATAGAAGGTTAGGGAGTGGGGCTACTCTGCCATCCTCGTCTCGTCAACCGATTTTTTCTGATCCTTGAAATCAGACCATCTTATGTAGGACGGCGTGTCAGGCGGTGACTCAATAGGGCAGCCAGAAGGTTCCCTCGCCGATCGATTGGTTCGGCTCTGCTTATGTCCGCTAAGTGCTGCCAGGCAAGCCATGCGCGCCCTTCTATCGTGAACTCTCGGGGCGTATAGTTGGAGATCGATTGGGGCATCTGGGCAACTCGGTTGAAAGCGAATGCGCCCACAATGAACGACCTGATGCGTTTCAAGCCGATGATGGCGTGTCTGCTTATCTCAACGGCTGCTTGGTTCGATAAAGCGATTGCCGATGAGCAAGCCTTCAAGGAGCATTGCGGCCAATGTCATGCCCGCGCGGCCTCACTTGCTCGAAATCTCAAGGGGCCAACAGTCGAAGACCGGGCCGCTAGGCTGACCGAGTTTCTCAAAACGCATCACACGGAAGATGCCAAGGCGCATACCGTGATCGCCGACTATTTAGTCGGTCTGTCGGCGCAGTGAGGGGCTAACGCAGACTGAAGGCAGTCATTGCCGCAATAAGCACAAGAAAGACGGCAAGGCACTTTCTCAGGCGCTTCTTATCGAGACGTCCTTTGCCTGCCGCATAGTCAAATCGCTCGTAGCTAATCGAATACGGCGGCACACCCGCAGCTAAGAGCGCGTCGGCTACAAGCTCCATCATGCGGGCGGGGCCACAAATGAGGGCAGTCACGTGTTTGGGCACCAGTCCCCTGAGTAAGTCCCCTATATGCCTTTCACCAGGAGGCCCAGGCAGAAGATCGGACCCTTCACTTGCCTCATCAACGAAGCACGTCAAAGAGAGATCGAGGCGCGACTGCAGTTCTCGCAAGCGTTCCAACCCGGCTAGGGCGGACGGTGTGCGAGCCGAATAGAGCAGACGGATTGATCGCGGGTCGCCCTCGGCGGCAGCTTGCTCCAACATGCCAAGCAGCGGAGCGATGCCGACTCCGCCGGCAACCGTGACGACCGGTCCGTCGCTGTCAGGTAGAACGAAGCTGCCATGGGGTCCATCAACCGCAACGCGCGTGCCTGGTTCAACCAATGCAAAACTATTGGTGCAATCTCCCGCCTCGCGTATCACGAGCCGAAGATTTGGCAGATCTGCCGGGCCAGACGCGATTGAGAATGGATGATCGTGGAAGGGCGGATGGTTGGGCGCGAGTGTGATCCACATAAACTGGCCGCCGCGAAATTGCAGCTTCGTCGCAGAGGGCCCGCGCAGAATCATCTCCACGACGTGGCCGCCGAGCCGACGGACGTGCTCGACGCGCCAGTCTTCCCGCCACATCCTCCTCGGCCGGAGGAAATAGACGACGGCAATCGCGCCAAGGGACGTTGTTGCGAACAGCAGCCAAACAAGGCGCACTGGGAGTTCATTGCTGTAGGTTCCGGCCGTCATCGCGTGATGCAGCGTTAGGCCCGCCACCGCGATCGCGAGCAAACCATGGGATGCCCGCCAATATTCGTACCTCACGAAGGATCGCGTGCGGATAGAGGCGAGCCCGACGATGACAAAAAGCCCAGCCATCGCGACAACGCCGGTCTTGAGACGATTGCTCGCGAGCATGCCGGTCAGTCGATGCCACACTGCGGTCGGGTCGGCGTAGAGTGTGGGGGCGAGATAGATCAGAGGGTGGAGAACCGCGAAGAGGAGCAGCACATAGGCCGCGATACGGTGGAAGCCCATCGTGCGATCAATGCCCACCTGTCCGGAGACACTCTCATATCTGCCGGAACTTAAGAATTGCAGGAAAATGATCCCAGCGGCCGTGAGGCCGAGGCCGGTGCCAAGCTCGCTCCACACACGCGCTGGCTCAACGCCGCTTGCCAAAGCGGCCATGATGGGAAGAAGGGTGGCTGCGATGAATAGGCCAGCAAGTGCCTGCCCTGATAGGCCCGGCATCTGACGTCTGCTTTGCGTGTCTTGTTTCAAATCACCACCGGCCCAATTCAAAGCCTGCTTCGCCCAGCGAAAGGAAGAGCGAGAGGCGACGTGATTAACATTGCACCTGGATCACCCAATAGAGCCTCCTCGAGATCAGCAACAAGCCGGATCACGTTGTTGCCTCAGACATGAAACTAAGCTGTGGTTAGGTTCATCGACGCCAATGTGTCGATTGCGACACCAAGGAAGGACTTGATTGTGCGCTTTGTTTGCAGCGTGGCGGCAATCGGATTGGTCCTGACGCCGGGCATTGCCCAAGCAGTAGAGCTCGGCGATCCACGGCTCGGCCTAGCCTACGCAAGAGAAAATTGCGCCGAATGTCATAGGGTCGAAGTGGGAGGGGCAGTATCGCCATCAGTAACCATACCAAGCTTTGAGTCGATAGCTAATAAGCTGGGAATGACAGCCCTGGCACTTAACGTATGGATGCAGACCCCACATCCGACGATGCCAAATCTCGTAATCCCCACTAAGGAACGCGACAACCTAATTTCGTACATCACGAGCCTGCGGGTTCAACGGTGAGCACCGATTAGCCCCATTATTTAAGCTCGGAAAGACCAGCACCGCCTCGAAGCCATCACGCCTGCCGCGTGCCGGCGAGAAAAGTTCGAGGCGTCCCTCAGCTTGGCGCATGATCTGTTCGACAATTGCGAGACCGAGACCAGCCCCCGGCGCACTCTTGCGGCCGGCGCGTTCGAAGCGGTTTTTAAGCTTCGCAAGTGTATCAGGGCTAATGGCCGGTCCATCATTGACAACGCGGACCGTGGCCCCGGGGCCGACTGCAATCTCAATCGTCGCGCTGGAGGTGCCGTGGCTCAACGCATTGTCGATGAGGTTCTGCAGCGCGATTCCGAGCGCATCGGGATCGATGGCGACCATGAGACCTTGGGCCGGGCCGGCGTCGAAGCTGAGACGCGCACCTATCTGCGGTCTCCTTGCATAATCCTCAACCACCAGACGCGTGACGACGACGAGATCAGTTTTGGTGCGCGCGAGGCCAAGACCCGCTTCGGCACGGGCAAGCTGCAGCATCTTCTCGATGCGCCCGCTGAGCTGCCCCAGCGTCGCGATGAGCTGGGTGGCCCGTGCATGATCGGGGCTCCCTTGCAAGTTGGTCGCGATGACTTCGGCTTGCGCGCGCGCTGCGGCGATAGGATTGCGGAGTTCGTGGGCGCTGTTAGCGGCGAAAGAACGTTCTGTGTCCAAGGCCGCCTTGAGCCGTTCGAGTAGCCTATTCATATCGTGGATGATCGGCGTAAGCTCGCTCGGCAGCCCATGCGGATCGAGCGGGCTCAAATGCTCACCATCACGCAATCCGATCTGGTGCTGGACTTCGAGGATGGGGCGCGTGGTCTTACGTACTGTCCAATAGATGACGAGCGCCGCGATCGGCAGCAGACCGAGCAGCGGCGCTGCCAATCCGAGCCATAGGGCACGGATGGCCTCCTGCCGCTCCTTCGGCAACTCCGCCACCTGCACGTAAACGCTTCTGTCGGTGGAGACCTCGGTGAAATACCGCCGGCCGTCGTGCTCAAAATACCCGCGCTTCAGCGGTGCGGCGAAAGGTTCTGCAGGAGCATCGTGGGAACGCAAGATCACGCGACCCACGGCATCGCGGACCTGATAATGCAGATGCTCTGTGTGCTTCTCCGCCGGGAAGGGATCGGCAAGCCGCCGGCCCTCATCCTCGTCGTTGTAATGTTCGTCGTGCTTCTCATGCTCGCCAAGGTCGTCGAGCGCCAACGGCAGGATGCGCTGCGCCGTCTCTTGCAGAGAGCTGTCGAAGACCTCATCGATCTCATGCTGGACCGACATCGCAGCAATGCCCACGCCAGCCAGCCAGATTCCGCCGATCAGAACGACAAGAGTGCCGATCAGCCTACGGGTCATTGTCCATGGTCTCATGGCTCAAGACTCCAGTCGGTAACCGAAACCGCGGACGGTGCGGATCACGTTCGCGCCAAGCTTCTTGCGAAGCCGGCTAACATAAACCTCGACCGCATTACTCTCGATTTCGGCACCGAACGCATAGAGCGCTTCTTCAAGATGAGCCTTCGAGAGCGTCGCCCCGACGCGCTGAGCCAGACATTCGAGCAGCGCCCACTCGCGTGCCGTCAGCGGCACCTCTTGGCCGTCGTGCCAAACCTTGCGAGCGACCTGATCGATGACGAGGCTGCCAACACGAACCGTCGGGCTTGCCTTCGCCGCCGAACGCCGTTGTACCGCGAGGATGCGGGCGACGAGCTCATCCAAATCGAATGGCTTGACGAGGTAGTCGTCGGCACCCGCGTTGAGGCCCTCGATGCGGTCGCGGATCTGGTCGCGAGCCGTAAGAATGATAACGGGCCTCTTGTCCTCGGCTTTGCGAAGCTTCCGCAGAAGATCGAGGCCGCGGCCGTCAGGCAAATGCAGGTCGAGAAGGATCAGCCCGTAGTCGACTGCACGCAATGCGGCTTCGGCATCATCGAGCCGCTGCACCCAGTCCACAGCGTGACTGGAACGCTTCAGATGCGTGGCAACAGCCTCGCCGAGCACCGGCTCATCCTCGATCAGCAAAATGCGCATGGAACCTTTTGACACCGCGGTCTTCGACAACTGCGCCTTCAACCTTACAGAAACCTGAAAATCCGGGTCTTCAGCCTTCAGGCACGTGTCAGGCGCTTCCCTTACCTTTGTCGCCATCGACAACCAACCGATGGAGATAAATCATGACGCGTATCCTTCTTCTAGCTGGCGTTCTAGGCCTGATCGCGAGCGGCGCAGCCTTCGCCGGCGAAAGATGCTCGGTGCCGAAGTCTGAATGGCAACACGAGCAGGCGCTCCGCCAAAAGCTCGAAGGTGCGGGATGGAAGATCAACCGCATTAAGATCGATAACGGCTGCTACGAAGTCTACGGCACCGATGAGAAAGGACAACGGGCTGAGACCTACTTCAATCCGAAGTCGCTCGATCCCGTCAATACCAAGAGCAACGGGTGACGTCATGGCGACGACAAGGGTCTGGGACCCATTCGTGCGCGTATTCCATTGGAGCCTGGTGGCCAGCTTCGCCTTGGCCTGGATATCGGGCGATGATTGGAAATCGCTGCATATCTGGGCCGGTTACGCGACAGCCGCGCTGATCGCCATGCGCCTCGTCTGGGGAGTGGTCGGCACGCCCTACGCCCGCTTCAGCCAGTTCGTCAGATCACCCCTTGTCGTCGCCGGCTATCTTCGCGACGTGGCGACGGGTCGCGAAGCCCGCCACCTCGGTCACAATCCGGTCGGCGGCGCAATGATCGTAGCCCTGCTCGCCGCGCTCACCGGACTGTGTGTTTCCGGTTGGCTATTGACGACGGATGCCTTCTGGGGATCGGCGCTTATGGAGGATATCCACGAGACGCTGGCAAACCTCGCGCTTCTCCTGGTGGGCCTGCATATTGCCGGCGTCGTGTTCGCGAGCCTCCGGCACCATGAAAATCTCGTGCGTTCCATGTTCACTGGCAAGAAACGCGTACCGGAGCCAGGCGATTTTGCGTGACCGGAGAAGTTCTCGGATTAGTACTTCTGCAATGAGCCGCAAGCAGCCCCAAAGTCATGACCCGATGTCCGCTTTACCCCCAGAAGCGGACATCGTGCGGCGGGCCTAATTCCCGATATATGAAGCACAAGGGGTCGTCGGGAGGCTTTCGCACTCGCCGCACGTCAGTCGCAGAAGCCAATGCTTCGCATCACGCCCACGGCCCAAGTGTTTTGGAGCTCGTCGTAGCGTTCTTCGAGCCGCCGATATGTCGTCCAGTGCATGCGCGATGGTTTGGGCGGGAATTCGTCGCCGTCAAAGCCACCAGTCTCACCGCCAATGCGCTTCTTGAGCTTGTCCGCTCGGTCCATTGCGCGCTGATAGGCCGGCTCATATTGGGACTGATACTTGAGGCCGTGGCAGCCACGGCAACGGTAACGAGACCCGCCGTAAAGGATTCGGCAGCGGCGGCCGCAGGACAGGCACTGCAACCACTGACGTTGACCGCCGAAACGCGTTGGTGTCCACGCGAAGGGCAAGAGCTCGTTCACATCGCACCATTCGCCCCCCAGCGCGCGTGTTCGATAGGTGAGGCGCAGCCCACCCGTCTCGACCCGATACCCAATAGAGCCGGTCATGTGGCCGCCCCGCGACCATGTGAGATTGCCGAGATTTCCGGGGTGCAGGTAGCCCTTGCGGCGAAGCCAAGCAAGGTCGATCCCCCGATAGTCCTCGCACTTGGCACCGTTGCCGAAGGAGCATCGACCAGACCCCAATCCGCTCATTTGGTCTATCTCCGTTTTTTCGAAATCTTATGGATAATCTCTATTGCACACAGGTCCATATGCGATGGTGGGTGCACCGTCATGCCTCCAGTCCCAAATGAACCAAGCGTGATTGAACGATGGCGAGGCCTTCGGTTTTCCATTGGCCTCCAGGAACCAGGCAATTCGCTTCGTCAACGCCAACTTCTTGGCGAAGGCCGGACAGTCCCGGAACAGGTGAGCGCGCTTCTTTGCATGATCGAAGTCACAACGCAGAAGCATGGCGACTAAACCTCGGCATGGCTCCATAAGGCGCAGAGCGTGTTCGATGAACTGTTGAGCGTCCTCGTAGGGTGGATTGGTGCTGATCATGTCCGTGCCATCTGGCGCTTTATCCATCATGAGGAAATCATCACCCGTCTCGTGAACATCGCTGGCACAAACCGGGTAGTGAACCCTCAAACGGCGCACCATCTTTCCGCTCGCGCAGGCGGGGTCCCAAATCTGACAAGGTCGACGCGGTATGTGCGGAATGAGCGCGTCCGTTACCCAATCAGGCGTCTCATAGAGGTCGCGCTCCTTGCGCGCGTATCCACTATTGCGCTGGCTCACAGCCCGCTCCTTTTATTTTGGAGTGGCTTAAGGTCCGGCCGTAGCTTACGGATCTTTGCTCCCGCGAGGCGGGTTTCGGCAGCCTCGCGAGCATCACGTGCTCGAGCTGCTTCGGCTTTGATACAGGGAATGCAGCGGCTCAGTTTTCCTTCGCCAGCGCGAGGTCGTTGGCCGCATACAACGCAAAGGTCGTTGGGGCGTTTGGGTGGGACACTCTCAGGCGGAAACTCCTGAGAAGGCGTGGGAAGTTCTGGTGTCCCACTTTCAGCTAAGTGATTGAAGTAATAGAGTTGGGCTGTCCCCGTAGGGACCGCCATCATCTAAGTGTGGAAATTCAATCTCGCTTTTCCACTTC
>CAZURR010000098.1:3061-8432 GCA_964622715.1 uncultured Hyphomicrobium sp. | reverse complement strand
TCTTCGTAACGCTGGTACGGCTTACGGTAACAATTGTCTTGTCGTTCAACGGAATAACGAGCGATGGCGGGGCTTCGGGATGTCCCTCGTCCACGTTCTTCGTCAGGGTGTAATCCAAAACATCGGGTGCCGGTGATTTCATCATGCTGGCGCCCATCGCCGCCTTGGACTCCATCGTCTTGTGCATCATGTCCTTCTGCTTCGGCGACATTTTCTCGCCCGCGGCCATCGGTACGAGCGCCCAGTTCGAATTCTCATCGAGCCGGTTCACGCGCACTCCCTTCTCGGCAGCAGCCTTGAGAAACGCTCCGAGACGCTCAGGCGGTACCGACCACTTTTCTGACTTCATCATATCGAGGTCTTGCTTCTCACCCTCGCCGGCGAGATCTCGTAGCGTCTTGTAGTCAGCGCTTTGCTTGGCGGGTAGATTGGAAAGGATGATGCTGGCCTGATTTTCCTCGTCAGCCGACCTTGCAGCCTTGTTGCCCAAGCCGATCGCACACAAGGCCGCTACCAAAGCGAGAACCATCGTTCGTGCGGCTATCAATCTTCGGATCGTATTCATAAAAAAATCCACCTGCGCAGAGTAGGAGGGCTACTACAGCTGACTAACGTCCACATAGTTACGCGCCGAAGAGAATTGAGGCCCCACCGGGCGTCGCCCGGGAGGCCCCTCGTCCTTACCGTCCTGATGATTTACTACTTCATGTCGGCCAGGATCTTATCCCAGACGCCGTGCGGCGAGAAGTCGTCGCCGGCTTGACAAGAATCGTAGGCAGCAAGCCCCTTTTTCACGGCAGAGGCGAGATCACCGCCGCTCACATTAGGGATAAAGACCGCCATCTTGCCCATGAAGGTCTTGTATCCGGCAGCGCAGTCCTCTTTGGCAACGGCAGGCGTCATACCGGCGAGAAGGGCTGCGGCGGCGAGAGAAAGAGCAATCTTGGTCATTTGGGTTCTCCTAGGTTAAGCGTTTCGTGCCGGATCACGGACCGTTGCACAGCACAACATGGTCGCCAGCACTTGAAGCGTACGCTAGGAGGACGCCGGCTCCAACTGAAATACCGATTGGATTGGGATTCGATAGCCAGAGGCTATAGTTGCACTCGGCGCATCCTATGCCCCGTGGGTTGCGTGCCGATTAACCAAGCAAGCGTGGTTCCTGAATGTCTTCCTTGGCGATCGCCGGTGGCGGTGCGCTAAAACGGGCACTCGTGCCGAAAAAAAAGAGACCGCTAAATCTGATCGAGAGCCGCCACGATCGGCCGATTAAAATATCTTTGGGCACAGACGTAACGAAAGACGTATTAAAATAGTAAAATGTGTAGCTGAGAGTTGAGAGGCGTTGATAGCCAACGGGTGGCCGTAGCTCATCATATGCACCCGCTCCGGTGATCAAGGGTCTACACATGGAAATGCATCAGGTGCGCTATTTCCTGGCGGTAACGCGCGCGCTCAATTTCACACGTGCGGCAGAGGAGTGCCACGTCGCACAACCCTCTTTGACACGTGCGATAAAGCAGCTGGAGCAAGAGCTCGGCAGCGAGCTATTCCGGCGCGAAAGAAACCTCACGCATATGACAGATTTCGGCCAGCGCATGCTGCCGCACCTAAAGCAATGCTACGACAGCGCCGCCACAGCCAAGGATCTTGCCTTCTCACTAAAAACAGGCGACTTGGCGCCGGTTTGCATTGCGCTTTCGACTGCGATCAATCTGGCGCTGCTCGTGTCTCACCTCAAGGAGTTGATGCGGGTATTTGAGGGTCTTGAGCTGCGCTTTGTGCGGGGTTCGGTGACCGCCGTGGCCGAGGCACTGAAAAAGGGCGACGCAGAGATCGCCGTTGCCGGACCCATTCGCGAAGCCTGGGATCGATTTGACTCTTGGCCGCTCTTCACAGAGCCCTTCTGCCTTGCTGTAAACAAGGAACATCCGTTCGCCAAGCGCAGCGCTATCGAGCCGGAGGATTTGGCCAACGAGCGCCTCTTATGGCGCTCTTACTGCGAACATGCCGCCGAGCTTGATGCTTTCCTCAAAAACCGGAAACTCCACACGGCGATCAGTCACAAAGTGGACTGCGAGAACGACCTGCTGGCTTTGCTAGAGGCCAATCTCGGCGTCGGCGTGTTTCCCTCAAGCACACCACGATCGAATAATATCAAATGCATAACAATCAATGGGCTTGAACTCAGACGCGCCGTCTGCCTCTACAGCGTTGCCGGGCGCCAGCGCTCCCCAGCGACCACCGCATTGATCAAGCTTATGCGCGCAAGTGATTGGTCCCCCTTTTCGGCCTAGACACCGTACACTCAGCGTTTGACAGATTTCAGGGCCGTAAGTATCTCCTCCACGTCCATCCGCTTGCGGAAGTCGGGATCGACTTGGCGTGCGATCACAAGACCGTCAGGTCCCACGACGAACGTTGCTGGCAGCGGGACAAACCATCCATCGTTACCTTGATACTCGCCGAGACGGTACCCGTGCCCCTCCATGAGCTGCGCAAGGCGCTCGCCAAGCCAAATGACGAGGCCGAGTGAGAGAGCGTAATGGTTGTCCACGTCGGTCAAGATGATGAAGTTCTTGAGGACGTCTTCTGGAAGCTTCCGCGCAAATTGCTGCCGATCAGGAAGGATAGAGATCAGTTGGGCCCCGAGAGCGGTGATCTCCTCGTGATGGCTTGCAATTGTTTTCAGCTCGATTTTGCAGAAAGGGCACCAGTGGCCCCGGTTAAAACTGATCACGGCCGGGCCTAGCCGGAGGATCTCTTCAAGCGTTACGAGACGGCCGGTATGTGTCGGCAGCATAAACGGCGGCATGGGCTCCGCAACCGCAGGTGCCGTCATACCCACATCCCCGGAGCAGAGGCGCGCAAATAAATCATCGTATGCTTCGAAGAACGGGAAATTTAGCTCGCGGAGCGTATCCGAGTACGCGGCGAGCCGCTCGTTGAGCGGCGCGTCCATCGTGCAGACGTCTTCGAAGGCGTCGGCGAGTGTTGTGGCTTTATTCAATTTATGGGTCCGCCTGAGTGAATTTGCGCACATCGCCTATCTCGGACCTCGCTTCCCCCTGCATTGCAGATTTTGTCACCTGGGCATCGCGCGGCAGGTCTAGACTTATGGATGCGCGCACGAACCCCCGGAAATACCGAGTAGCTTCAAAAACGATAGCAAGCTGCTATCGCCACGATGGGCCAGCCTCCATCGGCCGCACGCGATGCACGGCACACCTTTGGTCGCCCTCGTCTCATGGGGGAACCGCGAGATCGCTACAAAAGCCTGCGTGGTATTCTTGAAGACGCACTGTAATACTGTTGCCGCTTGGATGCGTCCTTTGCCGGGTGCGAGATCGCCCGCACGCCTGCCCCAACCTGAAGGCGGTCTGTAAGCGCTCGTTGCTATTCATCCCGCCGCCGTCCGCTCCATCCGCGGTCCGGCCTCAAATTGTTGTGTTTCGCATTCGCGCACCAGCGGCTTCATAGCGCGCCCCTATCGATTCCGAAGACACTCGATATTTCCGTTCGCGTCCGCGCTTCCCCATAACAGGCCCCGGAAGCGCGAGTGCTTGCCGCCGGCTAATCCGCCGAAAATCGAAACCCTAGACCTTATTAGGAGACACGCCATGAAGAACATCGTCATCACCACGCTGATCGGTCTGTCCATCGTCGCTACGGGCGCCGTTTCCGCTAACGCCGGAACTTTCTCGGTGCACGGCTACAGCACCCACTACGGCCGGTAAGCGGTACGGATTGTCAAACAAGCAACGACCGCAGGAGCACCTCCATCCTGCGGCCGTTTTCATGTCCGCACGTCGTTGCTGATCGACATTGAAGGTCTGGGCTTCTTGCTCCATGGCGATGATGGCCACCGGGTCAGCCTTGAGCAGCTGTTGGACAAAGGGCCCGTCGCACCTGCTTTTCGCTTTGGCCGCTGGTGTGTCGGCTGGATAGTAACCTTACTTTCGGCACTGGTGGACGGCGTCCCAGCGACGAATGCCGGTGTGGCTCGTTGCGGTGCAGGCATATATAAGCCGCCTATCGAATCCATCAACACTGGGTATTTCACTTTGATCATCGCGAGCGCGATCCTGTTCGTGAAAAGAGCGAATGGTCGTTTTTTCGGCTGCAGGCAGGAGTGCGATCGAGATGTCCGATGGACCGGCACGACAGGATCACAAACCCACCGCCGCGCGGGTGGTGATAGCCCTATCGTGTTCAGCCGCTTTCTTGTCGATCACAGCAAGCGGGCCAGGACATAAGCTGATCCCAGGAACGCGGACCGCTGTTGAGTTGCTCGCTAAGAGATCGGAGAGGGACCTCTCAAAACTGGCGGCAATCCACATCGCGCCGGCCTACATATCCTCTTGATGCACAAGCAGAGGCATGTTCGCTTTTGGAAGGACAGCGGTCGCTAGATGTATAATCGGATCCGGCCATACAAGTTGACGGAAGTCGCATGCAGCTTTTTGAGTTTATTGATCTCGCAACAGCTGCGAAGCGCTTTGAAACTCTGCTTCGCTCAGGAGCACTTCAAGCGTCGATGTCAAGGTTGCGTCCACGACAAAGAAGTCTGCGCCCTCAACCATCACCTTCCGGCACGCAACGCCTCCAAAGCCGATAACACAAGCCCCACCCGACTTCGCAGCGAGATCAGTCACTCCATCTCCAACGATAGCAATGGGGCCGTGACGCGCTGCAAGCTCGCGGCAGATCTCTGCCTTTCCGTCACTGCGGACCAAAGGTGAGTTTGTGTCAAAGCCCGTATAGCTCCCTTCGCCATCGAGATAGACCTCGACAGCGCGCACATTGGTCGGCGTTATGCCAAGAGCCTCGGCCAGTTTGGTGACGGGTTGGAGCAAACCGCCGCTTACCACATAAACCGGCTTTCCAAGCCGATGCAGCGCTGCAACCGTCGCGCCAGTACCCTCAACCAGTTCTGCAAGGTAGCGTTCACCTAGCCATTCGAGGGCTTCCTGGTCTGGGCGCACGATCTCAAGGCGTCTGGCATAGATATCTTCGATCGACAATGTGCCGTCCATCGCAGCGGCAGTCAGAGGCGCGATCTCGGAGTCGCGACCTGATCGCCGTGCCAATTCGTCGATGCCTTCAATGCGCGTCAGTGTGCCATCGCAATCAAAGCACACCGCAGCGAATCTTGGCCGCTCCTGACTCATAGCTGGATCTGAAAGGCCTGGCGGACAGCCGGGATCGCTTGAACCTCCTCAAGCGTCTTCGCAGGCACGGGCGCTGAGATACCAATGAGTGCGATGGCCTCGGGCCGGCCTTCGGCAACGCCGACCTGCATGCGCGAAATATTGATATGCTCGCGCCCAAGAATGCTGCCAAGCGCACCGACAACCCCTGGCCGATCCTC
>CAZURR010000098.1:0-2961 GCA_964622715.1 uncultured Hyphomicrobium sp. | reverse complement strand
CCAAGCAGGCCAGCAAGCGCCCCCGCCGTGATTGGCCGCGAGTCGATTTCGGCAACACGGCCGAAAAGGGCAACTTCGAACTCGGTGATGGGCTCAGGCATCAATGCGGACAACAAGTGCCCCAGGGCACGCGCCAATTGCTGATAGGGCCGCGCGCGGACGACTTGGTCCATGGGAATGCGCGGCAGATTGACCGCGCTCTGGGCCGCGCCCGTTTCCAGGAACGCTGCGACGTTCTCGGCAATCTTGAGGCTCACCGCCTGCTGCGCTTCTTCAGTCGAGGCGCCCAGATGCGGCGTCAAGACCACGTTGTCGAATTCAAGTAGCGGTGAGGCTACCGGTGGCTCCTTGGCATAAACATCGAAAGCAGCGCCAGCCACATGTCCGCTGCGCAATGCCTCGACCAGTGCATTCTCGTCCACCAGACCGCCGCGTGCGCAGTTAATCAACCGCGCGCCAGCCTTCATTTTGCCAAGTCGATCCGCGTTGAGCAGATTGTTCGTGGCCTCGTTGAGAGGACAGTGCAGCGTCACGATGTCGGCTTGGGCGAGAAGCGTATCTAGATCGACAGGCTCAGCCCCTGTCTCTTGGACCACTTCCGGGACGACGTAAGGATCGTAGGCCAGCACGCGCATCCTGAAGGCGAGGCAGCGGCGCGTGACGATGCGCCCAATCGTTCCAAAGCCAATGACGCCGACCGTCTTGCCCGATAGTTCGGCTCCAACAAAATTTCTCGGCTTCCATTCGCCCCGGCGCACAGAGCGGTCGGCTTGAGGAAGGTGGCGGCAGAGTGACAATAGGTGGCCAATGGCAAGCTCGGCCGTCGTTGTTGCGTTCTCATCAGGCGTATTGAAGACGACGATGCCGTGTTCTGTTGCGGCCTCGACATCGATGTTATCGACGCCGATGCCCGCACGTCCGATTGCCTTCAACCGAGTGCCGGCGGCAATGACGGGGGCGGTAACGTGCGTCTTAGAGCGGACAATGAGCGCGTCGTAGTCACGGATGCGCTTCTGCAAGGCGGCCTCTTCGAGCCCAGTCGCAACATCGACGCTAAACCCGGAACGCGCGGCAAGCATGTCCCGCCCCTGCTCATGGATTGGGTCTGCGACGAGAATTCGTTTTGTGGTAGGCATGCGCTGAAGCCCAGACTTTTCAAGAATTCGATCTGTAAGCTTATAGAATGCTCTGGAGGCGATCCACGGCCTTCAGCATTGCATCAGCGCGGCTTTGTCGCGCGGGCCTTGTGCGTCAGAACCTGCCGGGTCTGGCGCGCCGGCGTGCCTCCCACCGATCCCAGCGAAGCTGCTCTACCCTGTGGCACCATGGGTTGCCGTAATAGCCATACCGCCCGTTGATGCGCGTGCAGTCCTTAAGGGGGCCATGCCGAAGGCCTAGCTGCCCTGCTCCATACGCACGACCGCCTTTCGCCCAGCCTCCCGTCCCCCATAGCACCAGCGCGGTAGCAAACACGATCAGTGCAAGACCATATACGAGAGGCCGTGCCATTGTCGGCAACTCCAAGTCGTGTTGAAACACCAATCATAGTTCAGAATGGCCAGTTTGATCATTTGAATATGTTGGCAACATCGACACGCATAACCGCCAAGAAATCCGTTTGCTGTCAATGCCATATGCAAAGCTGGCGGCCCGCATTGGGGACCTCCGTGTTGCTGCCACAGTCTCATCGCACAACCCAATTGCGACAGGCAACGAATAAGCTTACAGACGATTCAGTGGGGGACTGCGGCATGCTTCGGCACATGATTGCCATCGGTTGCATTCTGACTGCTACGGCAGTCAGTGCGGAGCCGGTGCGTCTGTCGAACGAGGGCATCACGGAGGCAGTCGCAGGTTCGGTCCTTCACATCGATACGCCGCTGGGGACAAAGCTTCCCGTTCGATACTCGCAAGATGGAATGCTAGCAGGACGGGCTGGCGGTATGGTGGCGAACTATCTCGGCGCCACATCAGACAGCGGGCACTGGTGGGTCTCAAAGAACCGGCTCTGTCATAAGTGGAAGCGATGGTTTGAAGGGAAGCTGCAATGCTTGCGCCTTCAAAAAGCCGGTCGGCGCATCTTATGGCGCCGCGATGACGGCAAGACCGGGACGGCAACCATCGCCTCGCGGTCTCCGCCCGTTGCGAAACCTTCAGCGCGCCCCTACGCCTTGGGCCACACACTGCCAGAGAAAAAGCCAGCCGATGCTAACCGCTTTTCGCCAGTCCGGCGTGCCGCCCCAGCTGCACCGACACGTACTGCCCCAACGGCGCCGCTGCCTACCGCTCCTGCTCCAAGGCTCGCTCGCGCACCACAGCCTTCCGAAGCTAAGCCGGTCGTAGAAGAGAGCCCGCCCTTTGAAGAACCGTCCTTTAGAGTGGCTGGCGTTGAAGCCTACGACGTCCTGAATATTCGCAACGGACCATCGACCGACCATGCCGTAATCGGTGCGATTCCTCCGGATGGGCGTGGCGTCAGAATCGTCGGTGCCTGCGTCACATACTGGTGTCCTATCAACCATCGCAAGATCAGCGGCTGGGTCAATCGCATTTATCTTGCTGAAGAAATGCCACCTCCGGGATCAGCGGTCCGTGCCAGTCACTGGTTTAGAACCTCGGATGCCCGCTAGCGCCAAGACCTCTCAGCGCGAGACTCTTTTCAACATCTGCAGAGCATTCGAAGACGCCGCCCAACTCAACGCGCGTGGGTAGGCTTCAAGCTTCGCCGCTGACTATGCGATCCTTGCCTCTGTGAAGACCAACTACTCTGGATGCGCCTCCAATTCCTGACCGAAGGCGATGTCGTACCCGTCCAAGTCCTGTACGCCGAACTCTTTGCAACCATAGGGCTGGATGCAAATTTCATAGTCGATAGTTGCACCTCGTTCCTTGAGCTCCCCATAAACCGCCGCGACGTCATCGACCCAGAAGTAGATGTTCCACATTTTGGGGACGACCGTG
>CAZURR010000097.1:0-8557 GCA_964622715.1 uncultured Hyphomicrobium sp. | reverse complement strand
AAGGCGCTTGGGAAAGATAGATTTAGGAGTGTGCTGAATATGACGCATGGTAGGATGACCAACGTTGTGTCAAACGACGGCGCTGAACTAGGCCCCGAAAGCGGCAAAAGCTGGTCGGAGATTCCGGTTACGCCTGTGGGCTTATAAAGGGTACTAAGGATCGCAATTCAATCGCTTTGACCTTCCCCTTTAGACTATTGTCAATCTCTGCTCCTCAACGCGGCCTGACTGGCGCATGTTCATTGCCAGCCCCATATGAGGCGAACGCGCATAGTTCTTTGGCAGCTCTTACAATTGGAGCATGTCGCCCCGAGGCCACTTCGAGGGTTAACAGCCGCCAGAATGGCCCGTCTATCGTTTGCGGGCTGCGGCATTTTCTCGAGTACAGCGGAACCGTTCGATGACCCTGACGCTTGCCTTTCGCAACTTGTTCCATGACCGCGTCCGTTTGGCCGTGACGCTGATTGGAATTCTATTCTCGATTGTGCTCGTTGCCGTACAGCTCGGCCTTTATCTCGGATCGAGTTACATGATCACGGCAAACATCGATCACGCCAAGGCCGACCTCTGGATCACAGCCTATGGAGCCAAGAGCTTCGAAGATGGCGGCTTGCTTCTGACACCGCGTGAGCGCCACCAAGCGCTAGCCACTCCCGGCGTTAAGGCGGTCATTCCGCTAATCGTGAAATTCGCCGAGTGGCGCAAGCCGGCCGGCGGTAGTACGCGTGTCGTGATCGTAGGCACCGACGCGGAAGACGGTGGCCTTGAGCCATGGGCGCTAGTGGACGGCACTTGGGAGGACATCAAGGCACCGGAATCGGTCGCCGTTGATCGGACCTACCTAAAAGAACTCGGCATCAATGGTATCGGTGATACCTCGCAAATCGCTACGGGCCGGGTACGCGTGCGTGCGCTGACGGACGGCGTGCGCTCCTTCACCCAGTCTCCCTATGCCTACACAACCTTGAATCGCGCGCGGAGCTTGATTGGCGATGGTGAGCGAACGACATTCTACCTCGTGCAACTAGAGCCCGGGGCCGACTTGAACACAGTCCAGCAAGATTTACGCGGGCGCCTTGAAGGGGCCGAGGTTTTGACGAAGGAAGAGTTCCGTAATCGTAGCTTGAAACAGTGGCTATTCCGCACGGGCGCCGGTGTGGCGTTGATTGGCGGTGCGTTGCTGGGCAGCCTCGTCGGCACGGTGATTGTCGCGCAGACTCTCTACTCCAGCACGAAAGACCACCTCAACGAGTTTGCCACATTGCGTGCACTAGGATCCTCGTCGGGTTATATTCACCAAGTCATTCTCATGCAGGCGGGCTTGAGCGCTGTGATGGGGTATTTGCTTGGCATGACCATTGCGCTCGGCATTCTCGTGCTCAGCCAGGGCTCTGCTTTACCGTTGGTTATGACGCCCGGTCTAGCATTCTGGTTGTTCGCGCTGACCGTCGGCATGTGCGCGATTTCGGCGCTTTCGGCAATCGTCAAGGTCACAAAGATCGACCCTGCAGTGGTGTTCAATAGATGACCAGTGAATCCGTTTTAAAGGCCCAGGACATTGTGAAGGACCTGGGCCACGGGGCCGGAATGGTTCGCGCTCTTAAGGGCGTCAGCCTCGCCCTTGTTCCCGGCGAGTTGACGTTGCTTATGGGCCCATCGGGCAGCGGCAAGACGACGCTTCTGTCGATCTTGGGCTGCATTCTGACGCCAACGGCGGGATCGTTGAAGATTGCCGGTGTGGCAACCGACCGGCTGTCGCCTGAGGAGTTGGCCAATCTGCGCCGTGAACACATGGGCTTCGTCTTCCAGTCCTACAATTTGTTCCCAACGCTTACAGCACTTGAAAACGTGCGCATCGCGCTCGACGTGCGGGGCCAAAAGGGCTTCCCAGCAGCGAACCGCGCCGAGGAGGTGCTAAGAGATGTCGGGCTGGGTTATCGGCTCAAGAGCTACCCCGGAAACCTGAGTGGTGGTGAGCAACAACGTGTTGCGGTGGCGCGCGCCATCGCGAGCTCACCTTCGATCGTACTGGCCGACGAGCCGACGGCGTCACTCGATGCAGAGAACGGTCACGCCGTCATGGCGTTGTTAGCAAGAATTGCTAAAGAGCAAGACCGTAGCGTCCTTGCGGTCACGCATGATCCCCGGACGCTGAGCTATGCGGACCGGGTTTTGCGTATTGAGGACGGGCGGATTGTCGGCGAGGAGCGCCGGCCGGAGGGCCTAGATGCCCCCGAAATTGCAGATCTCACAAAGAGACGGAAGGCGCATGGTTAAATTCAACTCAACTGCTCTTACTCTCGGCATCGCTGGCATCCTGGCGATCGCCATTGGCGTTTACGTCAATAACCGCTCCTGGGGACCGGTTATTGCGGAAGAGAAAACGCAGGCCACATCGGAGAAGTCGCCGGAGTCCGCCCCTGAGAAGTCGGCGCGGCAGCCCACGTGGGCTGCTTCGGCGACGGGTCGCGTCGAGCCGCAAAGCGGCGAGGTGCGGATTACCGCCGAAGTGCCTGGCAAGATTAAAGTGATCGGAGTCGACGTAAACGATCGCGTTAAGGAAGGTGACCTCCTTATCCGTCTCGACGACGCAGACGCGCTTACGAAAGTGACAGCCGCGTCCGCCGAATCCGACGTGCGCGTGCGTGAGCGCGATGATGAGGACGTCAAGGGGCTAGCCAAGGATCGCCGCACGGCGGAGGATGCCGTCGCCTCGGCAGAGCGAGCCGTGTTTGGCGCGCGTCAGGCTTTCGACGACACGTTGGCTGAGTTGCGCGCTGGAACTGGCTCGCAGGACGCCGTTGACAACGCGCGGTCCGGACTGAAGGACGCCGAGAAGAAGTTGAGCGATGAGCGCGCCGAATTGGCAAACGTGAACGCTAAATCCGGCATACCATTGGCGACGCGTCTGGAATCGGGTCTCACAATTGCACGCGCAGAATTGTCAGCTGCCGAGCTTGCTGTGGAGCGCACACGCATACGCGCGCCCTACGACGGCACGGTTCTCAATCTTATCGCCAAGGAAGGCGAGGTTGCCGTCCCATCGCCGGGCAACACGTTGCTTGTGTTCGGTGATCTCACAAGGCTGAAGGTTCGCGCAGAGGTGGAAGAGCGCGACGCTGCGAAGATCCGTGTTGGTCAGCGCGCCGTTGTTCGTGCCGATGCATTCCCAGACCAGGACTTCACGGGCCGGGTGAGCTCGGTAGCGCAGTCGCTCTCGACGCCGCAAATTGCCACACGCGGTCCCCGTCGCCCCAACGATGTTGAGGTTCTCGAGGCCGTCATCGATCTCGATGGGCTACCGCCGCTGCTAACTGGCATGCGTGTCGACGTGTTTTTCAAGCACGAAGCGACCGCCTCGACGGCCGCCAAAGTGAATTAACCGGCGCACGATCATAAGGTAAGAATTTGATAAGTTCGGGCGGCTGCATCGGCCGCCCGAACTGCATTTGGAGGCTATTCCGCAGCAATTGCCGGTGGGATGGGGTGTGGTCCCTGCTTCGCAACCGCCTTCTTTGCAACGTCTTTGGCCGCTGTCGTCTTTAACGCATCGATCTCGTCAGTTGGTCCGATGAAACGCCCGAAGATGCGCCCGAATACGTTTCCGACATCATCCATCACGGTGAAGAACGACGGCACGAAGATGAGCGACAAGACGGTTGAAACAAGCAGTCCGCCAATCACCGCGATCGCCATAGGCGATCGGAATTCGCCGCCTTGTCCATAGGCAAGGGCGCTAGGCAACATGCCTGCGACCATGGCGAGCGTCGTCATGACGATGGGGCGCGCGCGTTTGCGTCCCGCGTCGATCACCGCTTCAATGCGATCGACGCCCTTGGCCACTTCCTCGATTGCGAAATCGACAAGCATGATTGCGTTCTTGGTAACGATGCCCATAAGCATTAGAAGACCGATGTAGACAGGCATGCTGATGGGATTGTCGGTCAGCAATAGCGCGAGCACCACGCCGCCGAATGACAACGGCAACGATAACAGTATGGTCACGGGTTGAGTTACGCTGCCAAACAACAAGACAAGCACGCCGAACACCAGCATCAGCCCCGTTACCATTGCCATCGTAAAGCCGTCGGCAACTTCATCCTGGATTTCCGCGTCACCGGCAGGTTGCAGACGAACGCTCTGCGGGAGTGCTTGCTTCTCGAACACCTCAACGAATTTCTCGCGCGCACTGCTTAGCGCATAGCGTGACTTCAAATCGACGCCGATCACGGCCCTGCGTTCGCGATCGTAACGGTTGATCGAGCTTGGACCTCGGCCGAATGCAATGTCGGCAACAGCGACGAGCGGGATCGCCTTGCCGTTTGCGCCGGTCACGCGCAGGTTTTTGAGACGTTGCAGGTCAGCGCGCGCGTCCTCGTCAATCTGAACGCGAATGGGCACCAAACGATCACCGGCGTTGAACTTCGCCAAATTGGCATCGATATCGCCGATCGTTGCCACCCGAATTGTCTCAGCGATCTTGTGGGGGGAGACGCCAAGCCGCGCAGCGGCATCGAACCTGGGGACGACGCGCAGTTCGGGGCGGTTGATGGACGCATCGGCTGCGACGTTGTTGAAGCCAGGAATTTGGCGCAGCGCGCCCTCCAGCTTGCCAACGGCTTCGTTGAGCGTGTCCCCATCCTTTGACAGAATTGAGAATGACAGTTCTCGCTCGCCGCGCTCATTGACGTACCAGGCGCGCGTGTCTGGGACGTCAGCAAGTTTTCTTGAGATGATGCCCTTCAGCTGTTTTTGCGGCAGGTCGCGCTCCGTCTTGGGCACGAGGTGGATGAATAGCGCGGCCTTGCGAATGTCCAGTTTGCCCGTAGGTGTGGTGCCGCCAAGCGCGAACACGCTTTTGACCTCTGGGATAGCACGCAGCTTTTTGACCATCTGATCTGTCGTGGCACGCGTATCGTCCAAAGTTGCACCTGGCGGCAGCTCGGCGGAAACCACGACGCGCGATGTATCCTCGTCAGGGATGAAGCCGGTCGGCAGCAAAGAGGTGGCATAGATGGAAGCGGAAAAGAGGGCGACGCCCGTTATCAGCGTGAGATAGCGCACCTGAAGCGTTGCGTGCAGGAAGCCGGTGTAGGCCCGCATCAAGAGCCCCTCGCCCTCCTTTTTTTCGGGCACCGGCCGCATGAGGTAGGCCGCCATGACCGGCGTGAGGAGGCGCGCCACCAGAAGCGAGAATAGAACCGCGGCAGCAACCGTTAAACCGAACTGCTTAAAGTACTGCCCGGGGATGCCGCCCATGAACGACACCGGCACGAAGATCGCGACGATTGTTAGGGAGATTGCAATAACGGCGAGCCCGATTTCGTCTGCAGCCTCAAGCGCGGCGCGATAGGGCGATTTGCCCTGACGCATGTGTCGGACGATGTTTTCGATCTCGACGATGGCATCGTCGACGAGAATGCCGGTCACGAGCGTGATGCCGAGAAGGGTGACGAGATTGAGCGAAAAGCCCATCATGGACATCGCCCAGAACGTCGGAATTGCTGACAATGGGAGCGCAACGGCGGCGATGAGCGTTGCCCGAAGATTTCGTAGAAAGAGTAGCACGACAAGTACCGCGAGGACGGCACCTTCAATCAATGTCTCCATCGCGGAGTGATAATTTCCAAGCGTGTAGGAGACCGCATCGTCGATTTTTGTGAGGTGCACTTCGGGGTACTGAGTACGCAGCACGTCAAGATTCGCATCCACCGTTTCGGCAACAGAAAGCTCACTGGCTCCCTTGGAGCGGAAAACTGCAAGGGTTACGACGGGCTCGCCATTGAAGCGAGCAAACGAACGCTGCTCACTGGCATCATCGATCACGCGGCCAAGATCTTTGAGTCGGACTTCTCGGCCGCCAGGAATTAGAATTTTGGTCTCCGCTAATTCCTTTACACGGCGCGCGCCTGCGAGCGTCCGGATCGCTTGTTCCTGGCCACCGACCTCGCCGCGGCCACCGCCCAAATCCACATTTGTAGCGCGCACCTGATTGTTGACCTCGGCGGCCGTGATGCCGAAGGCCAACAGCCGGTTCGGGTCAAGTAAAATGCGTATTTCGCGATCGACACCGCCATAGCGTTCTACCCGGCCAACGCCCTTAAGTCCTTGGAGCCTGCGCTTGACCACGTCATCGACGTGCCAAGAGAGCTGCTCCAACGTCATGCCCGGCGATGATGCCGCATAAGTGACGATTGATTGGCCTACGACGTCGATACGCTTAACGATCGGCTCGTCAATGCTGCGCGGCAGATCGGCGCGAATCTCGTCGATCGCATCCTTGACGTCGTTAAGCGCCCGGTCTTGATCGATCTCGAGCCGAAACTCCATTGCGGTCGTAGATCGCCCGTCGGTCAAGGTTGATACGATGTGCTTAATGCCCGGAATGTTTGCGACCGCGTCCTCGACTTCTCGAGTGACTTGGGTCTCGAGCTCAGCAGGCGCCGCACCGGATTGCGTGACCGTGACTGAGACCACCGGCACATCGATGTTCGGGAAGCGCGTCACCGGCAGGTTGGCAAAGCTCATGATGCCGAGCAGGGTCAGCACCACAAACAGTAGGATGGAGGGAACGGGCCTACGAATAGCCCACGCGGAGATATTGAGGCGCATTAGCGGGCTTCACTGATCTTAGAGTTGGGGTAGATGGCGCGCACAGCATCGCCCTCGCGCAAGAATGTCCCCGCTTTGGCGACAACGACATCGCCGAGCGCCAGTCCCTTTCGCACTTCGACGAGGCCGTCGGCCACCAGTCCGGTTTCGATGTCTTGCCGTTTGACGACGCCATCGTGAACGACCTGTACGAACGCGCCGCTGCCATCAAACACAACGGCTGCCGCAGGCACCGCCATGCCGCGGCTTTGTGCGGTATCGATCACTCCGCGTGCAAAGCTGCCGATCCTCAGCTTGGGGTCGTCGCCGAGAAAGATGCGCACCCGGCCAAGCCGCGTGTCCTCGTGGACTTCCGGTGAGACGAGCCGAACCGTGCCGAATACTTCGCCGACGCCGGCGACGTTGATACGAGCCTTCTGGCCCACGCTGATCTTCGTGAGTTCCGTCTCGATTACTTCTGCGTCGAGCTCAATCTCACCGCGCGCGATGATGTGGAACATGGGTTTCGCCGAGGCCGAAGTCATCGCGCCGACGCGCGCATCGCGCCGGCTGATAAGGCCATCTTCGGGCGCGGTTACCTTGGTGTTGGAGCGGCGCCATTCGAGTTCGCGACGTTGCGCCTCGACCTGAGCCTTCTCGGCTTGCGCAAGCTTAAGGCCGTCGTGGGCCGCTACAAGCTGCGCTTGTGCGCTGGTCGCGGCGGCCTCACGCTGATCGAAGGTGCTCTTGGAGAGGTAGCCGGAGTTCTGCAGCGGCTTGGCGCGCTCAAACGAGGCCTTCGCTTCTACGAGCCGGGCGGTTGCTTCCACGATCTGGCTCCTGGCGCGTGAAATTGCGGCTTCTCCGCGCGCCAAGGAGGCGTCGTTTTGCGCAATCTGGGCGTCGAGTGACTCGCTCACCAGAGTCGCCAGCACGTCGCCTTTTTTGACGCGGTCGCTTTCGTCGACATTCAGATGGAGGACGCGAAATCCGTTGATCTCTGGCGCGACGAGTATCTCATCCCGAGGCACAAGCGAGCCCGAGACGACCGCCGTTTCGATGAATTCAGCGGTTGCCACCTCGGTGATGGAAACCGCTGGCGGCGGCGTCGTTAACGTATCGGTTTTAGCAGCCGCCTGTTCGGCCCCGCGAAATTGCTGGAGCACGGCCAAGTGCGGCGCGAAGTAGACGCCGGCGCCAACCGCAGCCATGACCAGCAAGGCGATGATGTACTTTTTCATCGGTGGGGCTCCAACTCTAACTTTTTGTCGGTAACGGCTTCGGTTTTTTCAGTGGTGACGTTCATCAGCTTGCCGATCAGGTCCACGACAGCGGGCACGACCTTGTTAGGATCAAAGTCGGGATCGACTGCGCGGCGCAGAAATATTCCATCGCCGATGACGGTGAAGACCTTGGCAAGCGTGGGGATGTCGAGGTCCGGCAAAATGCGTCCCTCTTCAGAAAGCCGGCTGAATAGTTTCTCGAAGCTCTCGCCAATAAATCGGTCAACCGAACGATAGATCTCGCCGACCTGCTCGTTGCGCGTCGATTCCAGACCAATTTCGATGCACATCGTGCGCTTGTAGGCAGGCTCCTCCACAAAGTAGAGCTGACCCAATGACTCAAGTGCTTTGAGAAAGTCGGGCGATGCGGAGAGTTCAGCGAAGCGTTCTGCGAACTCCGCGCGGTCGCGCTCAGCGACGCCAGCGATCAGGTCTTCCTTGGAGGCGAAATAGACATAGAGCGCACCTGCGCTGATCTCGGCTTCCTTGCAGATGTCCTGCATTGTCGTTCGATGGAAACCGGCGCGGGCAATACAAACTTGGGCGGCATCAAGGATGTGCTCGCGGCGGGCGCGCTGGGTGGCGGGTTTGAGTTTGGGCATCGATCTGGTCTGTCATGGGCCTCAACGATAATGACTCGTCGCCCATCTTGACTCCATACAAACAAAACGAACGATCATTTT
>CAZURR010000096.1:0-8780 GCA_964622715.1 uncultured Hyphomicrobium sp. | reverse complement strand
CGGCTATTGAAGCTCAGCACACCTCCAGCTGAGCGACCCGAACTCGTATCGCTCGAGGAGATCATTCCGGAGGTTGTTTCTCTTCTCGGTGCAGAGGCCGAGCGCGTAAACACCGATATCCAACTTGACCTTAAAGGTTCACTCCGTGTCATCACCTCCGACGGCGATATGCGAATGCTGGTGCTCAATCTTGTCCAAAATGCCTTCCATGCCATGCCTGGAGGCGGAACTCTGCGCATCAGCGGCAGAATCCAGGAGGAGAATATTCTGCTCCAATTTCAGGACACAGGCGTGGGGATTGCAAGCAACGACCTGCAACGCATCTTCCAGCCATTCTGGAGCCGGCGGGCAGATGGTGTTCACGGAACCGGTCTCGGCCTGCCAATCTGCAGGGAGATCTTGCGTCGACACGGTGGCCGCATCACAGTTTCGAGCAAGCTCGGTCAGGGTTCGAGTTTCGTGGTTACGCTCCCGTGGGCGGAATCCACGACAGAGGCGGCATGAGCAAACGCAGCAAACATATCCTACTGGTCGAAGACGACCGGACACTTTGTCGGCTCATTGCAGAGCAGCTCGAGGCGATGGACTATTCCGTCACTAGCGCGCACACCTGGGGACAGGCGAAAACGGCGCTCGCGGGAGTGGATCCGTCTCTCGCACTTCTCGACATTCGCCTTCCGGATGCCGATGGATTCGAATGTCTGCCGGAACTCTCCGCTCAATGCCCGGTAATCGTGCTTACCGCATATAGTTCAATCAAGCATGCGGTAGCTGCCATGCGCGCCGGTGCGGCTGAATACCTGGCAAAGCCGGTCAATCCGGCAGAGCTTGAGCTTGCAGTCACGCGCACGCTTTCCGCCGACTCTCTTAGGCGCAGATACGAATATTGCCGCAGTCAGCTAACCCCCTCCATTTACCGCATTATGGTCGGCTCAAGCAACGCGTTCAAAGAGCTCGTGAAACTCACAGAACTCATTGCCGCCAGTGATGCGACGGTTCTGATCGAAGGAGAGACCGGAGTCGGTAAAGAATTGGTCGCTCGGAGCATCCATCAGCTGTCAGCGAGATCGCAAAATACATTTGTATCCGTAGACTGCTGTACTCTGCAGGAAAGCCTCTTCGAATCTGAACTCTTTGGCCACGAAAAGGGAGCGTTTACTGGCGCTGACAAGCGAAAGCAGGGCCTGATCGAAGTCGCAGAAGGCGGGACCATCTTTATCGATGAAATTGGTGAGCTTTCAGCCCCGCTCCAGGCCAAGTTGCTTCGCCTCCTTGACACGGGAGAATTCAGGCGGCTGGGTGGTACGCAAAGTTTGGTCAGCGATGGCCGGATTGTGGCTGCAACGAACCGCGATCTGAAAACCTTCAGCGAGGATGGTGGCTTCCGCCGCGATCTCTATTTTCGACTTGCGGGGGTCGTCATCCGGGTACCATCACTGCGCGAACGCCGCGAAGACATCCCCCTCTTCGCGGAGCACTTTTTGAACTCCCGGACCTTCCAGCGCCGGATGACCAAGCAGCTATCGGAAGCTGCCATCGAGGCTCTTTCTGTATACAGCTGGCCTGGCAACATCCGAGAACTCAGAAATGTCATCGAACGCGCCATTCTCATTTCTGGCGACAGGCCTCTCATCGAGATCGCAGACCTTGGCCTACCTCCCGAGAACAAATCAAGGAACACAATGCTATCTTCACCGCAATGCGAGCTGAGATTCGACCATGAACCAACTCTCGACGAGATTAAGGAGAATTATCTGTCGAGACTGTTGGGAATGCACCACGGCCACCGCGGTCGTATCGCAAACATCTTGGGGATTAGCGAGCGCAACGCGTACCGCATGATCAAGCGGTTTGGTCTTGAGGACAAGTCCCACTCGAAGTAGCGCATATGGCCGGGCCAGATTCAGGGCACGCATATAGTTCGACACGCCCGCCGGGCGATATGAAATCGTCGTCTTGTAGGCAGTGCGGAGACCTCAAATATCGCAGCACTGCCGTAAGACTCTTCAGTGCTCGATGGGCGGTGGGAGTCAGCGGGTGTCAGTTTCTCTGCATCCGGCGTCACGGCACAAACCCAATCACTGGAATGCCGCCAGGCCATTGGGCTGAAAACTCTGCTCAAGGTTTCACGCCCATGCGCTTGAGGTCCTCCTTCGCATATTGGTTAGATGGGTCGATCTCAAGTACCTTTCGGTAGTCCCCGATGGCTTTAACTCTGTCGCCCGTCTTCTCGTAGGCTAATCCCCTACCGTAGTGGGCCTTGGCAAAGTTCGGGTTAAGCTCGATGGCCTTGGCGTAGTCGGCCATCGCACGGTCAAACTCGCCCTTCTTCCCGTAGGCATTGCCGCGGTTGCTGTAGGCGAGGGCTTTGTTTCTTGGCTCTCTTGCTGTCTCCTTTCGATGATCTGCGTGCAACCACGTATCGCTACGTGTACGTGCGCGCCTACCACGTCGGCTTGGGAGGGTGTGACCGGAGGCTAATGCGCACCCAACTGGGGCTTCTTTTCCCCTGGAATCGTGCGCCCATTTACCATATCGTTGTGCAGGCGAACCCATTCCATTGCGGAAGATGGTCGTCTTCGTCCCGACCTATGCGCCCGATGTCGAGGCATCGAAAAGCTTCGATTCAGCTCGCTCGCACCGGCACAAGCGGCGATGGAGGCGAAAAAACCGTGATAGTGAAAGCATCGATCTGGCGCACGTGTTTAGAGCGCGGTGCACTCTAGCAGGAAGGGGAATCGGAATGCTCAACTGGATTGTCGCAGCTTGCATGATTGTCGCGTTGCCGACGGTTGCTTCGGCGCAGGACCCGGAAGCCGGAAAGAAGATGTTCAAGAAATGCGCGCCCTGCCATGCTGTTGGTCCAGGCGCGAAGAACAAGGTTGGTCCCCATCTCAATGGGCTCAATGGCCGTGCCGCCGGATCTGTCCAGGGATTCAAATATTCTGACGCGATGAAGAATTCTGGCATCACCTGGGATCAGGCAACCTTCGCTGAGTACATTGCCAATCCGAAGGAGAGGATCCCCGGCAATAAAATGGTCTTTCCCGGTATCAAGGATGAGATCGATCGGGACGATCTCTTCGCCTACGTCGAGCAATTCGATGTCGAGGGCAACACGAACTAGCTATCCTCCTTTGGCTGATAAGGCCCTTAGAGATTTGCTCAACACGCCTCGCCTAGCAACTACCGAATCGCGAGCCCTCACATGGCCTTAGATTCCGGAGGGTTGGCGTCCTGGCGTTCAGTCTGACGAGGGCGGTACTTGGAGAAGTCAACAGTAAGCTCATCGCCCCAAACCTCCTCTTGGAAACCAGCGCGCCCGGACCCAAACGTATAAAGTCGATAGCGCAAGGGATTTTTCAAATAATAGTCCTGGTGATGCTCTTCGGCCCGATAGAACGCTCTGAAAGGGACGATCTCGATCGTGATAGGCTTCTCGAACGGGCCTGATTTCGCGAGTTCATCGCGGGCACGAATGGCGGCACTCTTTTGTTTTTCGTCATGGTAGAAGATTGCTGGCCGATAGTGATTGCCCCGGTCGGAAAACTGGCCTTTCGAATCCGTCGGGTCGGCGGTGCGCCAAAGCACCTGCAGGAGTCCTTCATAGGTTATGATCTTGGGATCGTAGTAGACTTGAACGGCTTCGGTGTGCTTGGTCAAGCCATAGGAAACCTGCTTGTAGGTCGGGTTTGCGAGGTCGCCGCCGGAGAAGCCTGAAATCACCTCGCGAACGCCGGGAGCAGCTTCGAAGGCCGCCTCGACGCACCAGAAGCAGCCGCCGGCGAACGTTGCGACCGAAAGACCACTGAGGTCGCGAGGTTCCTTCGCGCGGACTGTGTAAATTGAAGACGGTTTACCGATGGTCGCTGTGACCGAATAGACGCCTACGGCAACTATCGCGGCAAAAACGGAAAACAGCACTGCGCGTTTCATTCAAAAATTCCCTCCTTCTTGAGCGTCGTAACGGCTAGCCGCAGAGTGATGTCCGCTGCTTTGCAGTTGAAAGTAGAGATGGCCTAAAACGCTAAACATCGGCCGGTCAAGACAAAATAGCCGCAGCTTGAAACTCCTGCAGCCGTTGCAGCATTGGCTGCCCAGTTGGCCAACCTGTCACTGTAGCTAACGCCCTGATGGCCACGCACCATAAGGCTACCGTGGGAACTAGCGACGGAGGCGCCAGCGACAAGTGTCAGGGCGATCGTGAGAGAAGTGAGAGTGCGGATTATGATCAACTCCTGTTTTATCTTGCAACCGAAACCACTCACATCAAGAGGTACGTCCAGCGTCAGGAAACGTTACGCGCGCACCATCGTAGCCTCTGTGAAAAAAACATCACGGTTGTGTGATGCTGCGTCCCAAGCATTGAATAGAAACAGACGGATGGACTAGAGTCTGCTCACTACAGCCAGTGACCCGGAACCGAGGGTCGGCCTTGTAGTGACTGCGAGATCAATTCGACATTCTCGAAAGACCTTGGATGCGGCCTGTCAGGTCGCAGCGGGGTAGCCGGCAGGCTCCGGCCTCGACCCCATCAGCAGCCCTTGTCGCAGCCCCGTCGAGCGCAGCGCACAATCGACCCCGCCGCCGCGCGGATCGGCCTCAATGGCGCAGCAGTGCAGCAAGGCCTGCTTGAGCTTGGCGCGACAACACTCAACCCGCGACTTTTTCCCGGAGAGGTCGAGGCGCTGGGCTGCCGCCGAGATTGCGCGCTGCCTCGCAGAATGTCTGATTCTGGGGACAAGGCAAACATCGCCGACGTGTATTGCCACATCCGCTTTTGACCGAAAGCAACCAACAGCGATGCTCGGTCGTATGTTTGAGTGCTGGACCACTGCTGATCGTGCGACAGGTGGTCGCCCGCGACATACAGGCCATTCCCTGGTGGCGTCATTGACGTGAAAACCAGCTGAGTTAAATCAACCTTCGTGGTGGGGCAGCGTCTGTTGGTGAGAGCTTGTCAAGGACACGGATGACACCATGATCAAAAATTTTGAGGACATGCAGAAGCTCGGGCAATCCAACGTGGACAGCGCCATGCGCATGTTCGGCGAGTGGAACAAGAATTGGCAGGCGATCGCAGCTGAGATGGGCGATTACTCGAAGCGGTCGTTCGAAGAGGGCAGTGCAACCCTTGAGAAGCTCATGGGATCGAAATCGGTCGAGCAGGCCGTGGAAATCCAGACGAGCTATGCCAAGCGCGCCTATGACGACTACATGCAGCAGGTGACCAAGATCGGCGGCATGTACGCGAGTATGGCTAAGGAAGCCTACAAGCCCGTCGCAAGGAAATAGTTGTCAGCCTCTGTATAAATTTCTCATCCCCCCGCGCGGGGTCCGTGCCCGGGGGCACAGTTGCGAAACCGCGACGCTGGTCTGTGCTGGCCAGCGTCTTTATCTTTGGCGGGGTCCTTCTCACTCTCGGCTGAAATCTCGCAATGAAATTTGTCTGAGATCAAATCAATCAGGGATACCCATTCTTGTCCAAGTAGACGCCACCCTTCCCTGTCTTACTTGGAAGTTTGCCCTACGCCGAGAGGGTTGGTGGCTTTCTTGAGCATCGTTCCTCTCCCTCAGAACCGCGCCCATTTTGTCGCGTTGCGGACTGTCCCAATCAATTCAGTGCTTCGTGACCGTGAAAGCGAAGCGAAGCTCGCCGGCCTTGAATCCGGTGGCCTGGTCGTCCGGATACAAACGCGCAATCTCGGCCTTGAGAACCGGATCGAGATTCATGCCGTGGCAGGTGAGGCAGGGCTCAGCGGCGGTTGGGATCGCCTTCATGTAGCGAAATACAGTCTGGCCGCCCTCCTTCGCGGTCTGGATCTGCTTGAGCGTGGCAGGATCGGCGCCGGCCGCAATCTTGGAGACAAAGTTCTCCAGCACCTTGCGATCCAATTGGTCGGGTGCGGTCGCCGGATTGCGCACGCGAACGCAAGCAGAGGCAGGCCATTTCAACGAGCGTGGGCGCCCGTTCAATCGGCCGAGCATCAAGGCGATGGTTGAAGCGTGACGAGCGCAAGCAGGCAGCGCCGATCCCGCTATTAGGCAAGTCTTTCTCGTTGCCCCGCTATGCAGCAATCTCTTCACTCGTCGCCGCCGGTTCGACCGCGCGCCGGTAGAGATGCCAGGTAGCATGACCGATGACGGGTAGCACGAAGATCAGTCCCAGGAACCCCGATAGTAGAGAGATCCCCATCAGGATGCCGATGACGACAAACCAGATAATCATTGTGGACGGGTTCGCAATAACGAGCCGGACGCTTGTCACCATGGCCGTCACGAAATCTACGTCTCGTTCATAAAGCATCGGGAAGGAAACAACCGAGATCGAGAATACTGACAGCGCGATTAGGGCACCGACGACGTTGCCGAGCAGCAGGAAAATAAGACCGGTCGGCGTGGTGAAGAGTGTCTCGAAAAGGTCGGGACCGAATCCTTGGAAACCCAGGAAGCCGAAGAACAGGATAGCCGCGATATCCATCCACAGGATAAGCGCAAATCCAGTAACCAATGCCATCCATCTCAGATCGCGGCGCGCGGCATCCCTGATTCCGCCAAAAACATTAGACCATGAAAGCGGCTTGCCCTTGTCCAAGTGATCGCTGACGGAATAGAAGCCGACCGCAGCGAATGGCGCAATCAGCGCAAAGCCCAATGCCAGCGGGTAGGCGAGATAGGGCAGACCGAGATACCAGAGCAGTGCGATGAGGAGCCAGCCCGCCGCCGCATAAAGGCCACCAAAGAAGAGCCCGTATTGTGGGGCGGCCCGCAAATCCCGTATACCGGCACCCATGACATCGACGAGGTCATTGACCGTCAACCGGCGTACACCGGGCCATTGTTCCGCCGGTCCCATATCGTTCACCCTCCCTTGCCGTCACTTGTTGGGCGTTTCGGCGCTGAAATGTGCCGGGCAAGAACCATAGGACGGACGCCGGCTCTGTATCAACGATCGACCTGAAATCTCACGCGCGCGTACAAACGTCCAAAAATTGAGTGCCACCGCTCCGCTATTAGCCGGCGAGCCGTTGGTCCTTCTTGCGCCGGCGGCACAAAAAAAGGCGCCGTTCCAGCGTAAGGAACAAGCGCCCAAGGAAACTACCCGCCCCCAACCGGAGGGTGATCCTCCGTGTGGGAAGGTTGGCCTCAAATTCATAGGGAAGGATCGCCTTGATTGGCTTGATCCTAGTCAAATCTCATTGCGGCAATTCGGCACTCATCGAGCATCGGACACGGGGAACGTCAGAACGCAGACGATGAAAGAGATCATGGCGACTACTGACTTGAGCCGCGCCAGCGTGCACAGGGCGCTTGCGACACAAAACCTGATACCTTGGGCTGCCCCAAACGTCCTAAGATATGTTTGGCGCAGACGTTAGAGGGCCGGATGGATCAGGGCATCATCAAACACGACAACGCAATATTCTCGTGGATCACACTCCGCGTCGGCCACAATGGAGTGATCACTGAAATTTTGGCGATCGAGACTGATCTCAGCCTAAATACCGAAGACCCGAACTATCAGAAAGATGCCGTTGACGATCTTATGGCAGCAGCGGTCGCATACCTTCGCGATCATCCGCACATTGACTCCATCGAGATTGAATAGATCCGGCAAGGCAGTCTCGAAGTGACGAGTAGTGGAGACTAATCATTCCCAAAAGGATCGCGAGGTGAGAAGCGGCCCGGAGGGCCCGCTCGGAGAAATCCGGGCGGGTCGTTGGTGTGACTAGAGCTTTCGCATAGAGAAGGCCCGAACAGCCGTCGAAGCGTCGATGGGTTACGCTGAAGGGGATCCGAGCTGGGGTGTGCTGCACTCAGGGGGGGCGGAAACGTCAGCTCACGCTGGAGTTGGCGATACTGGCTTTCGATGCGAAGTCACCAGAAGTAGTAACCCTTTCTTTAGTGCAGCACTTGCCCCCAGAAAGCCCATAGACGGCCGCTCTGCCTCCTGATTCCTTTGCATTGAGGAAAGCGATCTGGCCGTCAGCGAATCTCTATGACTCGGGAGACCACCTTCAACAGTGGTGGTGATGCGTCATGCCGGCGCTCAACCTGTTGAGGCAAAGCGCTCGAGGCGAGCTCAACCAGCTTCTGGACAAGAATCTCGGACCCCCTTTATAGTCACCAAGGTGGCGGGACGATGAGCGGCGGCAGATGAATGGGAGCGCGACGGGAAATGACGGTTAAGATCTCGGAACTCATGGCGAAGCGTGTCATCACCGCCGCGCCGCATCACACCGTCGAACACGTGCGCGGCATGATGGAACGAAATCGCATTCATGCGGTTCCTGTCGTTGGGACGAAAGGCGAACCGGTCGGCATTGTGACCACCGCTGACCTTTCCCGCCGGGTCAAGGATAAGTCGCCTGTCAGCCGCATCATGTCAGATGACGTGACTGTCGTGCCCGCCTATAACGATGCCACTGTGGCGGCGCGGATCATGCGCAAGCGTGGTATTCACCACGTCGTTGTCACTCACGAGAAACAGGTAATCGGCATCATCAGTTCCTTCGACCTCTTGAAGCTGGTTGAAGGGCACCGCTTCGTTGCGAGGGGCGCGCCGACAGCTTCAAAGCGTGCGTCAAACAGAGCGTGATCCACGCTCCGATCAAATCGGTGAGCCTTCCTCATTGAATTGGGCCAACACCGGATGTTTCGGAAACGGCAGGAAAGAGTAGCCGCGGTGTCCCCTAATTGCAGATACTGTTGAAACAGTCCTGGAAGGTCTACGACGTTTCAATGCTCCAAGCACGAGTAGAAATCTGATTCTCATAGCG
>CAZURR010000095.1:0-8803 GCA_964622715.1 uncultured Hyphomicrobium sp. | reverse complement strand
GTGCGGCTTGCAGCGACACGTCTCAAGCCATGGTCGAACCGCGCGCGCGTCCTTCGAACGGACGGTTCGCCGAACATTCCGGCGCGAGACGGGAGTTTCGACCGTGTCGTCACCACCTATGTCCTGGACCTTCTTTCCGACGCAGATATTCAGGAGTTTATAGCCGATGCCAGGAGGGTACTTGGGCCTGGCGGGCTTTTTTGCAACGTTAGCCTGACATTTGGCCAGGGTCACCTATCGACAGCGATCTGTGCTCTCTGGCAGAAGATCCACGACAGGCAACCTGTTCTCCTTGGCGGCTGCCGTCCCGTCGAGATCGGTGAACTCATTCCAGGTGAGTTTTGGCGGATTGGATATCAAGCCGTTCTGACAAACTACGGCATTTGTTCCGAGGTCGTGTTAGCTAAGCGCCGTGCCTGATACATCCGGGGAGGTCGTTGATGTTTTCAACGCCCATTGTAAACCGGCAAGCATAAGCTTTTCATTGCCCAGAAGCGATCAGTCATACGTGCTTGGGCCACGGTAACGGGATCGCGTGCGCCGACGAAATTGCAAGAATGACTATGACCGAACCGAACGCGAAGTCAGCACGAGTTTTCCACTGCGGGCTCGCCGCAATCTTCTTGCTTCTTCTTCTCATCAGTTTCGCCAGCCCCTTCCGGGCGGCCCAATATAAGAACGCGACTCTTCCCATGTTGCCGAGGCGACTTTCGGGGCTTCAACACCAGCTTGGCTGCACTCGGACTAGCGGGCTTCATCTCGATAGCTTTGCTCCTGCAGCGGCGAGGCCACCGTCTCTGGTTGGTGATCACTGTGAGCCGGGCGTTCATTTCTGTCGTGACTTGATCTCGGAGGGAGTATTTCCGCTTTCATCCGATGCAATCAACTCACCGCTGGGGATCGTCGAGATCCTAGATGGCGGATTGGTCGGCTATGTGTTTCCCTTCCCACACAAAGCATTGGGGCACATTTGACGTGGCAGCGCGATGATCGAAAGCCAAGATCAGCGGCCGACGTTATTGAGAATGGCCTCCGAGCCCGTGACGACGTCGAGCAATTCCGACGTGATGGCCTCTTGGCGCAGGGCATTCTCCGAGCGGCGCAGACCTTCCAACTTGTCACCGATGTTGTGATCGGCAGCCTCCATCACGCGAAGCCGGGCTCCGTTTTCGCTGGCCAAGGACTCCATAACCGCGCGGGTGAGCTCAGCGAAGAGGTACTCGCTCGCAAGCCGCTGCAAGAGCACGTCCGGGGCCAGATGATGCAGAGGCGGACTCCGTTGCTCGGATCCGACCAAGAGGGCAGGATCGAGGGGCAGAACGTGTCTGACCTCCGCTTCGAAGTTCCCGCCCCGTCGATAGCCGCCGAACACGACATCCGCCTTCGAAACGCCCGACAAATACTCGGCGACCCGGCGCGTGATGCCCAAAATGCCGCCGACATGGGTTGCCATGGGAAAACTGCGATCGACCTCAAGGCCTTTTTCCGCCGCAAGCATGGCACCACGGCGCCCAATAACCATGAGGGCCTGGCCCTCCTTGCGCTCCGCCGCAGCACGGTCGAGCAGGTGTTCGTTGAAAGCTCCCACAAAGCCGTGTTCCGAGCAGACGACGATTAGCACACTGCCGTCAAATACCTCGGACGCAGCCGCCTGGCGGTCAATCTCCGGAAGCAGCGCCGTCCCCTCGGCGATGGCATCTTCAATGACTTCCACGTATCTGCGTATCCCCGCGAGTGCCCCCTGCGCCTCCTGTACATGCGAGCCGGCAAGCGCACGCAAGGCCCGGATGAGGTCGCGCAGCTCCTGCAGACTAGAGATTCGCGCCCGCAGGCGTGGCAACTGCTCCATTTTAGCCGTCCTCCCGCGACCCTGGCGCAAGCTCGGCCAGGAACGCATCGATCGCGCCGACAAGATCCTGTCGGTCCTCGTCGGCGAATTCACCGCTCTGTTCAATCCGGGCTATGGTACGCGGGCAACGCTCCGAAAGCCGAGCGCCGAGTCCGCTTTTGAATCGCTCCACGAGATTAAGCGGAAGTGCATCGAGCTTTGCTTCATCGACAGCAAGAAGCAAAGCCACCTGCTCAGCAAGAGAAAGCGGCCGGTACTCCGGTTGAGCCAAAATGGCGCGGATGCGACGCCCGTGTTCGATCGTCCGCCTGGTTCGCTTGTCGACCATCACGCCAAAGCGCGTAAAGACTTCGAGCTCGAGGAACTGGGCATATTCGAGCTTTAGGGTCTCCGCGAGACGCTTCATAACGGGGGCCTGTGTCTGACCACCGACACGTGAAACACTCATGCCAACGTTCACGGCCGGCTTGTGTCCCTCATAGAATAGCTTGGGTTCGAGGTAGATCTGGCCATCGGTAATCGAAATCAGGTTGGTGGGGATGTAGGCAGTCAGATTGCCTGCCTGCGTCTCGGCAATCGGGAGTGCTGTTAGAGACCCGCCCCCCAACTGGTCTGAGAGCTTCGCGGCCCGCTCCAACAGCCGGGCATGAATGTAGAAGACATCGCCCGGATAAGCCTCTCGTCCCGGTGGCTTGCGCAGTAGAAGCGAGAGCTGCCGGTATACGATGGCGTGCTTGGTCAAATCATCGATAATGAGAAGCGCGTCGCGTCCCTGGTCCCGAAAGTATTCCGCCATCGTGCAGGCGGCATAGGGCGTGACCCACTGCGCCCCCGGCGGCGCATCGGCCTCTCCGACCACGAAAATGCAGCGCTCGAATGCGCCATACTGGCGGACCGCATCGACGACTTGGTTGACGGCCGACGCTTTTTGGCCCACGGCGGCGTAGACACAGATGACGTCGGAGGACCGTTGACTGATCATTGTGTCCACGGCCACAGCGGTCTTGCCGGTTTTCCGGTCGCCGATGATGAGTTCCCGCTGACCGCGGCCAAGCGGAATCATGGCATCGATCACGGTAAGGCCCGTCATCAAAGGCTGCTTGACCAGATCGCGGTCGACAATGGCCGGAGCCTGTCGTTCGATGGGGTCTCTGCGGTCGGCTGAAATCAGCGGCCCATTATCCAGCGGCGCGCCCGTCGAGTCGACGATGCGGCCGAGCAGCGCATCTCCCACCGGTACGCAAATAATCCCGCCAGTTCCCCGGACCCGGCTTCCGGCGGTGATCTTTTCCCCGCTGCCGAGCAGGACGCAGCCAACCGATTCCTCGTCGATTCGGACTGCCAGTCCCAAAGTGCCATCTTCGAACTGTAGCAGTTCGTCAAGACGCGTCCATGGAAGGCCGGAGATCTTGGCGACACTGTCGCCGATTTGCTCGACGATACCCACATGCTCAAGCGTCGGCGCGACATTCATGTCTCGTAGCCGTCGGCGAGCCGCGAGGAGCCAATTCGCTATGTCATCAGGAAGCGGCTTCATCTCTTCGCAGTAACTCTCTGGCCTTGCGCAACTGATCTGCCCAGGTGAATTTGAGCACGGCGTGGGGGAAGCGAAGCTCAGCCCCGCCCAAGATCTCCGGATCGGTTTCGAAGTCAGTCTTGTTCCTTTGACCGAGGCAGGCGCTTAACCGATCAGTCCACTGGTCGCGCTCTTCCGGCGTTAGGGGGGCCGCAGTTACGATCATCATACGCGCGCTGTCCGCCGCAAGGTCCTTTTGCAGACGCTCGCGTTCATCCGCCGGCAGGTCGTTCAGTTGCCGCTCCAGCTGCTCAAGGAATATGCCGCTAGATGCATTCGATTCGGCCTTCCGCAGGAGCCCTGAAGCAAGCTCGACCGCTAACGCAGCAGCCTGTTCGCGGAGCTCTCTTAGGGCGGCCTCTCGTTCCTCGTCGATGGACTCGCGAGCCGCTTCCAGTAGCGCATGCGCCTCGTGTCTTGCTTCGTCTAAAACCTTGCGACGTTCAACTTCCAACTCTTCGTGGATCTTCTTGATCATATCTTGGCGTTCTTGAGCGAGCCCGGCCCGGCCCTCCTCGAAGCGTTGCCGCGCAGCCTCGGCCTCGATTTTCTGTTTGCCAGCGTCGGCGAAAGCCCGCTCGGCGAGCTGCTTCCGCTTCTCGATGACCTCTCTGACTGGCCGATAAAGAAAGCGCCAAAGGAGCCATACGAGAACGAGGAAGTTAATTGCCTGCAGTGATAGCGTCCACCAATCGATGTGCATCGCTATCCAACAAACGGATTTGCGAAGAGCAACAGCAGTGCAATCACGAGACAGTAGATTGCCATGGTCTCGATCATCGCGAGTCCAACGAAGAGTGTGCGCGACAAGGGTCCGGCAGATTCCGGCTGACGGGCAATCGCGTCCATCGCAGCAGCGATGGCGCGCCCTTCGCTAAACGCTGGACCGATCGCTCCAAAAGAAACCGCGATGACCGCGCCAATGATGCTCAACATTTGAAGATTCAATTCCATATCAGATCCCTCACTCTGCCTCTGCGCTACCCACGGCCGCGCCAATAAACACGGCGGCAAGAACTGTGAAGATGTATGCCTGAATAATGCCGATCAAGATAACCAACAGCAAGAAGGGGACCGGCAGCAACAAACCCGCCATAAACACGACAATGGCGATTATGAACTCGTGACTCATGATGTTGCCGAAGAGACGAACCATAAGCGAGAAGGTGCGTGTGATCTCGGATAGCACATTGAGCGGAAGAAGCAGTAAGTTCGGCTTCGTATAGCGACGCGCATATTCGACCAGGCCACGAGACCGGATTCCAAAATAGTGGACCGACAAGAAAACGATCGCCGCGAGCGCCGCCGGGGTTTCGATATGCCCGGTCGGGGGTTTCATACCAGGCACGACCGCCGAGAGATTTGCGAAAACCAGGAAGATAAACAACGTGCCAAGCAGAGGCAGATAGGGCCAGGGATCACGTTGGATAATCTCGTAAACTTGTTTCTCAAGCGTCGCGACGACGGTCTCCAGCACAGTCTGAAGGGGACCCGCGTGAACGCTGGCCCGACGCAGGCCCAGCCAAGACACTACGGTCAGCATCCCCATGATGGCCCAGGTTGTCACGACTGGACGGCTGATCGGAACGGGTCCGAGGTGAAAAAGTATGTCTGTAGCGAATGGGCTGGTCTCCATGGTCACTCCGATCCCATCCAGCGCTGGGCGGCAGTCCGCGCGATCAGAAAGCCCAGAAGGGCAAGCAGGAGGGGGAGTGCTCCCTGCTGCGCAATGACCCAGAATGCGGACACGGCCGCAGCGAAACGCATAAAATAAACTCCGATGATGGTGATCGCAGCCGCTTGCGATGCATGCAGGCGGACCGTCCGGAGGAGCAGAAGGAAATAGGCCGACCCAAGGACCGCACCAGCGGTAAGGTATAAGGCGGCTTCAGTTGGGTTTATCCAGCTCATTCCTTGTCGACCCTTTGCCAGGCGAGATAACAACCCATCGTGATCCCCAGGAAAATCAGGGCGCCGCTAAAGAGGATGCCCGTGTCGAAGACGCCATCGAGCCAGCGCCCGACCAGCACGCCGAGCAGAGTCGGCGTCACGATCAACCAGCCCAGCGCCCCAACCATTGACAGGTTCTGCCATAGCGACCGTTCGCCCTCCTTCTTCCATCGCTTGCTCCGTTGTTCACGTAAGCGAACAGCCCGATGCATCTTCTTGGGCCCCTCGTTGTTCGGCGAGATGCTCATGGTAGTTCACCTTCACGGGGCGGACCGCCCCTCGCCGTTGAGGCGCCGAACGCTGGCGGGGGTCTCTGCGGGATAGGCTGCCGCCCCGATTCGAGATAGCGCTGGATCTGCCGGATCGCTGCCAGGTGCAGCCGAGTAGCTGAAAGCCGCGACTTCTCCTCTGCTTGCGCCTCCTCGCGGAATCGCTCCAGCACCGCTCGACCAAGCCGGTGAAGCGTGTCCTCGCCCGCGGCTTCTCGTGTCGCGATCTCGACGACGTTGCCGTCGCGGACAGTCAACACGCCGCCTCGAACGGCCACGTTGTGCTCCTCGTTTTCATGATTGCGCCACGTGATCACCGAAACCGTCAAGACGCTCACGAAATCCGCATGCCCTGGGAGGATGCCGAAGGCGCCAGTTTCGTCTTCGGCGCGGACATGGCGCACATTCTCAGCATCGACAACAACCGACATGGGTGTGGTCACCAACAGTCTCATGCTGCCTCCGGCCCCGCGGCCCGTTCCTTGGCACGCGCATCTTCGAGAGTCCCGACCATGTAGAGCGAGCTCTCGGCCCAATCGTCCGCCTCCCCGGCCAAGATCGCCCTGCATCCGCTCAGCGTGTCTTCAAGAGAGACCGAGGCCCCCTGCAGGCCAGTAAATTGCGACGTAACGGCGAACGGTTGCGTGAGAAATCGCATGAGCCTGCGGGCCCGGCGAACCGCTGTCCGGTCGGCGACACTGAGCTCTTCCATACCAAGGAGCGAAATGATCTCCTGTAGCTCACGGTAGTGTTCGATGAGGCGGCGGACCTCTTCAGCGGTCTCATAGTGCTCCTCTCCCACGACGCGCGGATCGAGCATAACCGACGTCGACGCGAGCGGATCAATCGCCGGGTAGAGCCCTTGGCTCGCCATATCCCGGCTGAGGACAATCGCGGAATCAAGGTGCGTGAAGGTCTGCGCCACGGCTGGATCAGTAAAATCGTCGGCCGGCACATAGACCGCCTGGATGGAGGTCACTGCCGCCTCTTTCACCGACGCGATTCGCTCCTCGAGTTCCGCGATCTCCGTCGCCAGTGTCGGCTGATATCCCACGCGCGACGGCAGCCGACCGAGGAGCCCCGACACCTCGCCACCCGCCTGAACGAAGCGAAAAACATTATCGATCAGCAGCAGCACATCCTGATGCATAGCGTCGCGGAAATGCTCGGCAACGGTGAGGGCCGTCATACCGACACGCCAGCGGGCGCCCGGGGGCTCGTTCATCTGCCCGAATACAAGTGCCGTGCGATCGAGTACACCGGAGCGCTGGAGTTCCAGCCAAAGTTCATGACCTTCGCGTGACCGTTCCCCAATGCCGGCAAAAACCGAAATCCCGGCGTATTTCTCGACGGTGGTTCGGATGAGCTCCATGATGAGCACGGTCTTGCCGACGCCTGCGCCACCGAACATCGCGGCCTTGCCGCCGCGAGCAAGGGGTGCGAGCAGATCGACGATCTTTATGGCCGTTAGAAAAAGGTCACTACCGCCCCGTCGCTCGCTCAGCTTGGGTGGCTTACGGTGGATAGGTTCTCGCGACACGTCGGCGCCGAAGGAGGGCCCATGGTCGATCGGGTCGCCAATCACGTTAATCAACCGTCCGAGAACGGATTCCCCCGTCGGCACGAGTATGGGCGCGCCGGCATCCTTTACGGTCACACCACATCGAAGGCCGGCCGTTTCCTGCATCGCCACACCTCGTATCGTACAAGGATCCAGGTGTTGCTGGACCTCAACGATCAGGCGATGTGGACCACCCCAATCAACTTGGAGCGCATTGTTAATCGGCGGCAAGGCGCCTACCGGGAATGTAACGTCCACGACCGAACCGCTAACCGATGTCACGCGGCCGAGCGGGCCGTCGTTCGGGTCTCCCTCTATTCTTTTGCGACCGGTATGCGAACTGGAAGTCTTCATGGTTTCTCAATGCATCATTAAGAGTGGGTGGTGACTTTGGCGCATCGCATGTAGGGTCGTGCCTCCGAGCACTGCCTCTTGGAAGCGATAGTGGGTGTAGCCCCCATGACGAGGAGGCTCGCCTCGATTTCACGTGCTGTCGCAAGGAGCGCATGACCGACTTGTTCGTGTGCTCTCGGAACAACCTTTCCCTCTGCATTGAGGCCATGCCACGCAAGGTATTCGACCAACCTGTGCGGATCGGCTGTTTCTTCTTGAGGTTCTTCGACCGTGAGCACGTGAATGCGTTTGGCGTTTTGAATGAATGCCGTTGCTGCTCCCACCGCATGCACCGCCTGAATACACTTGTCCCAGCCAATGGCAATGCAATCCTCCAGCGTTATCATTGTCGCTCTCGTTGTTCGTTATGGGAGGCAGAGCCGCTAGGGCTGAAGAACATAGGTCCCTGGCGCGTCGCCCAATGAAGGTTTTCCTTGCATTTCCGCGCCAACGGCAGCTGCAGAACACATGGGGCTCGAGCGCGCAGCGAGCCAGCTACACCATTCGGGCCACCATGAACCGCCTTGCACGGTCGTGATGTGCATGCGCGCCGGGTTGTACCAGATGAAGAAGGGCTTGCCCGTCGTCTCGGGGTCGTTCCGATCGAGGAAGTCGATAACCTTGGCCGAGATCTCCTCGTCCACCGTCTTAGAGCGTTCGAGTGTCAGCGGTCCCTCGTCTTTGCAGGTCTGGTTCGCCGCTGTGCCGTCAGAGGACTTGCACCAAATCACCGGACGTGGAGGCGTCAGACAGGTCGTCGTCTTGAGATCGACGGCACCGGTCACCGGTGCGAGTCCGGGGACCGGCGTGTTCTTGCACGGCGGCGCGATAGTCTGATCGGTCGGACTCTTGTTGATGTCCGGGAAGCTCACCCCCTGCATCGCATCGAGGTGATACAGATAGCCCCAGAACTCGTGGAAGCCGTGCGCGGTCGGCAACACGTCGGTGTGATCACGCAGGTGGTTCTTGCCGAACTCACCGGTCGTGTAGCCAAGGTCGTGCAGAAATTTTGCAAGGGCCGGCGTTCCAGGTTGCAGATAGGATGGGGCTCCGGGAATTTCCGGTAGGAGCATGCCGGCGCGCACTGGATGCATGCCGGTGAAAAAGGCCGTGCGCCCAGCGGTGCAGCTCTGCTCGGCATAGTAGTCGGTGAACATCGCGCCTTGCGGCCCGATGCGATCGATGCTGGGCGTCTCACCGACCAT
>CAZURR010000094.1:0-9140 GCA_964622715.1 uncultured Hyphomicrobium sp. | reverse complement strand
TTTTGGGCGCAGGCTCCGCGGCGCTTGGCGAAGGAGTCTACACTGTCGGCAACTACCCCGTCGACGCGCAGGCTAAGAATGCTGTTGCCGCCAAGAAAAAGGCCCTGGCCGATGGCCAGCAAGCCGCATTCCGATCGTTGTTGAAGCGAGTCGTGCCCGTCACAGCTTACGATCGGCTCAAGCGTTTATCGTCGCTCAACTCATCGAGCTATTTTGAGGGCTTCTCCGTGCGTTCGGAGCGCAACTCGCGAACGCGTTACATCGCCAGTCTCGACTTTTTATTCCGCCGCGATTCGGTGCGCTACGTGCTGCAGCGTGAAGGTATTCCTTTCGTCGAGGAGCAGGCACCGGAGTTGATACTGATCCCGGTTGTGCGCAATGCTCAAGGGGCGATCCAGACCGGCCGCGCCTCTCGCGTCTGGACCGACATTTGGAAGGGCCTCGATCTGGAGAACACGCTGACGCCCGTCGATCTGCAAAGTTTGAAACCGCAGATCCTTCCCGACACGCTCAAAATGCTCGTCGAGGGACAGGGCGGCGCGGAGCGCATCTTGGCTGGCGAGTACAAGTCTCCTCGCGTGGTCGTCGCGATTGCGGACCTTGAACCCTCCACCAAGCGGGTCATCGTGACGCTCGTTGGCATGGACGCCGTTGGCCCAATCAATCTCATGCGCAGATATCGCGTCTTCGACGGCGACACTGCCTATTCGATGGAGCTGGCTGCTGTGGTCGCCCTCGGGGTGCTGGAGGGACGCTGGAAGACCGTTAAGTCGGGTGGGGCAGGCGGTTTCGGTGGCCAGCTTGTCGCCATCCAGGCTCGCTACATAAGCCTTGCGGAGTGGAATGATATGCGCCGGCAGCTGCTCGAAATGCCCGGTGTCGAAGACTTGAGGATCGATGCGCAATCGGCACGCAGCGCCAACCTGTCATTACGCTATCCAGGCGGCGCCGAAGGGCTTGCCTCGGCGCTTTACAGTCGCGGCTTCACGCTAAACAGCGCTGAGGGAGGCCTGATCCTTCACTTTCGCCAATGAAAGTCCGGTTAGCATAGGTTGACTTGGCTCACCGTCCTGGACGATGGCAGGGCGCCGGCGGTAGACGCTGCAGGTAATATTACCGGCGGCGGGCGCGAAAAACCGCTTAACGACGTGCTCACAAAGAGCCAGCACACCAGGATTGAGCCTTGAATATTCCGAACTTCATCTCGCTGGGTCGCATCATTCTGGTGCCCATTGTTTTCTGGCTGCTGGTAACTGGCCAAGTCCAAGCTGCCTTCTTTGCCTTCATCATTGCCGGCATGTCCGACGCCGTGGACGGCTATCTTGCCAAGACGTTTCACTGGACGACCGAGCTGGGTGCCTACTTAGACCCCCTCGCAGACAAGCTCTTGATCGTTAGCATTTTTCTTGCCCTTGGCGTGGGTGGAAAGCTGCCGCTATGGCTCGTCATTGCGGTTGTTTCACGCGACATTCTGATCGTCATTGCGATCGTCTTGTCGTGGCTTATTAGCAATCCTGTTCGCATCCGCCCGCTCGTCGTCAGCAAGGCCAACACGGTTGCGCAGATTGTTCTGGCCGCAACGGTATTGGCGGACGAGGCGTTCGGGCTGGGCCTCGATTGGGTGCGCTTTGTGCTGGTGTGGGTGACCGGCGGACTGACGTTCGCTTCGCTTGCTGCCTATCTGCACTCTTGGCTGCTACATATGTCCGGCTATGAGCCCCCGGAGACTGGCGGCTAAAGACTTTTCTGGCTAGCCCCGTCATTCGGGTCGATGAACCCGATCCAGGAGTTGAGCCCGCGTTGGAGAATTCGTTGTCCCCATGACCGCAGCGCCCCGTCAGCTCATTCTCGATCTCGCGCACCGCGAGGCGCTCGGTGCAGAGGACTTCCTGGTGAGTCGGTCCAATGCGGCGGCCGTGGAGCTTATCGATCGCTGGCCCGACTGGCCGCATCCGGCTTTCGTTGTCATCGGAACGCAGGGCTCCGGTAAGAGCCACTTGGCGCACGTATGGCAACTACGCTGCTCGGCTGATCTCGTTGCGGCAAGCGCTCTGACGGACGCCACCGTAGCCACGCTCGCCGACGGCAGCGCCTTGGTTGTGGAGGATCTCGATCGGGGGATTGCGGAGGAACAGGCGCTCTTCCACTTGCTCAATCGCGCGCGCGAGAGCAAGCTTGCCGTCTTGTTGACTTCGCGCGTTGCGCCTGGAGATCTAGCATTCAAAATCCCGGACCTGCGTTCGCGTATGCGCGCGCTTCCCCTAGTGGAGGTGCAGCCGCCCGATGAGGCGCTCCTCAAGGCGGTGCTGGTGAAATTGTTTGCCGACCGGCAACTCAATATTGAACCGCCCGTGATCGAATACTTGAGCGTGCGCATGGAGCGGTCCATGAAAGCGGCAAACCGCGTGGTCGAGACCATCGATCGACTGGCGCTTTCCATGCATCGCAAGGTAACAAAGCCGCTGGCGGCAGAGGCGTTGGCGAGTGTAGGCCTCAAAGATGAGCTTCAGTGACAATATCCTAAGGTAGCCGGGATATGTCATGGTGCTGTTGTACTCTGTCCCCTGATTGCGCCTGGGGTCAGAATTCGTGGAGCCGGATATGGCAACTGCAAGAAATAGAACGCGTGAGAAGCCGCAGCTTAACGCGGTGCCGGCGCAGGAGGTGCCACCGGAAGGCCCGGCTCGCTTCTACAACCGTGAGCTGTCGTGGCTGCAGTTCAACCGGCGCGTGCTAGAGGAGGCGCAGAACGAGCGCCATCCCTTGCTTGAGCGCCTTCGCTTCTTGTCGATCTCCGCCTCAAACCTTGATGAATTCTACATGGTCCGCGTAGCGGGCGTGTATGGCCAGGTCTCGGCCGGTGTGCAGGCTCTCTCGCAGGATGGCCTTACGCCAGCGGCACAACTTCGCGCCATCAACCGGTTTGCCGCCGGCCTTGTTGCCGACAAGCAGGCCTGCTGGCGCAAGCTCAGAGATGAGATGGTGAAAGCCGGCATCCATATTCTTGAGCCGAAAGATCTGAGTGCCGAGGAACGCAGCTGGCTTCGGCGACTGTTCCTTGCTCATATCTTTCCCATTCTGACCCCAATCGCTGTGGACCCGGCGCACCCATTCCCCTTCATCCTCAACAGGGGCCTTGTCATAGCGGTCGAATTGCAGCGCGAGAGCGACGGCCGGATCATGAATGGTCTGATTCCGATTCCGGGACAGCTTGAGCGTTTCATTCGGCTCGGTGGGCTCGACGGTGAAGGACCTGTGCTGCGCTTCATTCGGGTGGAGACGCTAATCGGCCTCTTTATTGAAGAGCTGTTCTCCGGCTTCCAAATAAAGAGCCAAGGCGCTTTCCGGGTGTTGCGTGATAGCGACATCGAGATTCAGGAGGAAGCGGAAGATCTCGTCCTCTCCTATGAGACGGCACTTAAACGCCGCCGCCGTGGTCACGTGATCCGGCTCGAGCTTGAGTCTGCGATGCCCAACCGCCTGAAGCGGTTCGTGGTGGAGGAGCTGGAGGTCGGCGAGGAGGAGCTGTTCATCAAGGATGGCCTCCTGGCGCTCGCCGACACGGCGCAGCTCATCGTATCGGATCGGCCCGACCTCTTGTTCAAGCCTTTTAACAGCCGTTTTCCCGAGCGCATTCGTGAGTTCAATGGCGATTGTTTTGCCGCCGTGCGCAACAAGGACATCATCGTCCACCATCCATACGAGTCCTTCGACGTCGTCGTTCAATACCTGCGCCAGGCCGTGGCCGATCCTAATGTCATGGCCATCAAGTGGACCCTCTACCGTACCTCACGCGATAGCCCCATCGTGGATGCGCTCAAGGAGGCAGTCGAGGCGGGTAAGTCGGTGACCGCGGTGGTCGAGCTCAAAGCACGCTTTGACGAGGCGGCCAACATCCGCTGGGCGCGCGATCTGGAAAACGCGGGCGTGCACGTCGTATACGGCTTCATCGAGCTCAAGACGCATGCCAAACTCGGTATCGTCGTGCGGCGTGAAGGTACTGAGCTAACCACCTACTGTCACATTGGCACGGGCAACTACCACCCGCAGACGGCGCGTGTTTACACCGATCTTTCGTTGTTCACGACTAACCCGGTTATCGCCCGCGACGTTACGCGGATCATGAACTTCGTGACTGGCTATGGTGAGCCAGCCGGCTTGCAGTTGATGGCAGCGAGTCCGTATGGCATCCGCGATCGAATCGTCGCGCACATCCACGAGGAGATTGAGCACGCCAAGGCGGGGCGTCCCGCCGCCATCTGGATGAAGATGAACGCGCTCGTCGACGGCCAGATCATCACCGCCCTATACGAGGCAAGTCAGGCCGGGGTGACGATCGACCTCGTGGTGCGCGGCGTATGCTGTCTGCGCCCTGAGGTTCCAGGGCTTTCGGACAACATTCATGTCAAGAGCATCGTCGGGCGTTTCTTGGAGCACGCACGCATTTACTGTTTTGGGCGCGGCGAGGGGTTGCCTTCACCGAATGCCGCCGTTTACATCAGCTCCGCAGACATGATGCCGCGCAATCTCGATAGGCGTGTTGAAGCTATGGTGCCGATAAAGAACGCTACTGTGCACGAGCAAGTTCTTGACCAAATCATGGTCGCGAACTTGAAGGACAACCAGCAGAGCTGGCGGATAAAGGCAGACGGCTCTTCGGAGCGGATCGTGCCGGCCAAAGGAGAGGATGCCTTCAACGCGCACAAATATTTCCTCAACAATCCGAGTCTCTCGGGTCGAGGCCAAGCGCTGAAGGAGAATTTCCCGCCCCGCTTCAAGCTACTCGCAAAGGACTAATTAGGGGCGTGCTTTGACGAGCTTGGAGTGGTTGTTCGGCCAGCGGAGCCGTATATCATCGGAGCTTGAGCCCCTCGGCGTCATCGACATCGGTTCGAACTCGGTTCGCCTTGTCGTGTACGAGGGAGCGGTGCGCTCTCCTGCACCGCTGTTCAACGAAAAAGTGCTCTGTGGTCTTGGCCGCTCGATCGGCACCACCGGCCGGCTTGGTGAGGAGAGCAAGCAGCGCGCGCTCGCCGCACTCGTACGCTTTCGCTCGATCGCGCGAATATTAGAGGTCAAGAACGTTCGCGCCATCGCCACGGCTGCCGTGCGCGATGCCGTCGATGGTGCCGAATTCATAACGCTCGCAGAAAAAGCTTGCGGCACGCATATCGAGGTACTGTCGGGCGAAAAGGAGGCGCAGCTTGCCGCGCAAGGCGTCATGATGGGCTTTATCCACGCCGACGGCATCGCGGGCGATCTTGGCGGCGGAAGCCTGGAAATCATCGATCTTTCGGGCAACAAGCTCAAAAAAGCAGTGACGTTGCCGCTCGGTGGATTGCGGCTCATCGATAGCGCCAGCGCCAAGGTCGAAAAGGCCATTCCAATTGTCGAGGAAGGCATATCGGGTGTGCCCTGGCTCTCGGGAGGAAAAGGGCGACCCTTCTACGCGGTGGGTGGGAGCTGGCGGGCGTTGGCCCGTCTGCACATGGAGCAAACGAGCTATCCGCTACATGTGACCCAGGACTATGCGATCCCAGCCGCCGAAGCGATGGCCTTTTGCGAATATGTCCTCAAGTCGAAAAAGCTCAGTACTCTGACCGGCGCTGATGATCTGGCAAAGGCGCGGCGCGAGGTGCTGCCCTATAGTGCCGTTGTTCTCGGCGAACTCCTCGGGAGGGCGCAACCGAGCCAGGTCGTTTTTTCCGTTTTTGGCATTCGCGAGGGTTTGCTGTTCAGTCTTCTGCCTGCGCACGAGCGCCGCAAGGATCCCCTTATCAGCTACTGCGCGGAGTTGTCGAGCTTGCGTTCTCGGTCCATGGAGCACGCCTGGGAGCTGTGCAATTGGACGGACGCCATCTTCGCGCCGCCAGGCCCCGGGGAGACGCCCGAAGAGCGACGCTTGCGCCATGCCGCCTGCCTCATCTCTGACATCAGCTGGCGTGCGCACCCGGACTATCGCGGCGAACAGGGTCTCAATTTGCTGGCCTATGCAGCCCTTGGCGGAATCGACCATCCCGGCCGCGTTTTCCTTGCGCTTTCCATTTTTTACCGTCACGTCGGTGCCGGAGAGGGCCGCGGCAAGGACCTTTCCGATCAGCTGAAATCCATTCTTTCCAAACGTTTGCAGAAACGCGCGCGCATTGTCGGCGCCGCGGTTCGAACCGCGCACATGCTCTCTATCGGGGTTGCAGGCGTCATAGACGAGACCCCGCTAAACTACCAAGGTGACAAACTCGTTCTCACCATCCCCAAGTCCTATGCGGGAATGGACGGGGAGCGCCTGCGCCGCCGCCTGGAGGCGCTTGCCCAACTCTTGGGGCGCCAATCGGAGGTCCACATAGGCCGTTGAGAACCAAGAATTTCCAGGCCTGCCGCCGCCACAATTCTTGCTAGAATAGGTTTTTATCCGCAACGATCGGAATGTTTCCGCAATGGCCGACGACCCCTACGCGATCCTAGGCGTTGCGAAAGGAGCCTCGGATGACGACATCCGCAAGGCGTTTCGCAGGCTCGCCAAGGAATTGCATCCCGACCTCAACCCGGCGAACCGCACCGGGACTGAGGAACGATTCAAAAAGGTTTCGTCGGCGTATGAGCTCCTCAGCCATCCGCAAAAGCGCCGAGCCTTCGATCGTGGCGAAATCGATGCGCGCGGCGAGCCGCGCCGGGATCGTTACCGCCATCACGCTGCCGGAGCGGCTCGCGGCGCAAGGGCTGGCGCCAGAGCGGGCTTCGAAGATGTCGGCGCCGGTGACATCTTTTCCGATATTTTCGGCGGCAAGCGTTCTGGGCGCCCAGGCGGGCGCGGTGGCTACAGCGTCAAAGGACCCGACGTCCGTTACACGCTGGAAGTAGATTTTCTAGAAGCGGTATCTGGCACTAAGAAACGTGTCACACTGCCCGAAGGCGGCGTGCTCGACCTCAGCATTCCCGCCGGCGTCAGCGATGGCAAGGTGCTGCGGCTTAAGGGCAAAGGTGGGGGTGGTTTCGGAGCCGCCGAGCGGGGTGATGCGCTCGTGGAGGTACGTGTGCGCCCGCACCCGAAATTCCAGCGCTCTGACGACGACATTCTCTTAGAGGTACCAATTACGATCGACGAAGCCGTGCTCGGCGCCAAGATCGAGGTTCCCACCATCGGCGGACGCGTGCAGCTCGCAATTCCCAAGGGCACGAACTCGGGCCGCGTCTTCCGCTTGAAGGGCAAGGGGATCAAGAGTGCCGGCCGGCCCGAGTCTGGCGACCAGCTCGTGACCATACGCATCGTCCTGCCCGACACGATCGACGATAGCCTTGCCTACTTCTTTTCCGAGTGGCGTGAGAAGAACAAATACGATCCGGGACGCGGCTAAGACTTCGACACCTCGGTCGTCACGACCTCGCCGCCATTGAGCGTCAACGCGACGTCGCCCCTTTTCAGGCGCAGTGCATCCTCTCCGAACAGCCGCCGCCGCCAGCCCTTGAGGGCCGGGATATCCGGCTCCGTTTCCAAGGCGATGCGTTCCAGATCGCTCGATCCGGCAATGAGTCGCGACGCAACCTTATGGCGCGCTGCCGACGCTTTCAGCAGCACACGCAATAGATCGATCAGCGCGGTCGCTTCTGCCGAAAGGTGCTGGCCGTGATTGATGGGTGGCAGCGTCTTCACGTCGCGTGCGAGGCCAAGCTTTACTGCCTCGATAATCTCCTTGGCCCGCGCTGAGCGCGAGAAGCCCTCACTCAGTGTCCTCAACTCGCTCAACTTGTCGGTGCTGGTGGGTGCCTGGCTGGCGATGTCGTAGAGCGCCTCGTCACGCAGAATACGCGCGCGTGGCACATCCTGCCCCTGCGCCAGCCGTTCCCGCCATGCCGCAAGCTCCATGAGGACCGCCAGCGACTTGCGATTTCGGACACGTAGCTTCAGTCGCTGCCAGGCATTCTCAGGGTGTGACTCATACGTTCTTGGATCGGTCAGAACGCCCATCTCCTCGTTGAGCCAAGCAGATCGGTTTGAGGCCTCCAACTCGCCCCTTAGATGGTCATAGATGTCGCGCAAATGCGTGACATCGGCCAGCGCATACTTGAGCTGTTTTTCAGAGAGTGGGCGCCGGCTCCAATCGGTGAAACGCGATGACTTATCGAGTTCGGTGCCTGTCACCTTTTTCACCAGATTGACGTAGCTGATCGATTCCCCAAAACCGCAGACCATTGCCGCGATTTGCGTATCAAACACGGGATGGGGCACAAGTCCGGTCTTGGCAAAGACGATTTCGATGTCCTGGCGCGCGGCGTGAAAGACTTTGACAACGTCCTCGTTCGCCATCAGCTCCCAGAATGGGGCAAGGTCGATCCCTTTCGCGAGCGGGTCGACGATGAAAGCTTCGTCCGGCACCGCAATCTGTACGAGGCAGAGCTGAGGCCAGAAGGTCTGCTCGCGCATGAATTCGGTGTCGACGGCGACGAAGTCGCTCGCCGCAAGGCGCTGGCAGACTGAGGTGAGGTCGCCGGAGGATGTGATAATATTCATGCGGTCGGGGATATAGCGCATCGTGGATGCGTTGTCGCGGCCCGCGATAACTTTGTGTTCACCGTTACACACCCGATTTTCGGCCATTCGCTGCGATGATCACTGGTGATGCTGTGGCGGCCTCTCAATTCGTGCATCGGGAAGACACAGTCGAAAGGATTCTATTATTAATCGCAACGGCAATTCCTTTTGAATAAATCTTCGCAATTAAGTACCGAATTTTAAACCAATTACCTTCAAATTCGAATTGTTTTTCGCGCCGCCGGGGCGCCGTACCCGAACAACCGAGGTCAATCAGTCATGTCGTTCTTGCGTATTCCAGTTGCGCTCATCGTATCGGGGCTCGCGTTCCCGGCGTTGGGTAAGACGACCAATGTTGGCTCCGCCGAGCTATCGGCCGGGCCTGATGTCAACATAGAGTGTCGCCAGCTGTCGTCAGGACAGCTCAACATTGAGATCGAATGTTCTATTGCGGACGTCGAACTCCAATATGCGAAAGCGTTTGCGCGTGCCCGTAACGCAGAAATCGACGCTTCTATCGCTCGTGTGAAGGCTCAGCGTGCGCAAGCGTTCGAGGAAGCCCGCAACGCGGAGATCGATGCTTCCATCGCCCGCGTCGCCTTTCATCGGGCTC
>CAZURR010000093.1:0-9168 GCA_964622715.1 uncultured Hyphomicrobium sp. | reverse complement strand
GCCCACCTTGAGAGCGAAGTTGCGCAAGGTGGCGCGCAGATCGTTCTCAATAGCGTCAGAATAAAGCGCGGCAATGGCACACTGCTTGGTCGTTCAGCAGTCAGCCTTTCAAGAATGGGTCCACTACGGTTCTTCTTTAACGATGATAGACGATCTCAGCATAGAAGTGGAAGTACAACGCGTATCTCCGCTTGCCTAACCATAGGAATTGGCGGAGATTTCTTTATGGGCTCACGCTGACAAATAAGATCCCAATGGAGGATTCGCTCATGGACCTTACTTCCCTAATCATACAGTTGATCAGCGGCGCGATCGGCGGCAATGCTGCCGGTGCGCTTGCCAAAGACACCAGCCTCGGCACGCTCGGCAACTCAATCGCAGGTGCACTGGGCGGCGGCGTTGGAGGGCAAATTCTTAATAGCGTGCTCGGGCTAGGCGGGGCAGCCGCTGCCTCTGGGTTGGACATCGGGACCATCGTTTCCGGCTTCCTGACGGGAGGCGTCAGCGGTGGTCTCACCGCGCTTGTGATCGGCTTCCTCAAGTCGCGGTTCGCACCCTAAATTCAGCGCGCCCGACAGTCGCTAACGCCACGTCTCGGCTGATCCCAATCGCAATGTCGGGCGCGCGATAAGGAGTAGACGCTCGACGTGGGGCAGATGTTGACGCCACTGATCGCGGGACGTGCACCCGACGTGCCACCCGCAACAAGGCCCATGTCCAAAAGCATGCGTATAGCCAGCGTATCTGGAGAGGAACGATGACCGCACTTCCCGCACTGCAGTACCTGGATCGGGCGCTCGAAAGCGTTCGGGACATGGGCTTGACCAAAGAAAGCTCGGGCGAGGATCCGATTGGCGCATTGCTTGACCAGATCGCTGAACTCGACAAAGACAAGGTCACGATTATCGCGCGCACGCTTGCCGAGGCTTCGACCTTCAATGAGATTGTCCGAAATGAGATTGCGGGAATGAATATCGGAGAGCGCTACGATGACATCGTGGATCAGTTCAATTCCATCCGAGACGATGCAAAAATGTTGGTCGATCAGCTCGAGGATGGCAAGCTGTCGACTTGGGAACGGGCCAATAACATTTGGATGAAGGTGGCCCGCGGCGATGTCGCCACGAGGTTCGATGACATTCAGAAGACCTATCTTGACGTTGCTGCCGACAGCAAAGATCAGATGAAGCGGGAACAAAGGATTCTGTCAGCCTATCAGGATTATCGCGGCGCCTACAAGCAGGCGCAAATCCTGGCACTCGACATCCTCAAGACCGCCGAAGAACGACTCAACGTTTCACAGAAGTCTCTTAATCAAGCTTCGGATGCCGTTGCGAACTTTGCGGGCAGCGAACCAGCGGAGCGCGCCAAGCTGGAATTAACCCGCGACCAAAAATTACGAAATCTGCAGGAGGAAGAGAAGCGCTATCAGATTGCCAAGGACCTCGCCGACAACCTGACTGTTGGGTACAATACCTCCGAGATCATCATGACCCGATTGCTGCAAACGACAAACGCGAAAGAGCGCGTCTACCAACAGGCAATCACCTTCTTCTCCACGAATGAGGCGGTCCTGACAGCGCTCAAGGCGTCATTCACAGGTCTGTTTGGTTTGCATGAGTCAACCGAGACGCTTGAAGCTATGAAGAAGGGCGTATCCGAGAGTCTGGAAACCATCTCTGATGTCGGCGACAAGATCCAGATAGAAGCGATCAAAGCGGGTTACGGACCGACAGTTCGGGCTGACGCTGTCAAGAAACTGGTTGAGTCTGTCATCAGTTTCCAGGAGCGCTCGCGCGAGATCATCAAGGAGATGCGCATCCTCGCCACGCGCAATTCGGAAGAGATCCGGGATGCCGTCGAAGACGGCAAGCGGCGCTTGGCGAAGCTTGCGGCGGACGTTGCGGCGCTGCAGGCATAAGGACACTGAACTCATGACGAATCCTGCGGCAGAGCACGAGCGGCCGCTCGACGACGTCATGATTGCCATGGACGTCGTGGACATGCTTCGCCACGATGAGCGTCTCGTTGAGCGTGAACTCAACGACGAAAAGCGTCGCGCGGAACTGATCAAACGCCTGCGTAATCTCTACAAGGGTCAGGGGATCGAGGTCCCTGATGAGATCTTAGAAGAAGGTGTGAAAGCGCTGGAGGAGAACCGCTTTGTTTACACGCCCGCCCGTGAGACCCTCTCGGTGCGCCTGGCAAAGCTCTATGTCACGCGGAGCACATGGGGTCGCTGGGTGGCCTACGGGTTGGCGGCTGCCCTCGTAGCGATTTCCGGCTGGTATCTCGCCTATGAAAGACCGCGCATACAGCAGGAGGCTGCCTCACGCCGCCAGCTGACCCAGGAATTGCCCACGACGATCCGTACGCTTCTCGGGCAGATTGAAGTCGAGGCACAATCGACTCGTGTGAAGTCCGAAGCTGAACGCATTGCTCAAAGCGGGCTCTCGGCGGCCTCCGGTGGACAAGTCGCCGTGGCACGCAATGCAACGACACAGCTAACCGCGATGCTGGACGAGCTTCGGCGCGCGTTCAACGTTCGTATCGTCAATAGGCAAGGCGAGGTCTCTGGGCTGTGGAGAGTGCCGCGCGTTAATCCAGATCAGCGCAATTATTACCTTGTCGTTGAGGCGCTTGATAGCCAAGGGAATGCGATTGAGCGCGAAATTTTGAATGAAGAAACAGGCGAACGCGAACGTGTAAAAAAGTGGGCAGTTCGCGTGCCGAAAACGGTTTTCGATAACGTCCAGGCCGACAAGCTAGACGACGGGATCATCCAGAAGGCGGTGGTTGGAGTTAAGCAACCGGGTCATCTCGAGCCCTCTTGGCGCATTTCCATTTCAGGTGGCGCTTTGACTGAGTGGTGATGGTATGCGAACCGGGCGCGAAACGCTCAGCTCCATTGAGCAGGCATTGAACGATATCACGCAACGGGAGAGCGAGCTTCGGCGCGAACTCGAACGGGCGAACCGGGAGCGCGCGTCACTCGGAGCAGAGCGCCTGGCATCCTTAAAAGAACTCGCTCACGTTCGAGTTCATGATGCCGTTGCAGATAGCGTAATTAATGAAGCAGACAAGCTATCGCACCAAGTTCGTAATCTGCTGAGTGCACGCATGAAGAGTGTCGTAGAACTCCAAGAACGCGGTGCTGCGGCTGAACGCGAGAGAAAAGATTTGATCCAAAAGCTAACGGAACAAAGCCGCGGGATCGCAGTGTTGGAAGGAAAGTTCGACCATTTCGCCGCGGCTGCGCAAAAAGCGCTGGTCGGAGATCCCGACTACGCGAAGCAGAAGGCGCACTTTGGCGAACTTAGCGGCATGTTGAAAAAGGCGCAGGCTCGTGCCGAACAGGTAGCACAAGAGGAACAGGAGAAGAGTGCCCCCTATCATAGTGACCCCTTGTTCATGTATCTCTGGCGGCGGCAATTCGGCACGCCTGCTTATCAGGCAACAGGTCTCATTCGCTTCCTCGATGAATGGGTCGGTGGCCTTGTGAAGTACACTGACGCGCGCGCCAACTATGCCATGCTCACGGAGATTCCCGTCAGGCTGAGAGCCCACGCGGATCGACTTCAAGATCGCGTTGACGAAGCTCGGCGCACATTCGATGGAATTGAAGCCAAGAAAACCCACGAACTTGCTGGCATGGATTTAACTAATGAGTTGAAGGTGGTTCGCAATGAGCAAACCGCATTGAACGAAAAGCTTGAGGCCGTTACAGCCGAACTATCGGAGGCCGACAGCCAGCTCAAGCTCTATGCCAACGGCGAGGATCAATCGTTTAAGGACGCTGTTGATGTTTACGCTCAGTTTCTGAAAAACGAGAGCCTACGCCAGTTGATGGAGGATGCGCTTGCAACCGCCACGGCGCAAGATGACCGCATTGTAGACCGTATGCGCGATTTGGAACGCGAAATCGAAAAATTACAGAGAGCGGGAAAGACGCAACGTGAAACGCTCGATGAGCTGTACGAGAAGAAGAGGGAGCTCATCCAACTGTCCTCGAAGTTTCGCCGGTCACACTATGATGATGTCGCTTCCGAGTTTAGCGACAATCCCAACCTCCAAGAACTCCTGAGGCTATTGCTCCAAGGTGCGATCAGCGCGGCTGAGTATTGGGCCCGTGCCCAGGGCCAGCAGCGGTGGCGGCAGCGCCCCGCTGACCCATGGCGGCGGCAGTCTGGTATCCCGCCGATCGGCCAATGGCCTTGGGGCACGGGTAGCGATTGGACAGGAAGTGGCGGAAGCCGCGCTGGCGGATCAGCCGGGCGGGACTTTGAGACAGGGGGCAGCTTCTAATCTTTACGCTTAGCGCGACCGCTGTGAATAATCGCGTTTTGCGGACGAACAATACAGCCTTATGTCCGCTTCTCTAATCGGCCGTTCGGGGTCAAGCGCTTTCAGACTATTCCACCCATTCAGTGTCGAGGCCGCTCGCGGGCTCGTGCTTCTCTTCGGAATCGGCACCAAGGCCCTTCCATCATGGGATTCGAAGACGAGGTGGAACAATCTTTGGGGCGGCCTTGCCGTCACACGAACGGTAGGTCCAAGCGGACATTCGTTGTGCCAAGCTTTACGAGCAGTACTCAATCATCGGGCTGCGTTGGAGACCATTGAGCACTCACGTTAAGTAGCTCAACGGGGCTTCGGTCAGCCTAAGGCCAACGCGCAACAATCGATCAATGGTTGGCACTAGTCATTGGCAGGGGGGCAGCAAAGCATCCCGGAGCCGCGCGACTAAATCGTCATAGCCGTCCCTATTCTCTAGATCGGCAATGAGCGCTTTAATGGTGACCGGCTGATTGCGGATGAAGCGCCCGATCGGCGATGATGACGGCACGTTGCCCAACACACCAACACGCGTTTGCAACGCGTAGCGAATACCATCGAGTTTATTGACTTCCATGCGAACCTCCGTGCTCAGATTTGCTGGCGGATACTGCCGGCCTCATTTCCGCGTGGATCCTGGCAAACAGGTCGTGATCCTCGAGGCCTCGGTGGGCATTCTGACCTAACCACTCAACGTGGCCGGGCCCACACGCCCGCTCTTGATGCTGTGGATGGCGTCCACTTTCGGCATCTAAGTGCCATAGAATGTTTGCGACGAAGCTTGCCGAGCATGCCATACTGGTTGGACCGACGCTTTCTCCATGCAGGCTCGACGATGGAAGAACCCTCATTCAAGAGCCGGATCTAGTAAGTCCAAAGCGGCCCGCGGGTGAATTGACCGCAACTCGATCTTTGCAATGGCTAAGGCAAAGTTTGCATCTGAGTTTGGCTGAGTGCGCATTGGACGCAGCGTAAACCGATTTTCGGTTCCGCCGATCAGTCCGTTCTCACCGCCAATCGCACCGTTCGCCACGATTCCTGTGTATGTCCCTGACAAGGCAGTTCGTAAAGACTCGGTGTCGGCCGTGAAGACGGACCAGACCATTACGACCTTGCCCTCCGCAGCACCGATATTTAATCCATATTTTGATATTGTTCCTTCGTAACCTTGATTGGCGCCTTCGCCGATCGAATCAAAAACGCATGACAGATTTCGTGTTTTACCAAATTCAAACTTCTCGCGGCCTGCTACTGTGCAGGTCAGTGATCCGATAAACGTGCTTTTCGAATCGGCGCGCACATCAACGACGTCAAATGACAAGGTGCAGACAAGAGCAATTGCGGTGATAAGACCGGCACAACGCAAAACCGGCGATTTCATATTGGGCTCCTAAATCCTGCTGGTTTGAGGGTGTACTATGCGCTCCTCCACAATCAACGTCCAAGCGCCGTACATGGTTCCCCGCCACAACGCTACATGGCGCCGCGCGTCTGGATCGAGGCAAATTGGGCCGATTGAAACGACGCCCGCATATAGGCTTCAACCATACTCGGACTATGCAAGAGTCTTGGAACCTACCTGCCACCTCCCGTGTTTCCCCTATGAACACGCCAATCAAACTTGACGAAAGCACTTCGGGTGAAGGAGGAACGAGAATGAAAAGTTACATTTTGTACGGCGCCATTGCAGCTATGGGATTAAGTTCAGCCGTCATCGCTGAAGAAGCTCAAAAGGAAGGCCAGGACAAACATCCGCCGACCGAAGCCGTCAGCTCGGAAGTCCCGACCATGAAGAGCGGCGAAGACACGAATAAGCATCCCCCCACGGAGATTTTAGGTGATGCTGTGCCAACAATGAAAGACAAAGAAGAAGAGAAGAACTAACCGGTTTCACAGCTAAAAAAGTTAGAACCGACTCGAATTGGGCGGGGCCAACGTGGCCCCGTCCCTATTTGTACCTCTGCCCCCGAATCTTGATCGAGAACTCACACAACGTGGCACTCGGCTGCAGTCACCCGTTTGTCGGTCCATTTGACGAGTCGTCAGCTAGTTCATGTGGCGACGCGGCACATTCGCTCGTCACCAACTGATTCGTCCGTCTCCCAAATTTCCTAAGGATAGTAGGACGCCAGAGACGTTACGTTACTAGTTTTCAACTCAGGGGCTCGTCCCCCGTTGCCGGTAAATCGCCAAGGGGACCGAGCGCCTCAGAGTCGCGCTCAAACAGCGCCGGGCTCTGCGCGTATAGGGCAATAAGCCGGGCAACAGCAAGCAGCGAGTCTATGTGTACACGCTCATAGCCATGGGAGGCGTCAAGACCATAGCACACGAGTGCGGTCCGGATGTCGTTTCCCGCCTCAAGGGCGGCGGCACTGTCACTGCGATAATGGTTGAAGACGTCACGGCTGTGAGTGATGCAGAAACGTTTGCATAAATGGATTATGCTTCGGCTCAGATGCCAGTCAAATGGGCCGCTTGAATCCTGAATGGCAATCGTTACACCGTCCTCGCAAGTGTATTGACCCGAGGCGATTGTTCCGTTGTCGATAGAGATCATTTCCGCAACGTCGCCATGCAAGACGTGCGAGGCGCCCACGCCCACTTCCTCAGAAATTGTAAACAGCAAATGGCAGTCCATCGGCAAAGCCGCCTTCTCTTCACGTAGGGCCTTAGCGGCGGCAAGCACGGCGGCCACTCCAGCCTTGTCATCCAGATGGCGTGAGTTGATATAGCCAGTGGATGTGAACTGAGGCTGAGCATCGATAGCAACAATGTCGCCCACGTTGATGCCAAGCGCTCGCACGTCCTTTTCATTGAAAACCGGCGCGTCTAACCGCAGCTCAAGATTGCTCCAAGCCGCTGGCTGAGATTCGATTTCCTCCCCGTAGGTATGGCCTGACGCCTTAAATGGTAGGATCGTTCCCGTTGTACGCCGCTCATCGTCGGAAAAAACAGTGACGCGGGCACCCTCGGCAAAACGCGCTGCCCAGTGACCGATCGGAGCGAGCCTCGGCCAGCCATTGGCCGCGTGAAACCCCTTGACTATAGCGCCGAGGGTATCGAGATGCGCCACGATTGCCCGGTCCGGCGTAGAGCGTTGGCCTTTGAGATCAGTGCGGATGGCACCCCGGCGGCTAAGCTCGAATGGAATTCCTAGTCGTTCAAGCTCCGTGCAGACAAGCCTCACTGCATAATCGGTCATTCCCGTGGGGCTGGGCGTTTCCAGTAGTTCCTTTAGAACGCGGCAAAGATAATCTGAGTCGATCGTCAGGTCCTTCATATTCTACCGGGCGCTCCCTGCATTGGTCTTCAGTCGCGTGTCCGGAAACAGAAGGTCAATAAATCTCTCAGCCGTCGGTGCTGGTTCGTGGTTGGCCAAACCAGGCCGCTCATTGGCTTCGATCAAATGATAGCTGGGTTTGTCGGGGGCCGCGACGATCAGGTCGAGGCCGACGACAGGCATCTGGAGAAGGTCGGCCGCCCGAACAGCCGCCTTGACAAGTTTGGGATGAAGACGCCCGGTGACATCATGAATCGTCCCGCCGGTATGCAGATTGGCGGTCTTTCGCACTTCGAGTTCCGTATCTTGAGGCAGGATGTCGAGCATCTGATAGCCAGCGTTTTCTATGCAGCGCTCCGTTTCCTCATCTAACGGGATCTGGCTTTCTCCTCCCGTGGCAGCGGCCCGGCGCCGGCTCTGCTTATCGATCAGCTCGACAATCATATGTACGCCATCGCCGACAATGGTCGCTGGCCTGCGAATAGCCGCGGCCACGACCTCTCCGCCAATCACAATGATACGGAGATCCTGACCGGTCACGAATTCCTCGATTAGGACAGTGTTGCACAGTTCCCGTGCGTGCTTGAGGGCCGATAAAGTCTGCTGATTGCCTGTCAGGTCAACGAACACGCCGCGCCCCTGTTCCCCACGTGCCGGCTTGACCACTACGCGTTCATAGCGCCTCAGAAAGCTGAGGGCCTCGTCATCTTTGGTTACGGTAGCTTGCGCAGGCATTCTTATACCGCCATTCGTCAGGAGCCGATAGGTCAGCGCCTTATCGTCGCAACGGCTCAATGCAACCGCACTGGTCAAATCGCTAAGCGATTCCCGGCATGAGATTGAGCGTCCTCCCAGACTGAGGCTGAATAAACCTGCAGCCGCATCCTCAATGTCGACAGCAATGCCACGTCGCCGTGCCTCGTCAACGATGATCTGAGCGTAGGGGTTAAGACTTTCGCGGGATGCCGGTCCCACAAAAAGCTCTTCGTTCACCGGGTTCTTTTTCTTCACGCAGTATACGGGCACTTGGGCAAAGCCGAGCTTTTCATAAAGCGCGATCGCCTCTTGGTTGTCATGCATCACCGACAGATCCATGAAGCTTCGACCAGCTGCTTGAAAGCGCGCAGCCAGTGATTTGACCAGTTTGCGTCCGATACCAGGCAACTTGGCTTGGGTGTCAACGGCTAGCGCCCAAAGGCTTGAACCATTATCGGTATCATCAAAGGCCACGTGATGGTCCACGCCCATCACGACCCCCTCGATTGAGCCGCTTTTGCTCTCTTCCGCAACCAGAATGCAAACGCCGAGCGGCATTTGCGCGCTTCCAATATAGCCGTCGGTCAACGGCACCATTTTGCGCGCTAGGTAGATCGTATCAATCGCAATTTGGTCGGATGCACGTGCGTTACGGATAAGCAGTCCATCGTCTTCGCGCGCCAAGGTCTGGCCCGTTTCCAAATTGAGCCGAAATGTTTGAGAAGGATCAAGAAACAGAGCATGAGGTGCGCGTGACAAGAGCACTTGGGGCTCACGCACATATAGCGCGACATCAC
>CAZURR010000092.1:0-9170 GCA_964622715.1 uncultured Hyphomicrobium sp. | reverse complement strand
CAGGCGTTTCTTGCGTGCCGGAGGACACGGCGTTTTGCACTTTGATGCGTATCAAGGCAGCCAATCGCGGCGCGCTGTAAGCAGGGCCAAATCCATCCTCACAGGAGGACCCAAGCTATGGCAGAACCTGTAACCAAGCTGCCCGTGAAGGGCAAAGAAACCGAAGCTGAACGCACTCCCACGTTTGCAGACTGGAGGCCCTTAGAGAGCCTACGACGCGAAATGGAAAGCCTTTTCGATGACTTTGGTCGGGGCTCTTGGCGCCTCCCCTGGCGTCGGTCCATCTTCGACTTGGAGCCCCTCAAGCCTCGCGAGATGACTTGGGCTACAACGCCAGCCGTGGATATCGTCGAGAAGGACACGGCATACGAGGTCACGGCCGAGTTGCCCGGTATGGACGAGAGCAACATCGACGTCAAAGTCTCAAACAACACCTTAACCATCCGGGGCGAAAAGAAAGAAGAGAAGGAGGAGAAAAAGAAGGACTACTATCTCTCCGAGCGCCGTTTTGGCTCCTTCGAGCGCCGTTTCCAGGTTCCTCAGGGCGTCGATACGGGCAAGATCGACGCGAGCTTTAAGAAGGGCGTGCTTAGAGTGACCCTGCCAAAGACGCTTGAAGCACAGGCGCAAGAGAAGAAGATCGCTATTAAGCCAGGCTGATAGCCACTGCGTGAGGCATCTCCGCTTCTAGGTCATCGAGCGGGCAATGCCGACGAACGACTCCGGCATCCAGTTGTGGGGATCAGGAGGTGTTGACGCACGCACACTTCCGCGTGACTGCGTGCGAGGATGGAGCAAGCCCTGGCACGCTCCATTTCGTCGGGCATGCTGGGATGGGGTCTGTTCTTCGGCGAGGAGAAAGATCCCGGCTCTGCAGATTCGCGGATCGATCAGCTGACCCGCTAAATCATGGGTCTCCAAGTACGGTGAGTTTGGTATGGGCGACGCAGCGACGCGCACGGCAGAAGGGCAGAGGCTATCGGCTTCTCACGTCGCTGATCTCCTGCCAAGCGATCAGCGACGCCTGGCGAGCGGGGCGTCGGTTGCCAGCGGGCCATTGGCCATCCTGGGTATTGAGGGGGCACCCGATGATAGGGAAGACCCGTCGCTTGAGATGGCCAACGTCCTCGACCGCTCGCTGAACTACGCGCGTTCGCAATTAACGCTCGGCCTCTCGCCCGCTGCTCTTGCGGAGGCTTGCTTTGACTGGTTCATCCACCTCGCCACTGCGCCCGGAAAACAGATGCAGCTCGGGCAGAAGGCGTTTCGTAAATGGCTACGCCTCTCCCACTATCTGGCAACCTGCCTGCCCTTGCAGGCCCACGCGACGCGCTGCATCGAGCCTCTCCCAAATGACAGACGCTTCAAGGGTGAGGCATGGGACGGCTGGCCGTTCAACATCATCCATCAGTCCTTTCTTCTTCAACAGCAATGGTGGCACAACGCAACCACTGACGTGCGCGGCGTTACCGAGCAGCACGAGCGCCAGGTTGAATTCCTCGCGCGCCAATTTCTCGATGTCCTGTCACCGGCCAACTTTGTTGCGACTAACCCAGAGGTTCTCCATAAGACGGTGGCGGACGCGGGCCAAAATCTCGTGCGCGGCTTCTGGAATTTCGTGGAAGACTGGGAGCGGGCCATCAACGGCCGCCCACCGGCCGGATTGGAGGCGTTCAAGGTCGGCGAGAACCTGGCAGTCACGCCTGGCAAAGTAATTTATCGCAACGAACTGATCGAGCTCATTCAATACGAGCCCGTCGCAAAGCGGCTGAGGCCTGAGCCAATCTTGATCGTGCCCGCCTGGATCATGAAGTACTACATTCTCGATCTGAGTCCCGCTGACTCCCTCGTGAAGTACCTAACCGAGCAGGGCTTCATGGTGTTCATCATTTCTTGGAAGAACCCGACCTCCGAGGATCGCAACCGGGGTCTGGAGGATTATCGTGCGCTCGGCGTCGGCGCAGCGCTCGATGCGGTGGGGTCTATAGTTCCCGATAGGAAGATTCACGGCGTCGGCTATTGCCTTGGCGGAACGCTACTGGCCATTGCCGCTGCGGAATTGGCGCGCAACGGCCACGATCAATTCAAGACGCTGACACTGCTCGCTGCCCAAGTGGATTTTACAGATCCGGGCGAGCTGAGCCTTTTCATCGACGAGAGCCAAGTGTCCTTCCTAGAGGACATGATGTGGCAGCAAGGCTATCTGGATGCCCAACAAATGGCGGGCGCCTTCCAAATGTTGCGCTCCAACGATCTCATCTGGTCGCGCCTCGTCCGCGATTACCTCATGGGCGAACGCCGGCCGATGATCGACCTTATGGCATGGAACGCCGACTCGACGCGGCTGCCCTACCGCATGCATTCGGAGTACCTAAGGCAGCTGTTTCTCAACAACGACCTCGCCGAGGGCCGCTATCGCGTCGCCGGCAAACACATTGCTCTGACCGATATTCGCGCCCCCGTCTTCGCGGTCGGAACCGAAAAGGATCATGTTTCGCCCTGGCGCTCCGTCTTCAAGCTCAATTTACTATTGGATACCGACGTGACGTTCCTGCTCACCAGCGGGGGCCACAATGCCGGCATCGTCTCAGAGCCGGGGAGACCCGGACGCCACTTTCGCGTGCACACCAAAGCTGAGCTTGGGCCCTATGCCGACCCCGATACGTGGTTCAATGACACGCCCGTGCAAGACGGTTCATGGTGGCCCGAATGGTGTAGCTGGCTCGCTGCGCGCTCGAGCCCCATGTGTTCTGCAGCTGCCGTTGGCGCGGAAATGCAAGGAAAACCTTCATTGGGCGACGCGCCAGGGACCTATGTTCTTCAGCCCTAGCGGCTCTGCCTCCCATAACGAACAACGAGAGCGACAATGATAACGCTGGAGGATTGCATTGCCTTTTCCGGTCTCACGGAGGAAGAGGTCTTGGCACTTGCCGAGCACGAGCACGTGCCTGAGATTGTAGCAGCGGCGCTTGCCGAAACCCTGCTCAAACAGCGGCGAGGCCCTGAGAAGATCCACACCATGATCGTGGAGGATATCCGCGCAGCGCTTCGCAGAGGAGACCGTAAACATGCGCGCGAGCTGTTCGCGGCATTGCGCCACTTCCTCGCAACCCATCCTGAGCATCGCAAACAGCGCCCGGAAACGAATTGAACGAGGCACCATTGTTCAGCGACAAATGAGCACCGGGATAGTGCTGTGCGTGAGAACCCTGGTGGCTTGGCTGCCGAGTACGAACTTGACCAGCCCGCGCCGGCCATGGGACGACATCACGATGAGGTCGCAGCCGCGTGCTGCTGCCTCTTCCACAATGCCCTCGGCCGGGAACTGGTCCTTGATGTGAACCGTCTCGCACGCGACGCCGATGCGCACGGCGGCCTCGCCCACGCGATCTAAGATCTTCTGCGCATTGGTGGCGGCGACTTTCTCGTATTCTTCAACCGGGAAATGGACCGCCCATTCACCCGACACCGTTGCCGTCCAGGGCTCGGTGACGGTGATCGCCATTGCCTTGGAACCGAGCGTCTTGGCGAGCTTCAACCCTTGCTCGACGGCCTTTTCGGCCAGCTCGGAACCGTCGGTGGCGATCAAGATGTGCGCATACATGGTTTTATCTTCCTCTGCCTTACCATCTCGCGGGCGAGCACAGACGCCGACTCTGGCTCCCAATTGACCCTCCGGGAGTTTGTCGTTATGTGCGGGGCTCGGGGCGCAATCTTGCCCAATGCCGCAACACCGCAAATGCGTGTCCGACGATTCCCAGGCCCCACCCCAGCAATGGCCAGTAGAACCAATATTTGCCCGGCGTGGTCACCAAGTTGATGACGACCAGCAGTGCATTGACTGCCACATAGACCGCAAAGTGGATCAAGAACCCTTGGTCGTGGAATAGCCGGCTAGTGGCTCTTCCTACCCTGGTTTCCTGGAGGCGCGACAGCGAGAACATTTCTTTCATGGCCAAATGTGATTCAACAATAGCTAACTTACATGAGACCGTGTATCACGGGTTTGATGCAGCTCAATGCGTGGTGGTGCCTCAAATGATCGATTCCACTCACCTTTCGAGGAGTACCGGTCATGACCATTCCCGCACCTATCGCGCATACCGTTCAGCAAACGCAGGAGTGGCTCAAAGAGCTCCGCGACAACGCCGATCTCGCTGACGAGGCGGAAGCGTTAGGCGTATTGCGCAGCGTTCTCCATCAATTGCGCGATCGGCTTACGCCTGAAGAAGCCGTTGAGTTGGGGGCTCAGCTCCCCATCATCGTGCGTGGCATCTACTATGAAGGCTGGCGACCAATGCGGACACCTGAGAAGGTGCGTTCCAAACAGAAATTCCTTGACGAGATCACCATTAAACTGCTGCCGCGCCGCGTGGCCCCAGAGGTGGCCGTCAGGGACGTCTTTGCGCTCATCGCTCATCATTGCGATCCAGGCGAGATTGCAGATGTCATCGATCAGCTGCCCTCGGACATTAAAGAGCTTTGGCCGGTTACGTCGCGCACGTTTCGGCAGCGGTCGTGACTGCGAAACTTCTCCTTGGCTGAGAACTTCTGTCTAGTGGCTTTGCGAATGTCGCGGACCGTTCGTCGGCAACTGAAGCGACGGCAGGTTCTGCCCGTCTTCAAGAAGTTCCGCCTTGTGCGTCGACCCTGTGAACATGAAAAACAGACTTTGCGATATCCAGTCTGACTGTCGTAATCTCTTCCATCGGTGGCTTGTCTTGAATCATGGTGTCTTCAACAGCAACCACATCGTGGTACCCAGATGCAGACCCCGATGATGGGGCGTTTGGAGACGGATCAAGCCAGCCATAGATGTGACACGCTGACTCAAAAAATAGATTTGGAGATTTCTGGTGGTGCTTCACAAGCGAATTCTGGAATGGCAAGCGGCTCACCCCAACATCACTTGGGTTGGTTGGGGTATTGTTTGGGCGATTGTTCTGGTGCTTATCTTTTGGCCTCAACGTTTGGAGTGATTGGGGTTCGGGTCAATGTCAGATTCGGATAGTGTGTCGCGAGCGCCGTCTGAGTATGGGCGGTGCGCAAACGTGTGAGAGATGAAGGCCAATATTGTCACCGCCATGGTGTCAGACCCGTGATGCAGGCGTGCCGGGTCCAGACCAGGGATGATTAACGAAAAGGAGGATGCCGCGAGCATCACTCCGGCTGCGAATCGGAGCAATACGTCATTGAGGCGCTGCGACACCGTCCTGCCGAATGAGACGGGTAGGCGCCCACGGCGGTCACGAGGCCGACGGCGAGGCTTGCCAGAAAGCCGAGTGTAATAGGGTTCATGCGTTCTCCAGGATAAAAAGAGCGCCGTTCGCTCTCTTGCCCGACGTCTTGCAGATTATGACTTCGATGCCGTTCTACGGGGATGCTGCCTACGTTTGAGTGAGGCGGGCTTGACCTGCGTCAATTCTTTGCGGAGGGCCTCAGGCAGAATGCCAGCGCCATTTGGTTCGCGCCGACTGAGACGGTTGTGGTCCTTCTAATGGGAGTTTTTTGCGATAGCTAACGTAGAACCGATCGCGCCTGCTGATATCGAGAAAGCTACGCTTGATCCGGCCTCGTTCTTTGCCACGCCCGAGGAGGTCCTTGAGCATAACGAACTTACGAAGGAGCAGAAGATCGAGGCTCTCTGGCGTTGGGAATATGAGGCCTCGGCGCTTTCCGTTGCCGTGGAGGAGGGCATGCCGGGCGAAGATGACGGTCTTCTCAGGCGCGTGATGCTTGCGTTGGGCACACTGACCGGTCCAATTGACATGGAGTATGCCGGCCCCACGAAGCAGCACGCTCTGCCTCGATCAGCGATCGCGTCCGCGCGGGCGAAGCATAGGTGACTTGTCCTCTGGGTGCTTTGGCGCCTACGGCGAGACTCCGCTCAATTGCCTGGCATCGAGATAGAATGAAGAACGCTTTGCGGAGCGCTCCATTCGGCAGGTCAATGGGTGCGCTCGCGGTGGTGGCAGCGCTTGCCGCCTGGCCGGCACGTCCGACGCTGGTCCCTGAGCCACCATCAAACGAACATTCGACCTGGATAACCGATTGGGGGCTGGTCACGCACTTTGATTGAGAGTTGCCGCCATCGCCTGCGTTGACGGCATCACCTCGAATCGACGTCTAGGCTAACAGTCATCGAAAGGCGCAGTTATGAGATTTCTCCGTAAGAACGTATTTTGGGGCGGTCTCATCATAGCGCTCGCAGCCTTCACGCTAACGTCAGCCGAGGTGTCAAACGCGCGGGCCAAAAACCCATTCGACAGTCTGCTAGGAACTTGGACCGGCTCGGGTAAACTTGTGCTCCAGGGCGGCCAATGGGAGAACATCAAGTGCAACGCGTACTACACCGGCGGCGGTAGCGAGCTTCGCCTTGCCGTTCGTTGCGCCAGCACCAGCTACAGGGTTGAGATCCGTAGCAAGCTTACCCGCACGGGAGACAAGATCTCGGGGACTTGGGAGGAGCGCACCTATAATGCCGCTGGCAGTGTAAGTGGTCGTGCTCTTGGAAACCGATTGAGCTTTTCGATAAGCAACGGTGGCTTCTCCGGCTCCATGTCAGTCTCGTACGGCGCCTCGGAACAATCGGTCAGCATCTTAGCAGAGGGGATCAACCTAAAGAGCGTGAACGTGATCTTGTCGAGGATAAGAGAGTAATTTCGGCCCGTCATTCTGGCCTCGAAAAACTCGCGTTTGGCGCCATGGCGCGCCGGCTCCATTCGGCTCTCGTCTAGGCGGTCGCGACGAGTTCTACCTTACGGCAATCGTATAAAATATGAAGACGCTCGCCCTCCAGCTGGCGTGGCCGCCGCCACGCGGGCAGGTCGCATTCGTTGCGTGAACGGAAGCTGGGTTAGATTGTGTCGCAACTGCCTCGAACTAGCCGCTCTCCGATGAGACCGCGGCAAATCCTACGGGGGCCCTCGTTCTCGAAAATCAACGCGGCGGGCGCTCCGATCTTCTGGAGGAATTCCTCAATGGTATCTGCCAGAAGCCAACATTGCAGCCACTTGCTCGGTGGCTCTTCTCACAGGCCCTGACCGATAGTAAGGGGTGAGCTGCGAAAAAGTGACGAGTACGCCAGCAGAGCCCGCCGCATTGCGTCAGTCGAGGAGTTGAATTGGACAGCGACGAACTGCATTTCCTTGAACAACGTGTTGGACGACTGCACGCCAGGCAGCGCCTGGGCGTAGAGCAAGACCATGAATCACAAGTATTCGGGCAGGGACTGAATTTTTTCCACATCGAGAATTCTGCACTTTCGGCGCTCGCCATCGAATATGCGTTGAAGATGACCGGCCTATTCTGGCGCGGCCGCAGGAATGCCGAGCGAGTCGAAGTGCGACGTAACCACGTCAAGGCCCGAGAGCTACCGGACTCCTTCGATGGTTTCTCGATCCTTCAGCTTAGTGATCTGCACTGTGACATGAGTGAGCGCGCCATGCAGCGGGCGGGAGAGCTTCTCGCAATTCTGAGCTACGACGCTTGCGTGCTCACCGGAGACTTCCTGGGGCCAACATCCGGGCCATTCAAGAGGGCGCTGGCCATCATCGCCGAACTCCGCGCCGAAATGCGAAACCCGGTCTACGGCGTACTGGGAAACCATGACTCAATTCGCATGGTGCCCCATCTTGAAAAAATGGGCATCAGGATGCTCGTAAATGAGTCTGACACGATTGAACGTGGCGGCCAAAAGATTCACATTGCGGGGATTGATGATGCTCACTTTTACCGTGCCGACAACATCGAGAAGGCTATGGCCCTGATCCCTCTCGAGGCGTTCTCCATCTTGCTTTCTCATACACCTGAGATTTATCGCCAAGCGGCTCATGCCGGTTTCAACTTGCTATTGAGCGGCCACACCCATGGCGGGCAGATCTGTCTACCAGGGGGCGTTCCTATTACGCTTGACTCGGTTCTGCCACGGCGATTGGGGGCAGGACCATGGAAGCACCATGCGATGGAGGGGTACACGTCTGTCGGAGCTGGATCGTCGGTGGTCCCCGTGCGCTTCAATTGCCCCCCCGAGATTACTCTGCATTACCTCGAAAAGTTGAAATGACAGCCTAGTAGGGCTTGTCACGGAGATGTATATTGTAGAGTAGACGTGACACGATCAATTCGCCGATGGTGAAAACGGCGACGATGAAGATCACGTCGGCAAAGGTGAGAGCCAAAAGACTCTTGCAGGCCAGGGCGGGGAGCAGTGACTCTGGGATCTGATCGAGGCCCAAAGCCCTACTGCTCGGGGGATAGCCCATTCTGCGCTTTATGAAGCTTGAAACGAGATCGCCGGACATGGCCGCGAGTCCGATGATAAAACCTGTCGTCCAAACGAAGCCAAGCACCGGCGCGCAGACGGAAGTAGCGATCACGGAGACCAGGATGCCGCGTATCGTCTTGGAGGATCCAAGGAGGGCGCGACCGTCAATGAAGGTCGTGCCTGCGTCAAGTGGGTAGGCGAGAAATCTGCCCAACAGCCTTTTTGCTACGACCGGCGTACCGTTGGCGATTACCAAGAGCAGGACAAACTTCAATATGAGCTCGAGCTGCATCGGCCTATCGACTTGAGGCGCTGCAAGAACACTCTTTGTATCGTGGAAAGCGCCACGCGATAAGACCGAAGGCTATTGTATCAGGGCAGGATCATGTTGTTTTGTCCTATGAGCGCTTGTGTCTGACGCTCCTGTTCCGCGTCTCGTCGACCATCTCGAGGAGGCAATAGATCGGAGCAATGGCATGTTCCGTGATTTCGCTCATGGCCTTAAGCGCTCCGGCAACGTGCAACGTGTCGCCTACTTTGCTGGTCGCTATGGTCATGTCTTCGAGGATGTATGCGGCGTCCTTGAAGAATGCCGCGTCCACGTCGTCGCTGAATTGGATCACCGCAACGTCGAGGAGATCGGTATCGACAGCTGCATTTTTCGGTTGACTGGGATACGCGACCGACCGAAGGCCGGCAATCTGCCTGCACTGACGCTGATCGGTCACCACCAGTTGGCGCCAGTTGAAGTCCTTCGACCATCGGTAATAGAGGTTCTGGTTGATCCCTTCGCGCCGACACAGCTCGGCGATACTGTCCTCGCCGCGCAGGCCTTCGAGCACAATGCGCATCTTTTCCTCGGCTGAATATTGCTTGCGTGTCGCGCGACGAATGTCTTTGACGA
>CAZURR010000091.1:0-9182 GCA_964622715.1 uncultured Hyphomicrobium sp. | reverse complement strand
AAGCAGAACAACACTTAATTGAACCCGGCACGCGCGCGGCGTCGGTGATCCATCGGCCCGAGCTTCCAATGTTGATGGATGTCAACGCGCGTGATGCGCTTGCGCGGCACACTCTTCGCGAGATCGGCAGGAGGTAGTGTTATGCATACCATTGAGATCCAGGAGCACGCACGCAAGCTGTTGGACGCCCATGGGGACAAGGCCGTGCTGGAAGCGGCGCAGAAGGCGCGCGAGCTGGAGGAGGCCGGCGACAGCGAACAAGCAGAGGCCTGGCGACGCATCGAGGCCGCCCTTATGCAAATGCGTGGCCCGCACGCGAGCTGAACAAGTTCGGCGTGGTCGAGCGTGGAAATTAGCCACGCCTTAATTCTGTTTCCCGTATGTGCCGATCAGCACGGCCTCAGCCAGTATGTGGCCGTGCATCGTCGCTTCCACGTCTGCCTTGGTCATCTGTTGCGAGCCCTCGAGCACGGTATCTAGGGCATAGAGCTTGTAAAAATACCTGTGCTGGCCGATCGGCGGCGCTGGCCCACCATAACCGGCGTGCTTCCAATCGTTGACGCCGTGCTGCGCGCCCTGAGGAAGTCCCTCGGTGGCTGCCCCTTCCGGCAGCCCAGACGTGCAAGGAGCCATGTTGTAGACAACCCAATGCACCCAAGTCATCCGCGGTGCGCGCGGGTCCGGTGCGTCGGGATCATCGACAATAAGGACGAAGCTTTTCGTCCCCTCAGGCGCTCCCGACCATGTGAGCGGCGGCGAGATATCCTGCCCGTCGCGCGTGTACTTTATCGGTATGGGCTCACCATCAGCAAAGGCTGTAGACGTAAGACGAAGCGCCATGTGCTCTTCCAACGAATAGGCAAGCAAAGCTCGTGTTGCAGGCTGCGGCCACGGCCATCTGTCATTTTTCCGACCGACTATCCAATGATGACATGGATGCAAAGAAGCCCATTGATTCGGGTCAAGGCCGGCCGTTTTTTCGCAGCTTAACTTACTCCGAATAATAGGTGCTTAACTCCCCCTCCCACTGGCTGGAATTGCCCTTTTTCTAATTGTCGACATCACAAGCCAAGGAGGCGACGCAAAGGGAAGTGACCATGTCAGACCTTCAAAAGCTCTCCGACGATCTCAAACGTACACGTGACGAAATCAAGCTCAAGATTCATCTCGGTTCGATGGAGGCGCAAGATGAGTGGTCCGAGCTCGAGAAGCGCTGGAAATCGTTTCGAGAGAAGGCGCAGCTTGACCGGACTGCAGGAGAGGTCGGCGGTACCGTCAAGCAGCTCGGCTTGGATTTGAAGTCCGCCTACAATCGGATCCGCAAGGCGCTTTGAGGATCTCGGGCCTTTGTCCCCGTCAGCACGTGTCGGGGCCTCGGGTTGCACGAGATAATAGGGTTGCTTTTACGCGGCGATCTTATGGGTCCAATTAGTCGTCGGACGCAATGGCTCCGTCCATCAGATGGACCCGCCGGTCCATGCGATCGGCCAGATCGATGTCATGTGTAACCGCTACGACGGTCTTGCCATCCTGGTCCACGAGGTCGCGCAGGATCTGAAACACCTGCTCACTGGACTTGGAATCGAGCGAACCAGTCGGCTCATCCGCTAGGATTAAGGGCGGATCGTTGGCAAGCGCGCGCGCCACAGCGACCCGTTGGCGCTGTCCTCCCGAAAGCTGGTCGGGCCGCTTGTGCCCGTGCTCAGCTAGACCGAGCGACTTGAGCAACCTTGCCGCGCGCTGTCGCATTTCGTCTCGCGTCAAGTGTCCAAGGGCGCGCATGGGTAACGCAACGTTGTTGAGGCAGGTGAACTCCGGCAAAAGAAAGTGAAACTGGAAAACGAAACCAAGTTCAGAAAGTCGCGTAGAAGCGAGTTCCGCGTCACTCATGCAGGCGGTCGATTGACCGCGAATACGCACCTCACCCTTGGTCGGCATGTCGAGCAGGCCGAGAAGATAAAGGAGCGATGACTTGCCCGAGCCCGAAGGACCGGTTACCGCCACGAATTCGTTGCGATCGATCTTGAGGTTGATGTCGTGCACGAGCGTCGTCGGCACGATGCCTTGCAGGATGCGCGTCACCCCGCGCGCTTCGATAAGCGGCATAGCGGCGCCAGGCTTTGGTGGTTTTTCCACCGCTGTCTGATTCTGCCTCACGTTGCGCCCCTAATGATGTCGACCGGATTGACGCCTGCCGCCTTGCGTGCCGGCATGAAGCCCGCCGTAAAAGACGAGGCCAGAGCAACGAACATTGCAATCGCGTAGTGCCAAGCAGAATAGGCGAGCGGAATGCGAGTCGTGTCCATGAACGGGCTCTTGAATTCGATCGAGCCGAGCGCGAGGCACAGGACGTAGCCGAGCACGAATCCGAGGAATCCCCCCGCAAAACCGATGATCAGGGCCTCGACGATGAATATCGTGCGCAAGGTGCGCTCGCTCAGGCCCAACGATTTCATGATGGCGATATCGCGCGCCTTCTCGTGTGTGATTGTGGAGATGATATTGTAGGTGCCGAAACTCGCCACCAGCAGGATCGCACCGACGATCGTGTACATGATGACGTTGCGGATGACGAAGGTTGATAGCAGGTCCTCGTTCGCCTCCTGCCACGATACCGATTTGTAGCCGGTTTCGCTCTCGATGCGCGTCGAGACATCGCGCGCTGCCATAGGATCGGAGACTCGCACGCGCAACTGGTTTACCAGGCCCGTCTGTCGCGCCAGGATCTGCGCGGTGCGCACCAATACATAAGCGGTGCCTTCGTCAATGGATCGCACGCCGGCATGGAACATGCCGACGACTTGCGCATTGATGCGGGCACCGTCGCTCGTTTGAACGGTGATGTTAGCGCCAAGTTGCGCGCCGATCTTATCTGCAAGCCCGTCGCCGAGGATTATCGCATTGGTTGCGGTATAGAGAGACCGCAGCGAGCCCTGACGCATCTGATTGGCAAGTTCCGAGACCTTGGGCTCGCGTCTCGGATCGATGCCGTAAATCGTCGTGCCGACGTCGCGCAAGCCATAGCGGATGATCCCCTGAACGTTGACCGACGGGGCGATGTTGCCCGGTAGCCAGGCGTCGAGCGAGGCCATGATCGCGAGCGGGTTCTTGATTCCGCGCCGGCGCACCTCCGGCGTCAGGTTGTAGATTTTTGCGGCATCGAATTCCGTCTCCGCGGGTTGCCTGGGGGCAACGCGGCGCTCGTCGGAAACGGTGATGTGGGGGAGCGCATTGACCAGCTGGCGTATAAAATCGTCCTGCGAGCCCTGCATCAATGCCGCCATCATAATCGAGAAGCCGACGCCGGTCGCGACGCCGGCGACGGCGACGAAAGTCTGCCGCGCCCGGCTGCGCACGTGCGTCAAGGCTACGTCAAGGATGAGATTCATGAGGAGGTTTCAGGCTTGTCGGCGGCACGAACGCGCTTGCCGTCTCGGATTCCGGCGATGGCCGGCGAGACCACGCGATCATTCTCAGTGAGACCCGATAAGACTTCGACAGCGCGCGTGCCACGAATGCCAACCTTGATCGTGCGCTTCTTCACCTTGTTCCCGTCGACCACATAGACCGTGTCGCCCTGCACGGCATCGGCGGGAATGAGTAACGCATTGTCTTTTTCGCGCGTGATAATATTGGCCTCAAGGCTCATGCCGGGCTTAAGCGGTGTATCGTCAGGGAGCGCCACCTTGATGCGGAACGTCTTCGCGATCGGATCGCCCATGGGCGTGATCTCGCGCACCGTCCCTTCGAGGCGTTGATCTAAGAATGCATCGGTGCGCAGAAGCACCGTCTGTCCGACATCGACGCGCGCGACATCTTCCTCGTTCACCTCGGCTACGACCTGCAAAGGCTTCAGTGCGCCGATGCGAAACAGGATCTGTCCGGCCTCGGCAATCTCGCCGACCTCTCCGTCGCGTCGCAACACGACGCCGTCGACTGGCGCGGCGATGGTATAATCGGCTAGTTTCTCTTTCTGAACCATGATCAGCGCTTCAAGGGCTCGCAGGTCCATTGAGACTTGTTCATGCTTCTGAGTGCTCGCAAATCCCCGCTCGACCAGTTTGCTTTGGCGCTCGGTCTCCTGTCGCGCATATTCGGCGCGCGCATCGAGTTCCCGCAGTTGCGCGCGCTGCTCCTTGTCCTCCAGGCGGGCAAGCACTTCGCCTTTTTTGACTGACTTGCCCTCGCAATCGCAGATCTCGACGATGCGGTCGCGGATGATGCTGGCCACTTTGGCCCAGCGGATCGGCTCGACGGCCCCCGTGGCATAGACGATCTCGACCGCAGTGCCCCGCGTCGGAGCTATAGCAGTGACCTCGAGCCCACGGCCTAACCACCACCACGTCGCAGCGACAGCGATCAGAATGACGACCGCGGCGGCCGCGAACGGTCGATGCAGCATGGCCACCGCCCGTGCGCGCTGCAACAGGTTCGGGGTCGGCTTCTCATCATGAGTCAGTGAGCGTTGCATTTGTAAACTCTAACGAGCCCGGAGCATGGACCCGTCGAAATATATGGGTCGCAGGAGAATATGATCTACCTCAATTGTGCCGTTTCGGCGGAGGGCAAGGCTGCAGTTTGTCTCAGGCCAATTGCATTAGAAGATTCCGTCGTGCATCGCTTGGCTGTCCTCGCACAGATCAACGAGAGGTCGACGGCTCCGCCCATCCACTTTATCGACACCATCGGCACTTAGCGGACATTTGGCCAATAACTGATCGTGGCCGAAAGAGACTAATTAATTAGATTTGCGGCATCACTGCCGCCGTGCCGTCCTTGAGTGCCTAAACGGGGCGCCCTGCCACCGTGATCTTATTGACCACATCGTTAACGCCAAGGAGGCACCACGCGTCACCCTCGGCTCTTTCACGCTCTATCTCGGTTGGCACAAACCCTGTGAGCGTTACCACAAATCCGCTAACGCTAACGCCGATCTGGTTGGCGTCAATGAATGGGTCTTTATCGAACGCGATGCGTAGGGCCTCGGCGACGTGATCGGAACTGTCGTCCTCGGGCGGGTCCACCTCTATGCCGTTGACGACATCACGGGTTCCCGGGATCCACCATGCAAGCAAGCCTGCAAGACGCCTGCTCTCCAGTCCTGGAACACGGCCATTGAGCGTTACGATTCCATCCGTCACCTCTATGTCCAACGAGCCATAGGCTTGCGGCAGTCCACCTTGCACGCTTTGAAACGAACCGTGCCTTCGTTCTCTGATGTCGAACCTTTTGAAGCTTAACTCGTCCAGGAAGGCATCGCGCAAATGAGCCCTGATCTCGCCGTCGCCCATCGTGCTTGCAGGGGCGACGTGCAAGCGATCGACGATCCCGTCGACTCCTGGAACCGCTCCGATGCGCTCGAGCGCCAATTTCTTGACCGCAACGCTGGGCGCCTCGGCTTCGACGGTCACTGAGCCATCATCGTTAATGACAAGGTGAACGTGTTCCAGTTTGTGGTTGAGCCGAACCTCGCCCTTTAGCGCGGCGCGTACATTGTCCAGGACTGATAGCTCAGTACTCATTTGCAATGGCTCGTGGGCTCGTTCCACCTCACTCAGCTGCGGCCGTGGTGCCCTAGTCCACCTGGTGCTTGCCAACGGGACGCACAAAGGTAGCTTGCGGGCCCTTGTCGCCGACGGCTTCCGAAAATCGCACTTCCTCGCCGACACGCAGGACGTCGTAGTTGCCCTCGTCGACACTATTCCGGTGGAAGTAGATCTCGCGGCCATCGGCTGATGCAATGAAGCCGTGGTCGGCTTCCGGATGCAGCGCGATGACAACGCCGTGTGGCGGAGTTTCGTGAGTCTTCACTTGCCCTTGCCGCTTGCGCACGAGGTCTTGGAGCTGACGGCGTGCATCCTGGAAGGCATCGCGGATCGTCACGAAGGCATCTTCATGCGCACCGGTGGCATCCGGGTCGCGGTTGATGATGAGGTCAGGCGCGCCGGGCAGGGTTAAGTGAATGCGCACCCGATAGGTATCGCCTTTGTGATGGCGATGCTGTGGGCGCCCAATGACGACTCGGGCAGAAGTGATGCGCTCATAGAACTGCTCAAGCTTGTGCGCCTCCTCTCGAACGCGCGCTTCGATGGCATCGGAATGACCGATGTTCTCGAACGCGATCTGAAGGGGTACCTGCATAGGGCGGCTCCTTGTGCCTGCAGCCGGCTCCGCGACGGTTCGGCGTTTGCAGGCTGTAAAGAGCAGCCACTATAGCGCAGCCGGACCATAACCCATTGACCTGGGTCATGTGCATTGGCCGGCCCTCCGGCCGCTAGCCCTAACGCATCGCGTCGTCGATTTTTTCCACACTATCCGCCAATTGCTGACATAGGCCAACCATGAGGCTCAAGTTCTCATCGAGAGCGGCGGCGATACCGAAACGGCATCCGACGGTACGCCTCGCTCGGTTGTAGACCACCGGCGCCGTTAGTGCTCCTGGCTGCGCATGCCGCCTGGCCGGCACGTCCGACGCTGGCCCCTCAGCCGCCATCAAACTAATATTCGACCTGAGCTACCTCTTGCGGGCGGGTCAAGGGCATTGCGATTTCCGCATTTATGTTGCCCTCTGCGATGTATTCGCCGACGTCGCTTCCAGCGGCACCTTTTCGAGTGCGAGATCGGGTTCGCCGCAAAGCGTTAGCATCTTCGCGCGCACAGCATCGCGCAGGCGCACGGCCGCGCTGAAGTCGTCTCCCGCTGTATGCACCGCTTTGCCAATATGGACGCTGATTTCGCCATGTCGTGGAAACCACTGTCCGCTGCGCAGCACGGACCGCGTCCCTGTGATGACGATCGGGATCACAGGAATGCCGGCCTCGACCGCAACTAAGAAAGCTCCGAGGTGAAATCCGAGAAGGCCCGGCATCCGAGCGAACGTCCCTTCTGGGAACGACACGATACGCTCACCGGCGAGCGACGCCTTTCGCACATTGCGTGTATCTTCGACGCCTCCCATGACATCGGTTCTGCGTACGAACATCGTGCCGATGCGGCGCAGAAAGGGCCCAGCCACCCACTGGCCGGCTAGCTCCTCCTTCGCAACGAAGGAGAGCGGCCCCGCGATCACGGCGGAGAGGACCAGCGAATCGAGATAACTCGAATGGTTGACAGCGAGCATTACATTGCTTGAGGGAACCGGCTCATCCGCGAAAACCTTGGGCGACAGGCCCGTGAGCCACAAGAACGCGCGCGCTGCGGAGCGGGTCGCCTGATGGCGCCACCGCCGCTTCGGCAGCAGCACAACGACGGGCCACGTGATCCCTGCGATTGCAACCAGCAGTGTCCACCAGTAACCGGCATAGGCACGGTCGAAAATCCATCTGCGCGCACGGCGCATCCGGTTACCGAACCCCGAAAGGGACAGGCGGGCCAACTGCCACCAAAGTGCGGAGCCCTTCTCCGAAAGCAAACCGCTCTCATAAAGGGTGCGCGCTGCGGAGCGCCGCAGCTTGCCGCTCGACGTCTTCGGCACCGTGTGAGGCGGCGCGAGCACCACTTCGTCGGGTGCCATATCGAGCTGCGTCTTGGCCACCTCGACAATCCGGCTCCTCAACGCGTTAATTGCATCGGGTTCGGTGAGGCGCGTCTCTACAATCAGCACGAGGCGCTCGGCATCCACACCCTCGGATGTGCTTGGAAAAGCGGCCACGCACCCTTTGCGCACGCCTTCCACGCCGCCGACGAGTTCCTCCAGTTCGTGCGGGTAGATGTTGCGCCCCGCTTTGATGATCATGTCCTTGATGCGGCCCGTGATGAACACGTCGCCACCGGCGATGTAGGCGCGATCTCCGCTCTCCAGCCATTCGCCGTCGAATAGTGCCTTGGTCTTCTCATCGTTGCGGAAGTAACCGCGCGTCGCGGAAGGACCTTTGAACTGGAGCCGGCCCTCGTTGCGTTCGGGCACCTCGGCGCTGGCCTCATCCACGATGCGAACCTCATGACCTTCGATGGGACGCCCGCAAGCGACAAATTTTAGCGCTGTCGCATCGCCAGGGTCAGCCGTTTTTGCATACCCATCGCGAGAACACGCCGAGCGCTGTACCCGGTCCACGATCGGTCCGCGTCCGACGGGTGGAAAAGTCAGGCCCACGGAGTTTTCAGCCAGTCCGTAGACGGGGGCTAAGGCTTCGGGCTGAAAACCAAACTTCGCAAAGCGAGCGGTGAATCGCTCGATCGTGGCAGGACTAACCGGTTCTGCCCCGTTCACCAGCATCTTAAGCGAGCTAAGGTCGAGTCCCTTGATGTCCTCGTCGCGCACGTTCTTGCAGCACAACTCAAATGCGAAATTGGGCGCCGCCGAAAGTGTGGCTCTGTGCCGGCCTATCGCGCGCAGCCATCGACCAGGGTCTGCAAGGAAGGTGAGCGGCGGCATGATGACCGTGGGCACGCCGTAGTGAAGCGTGCCGAGCCAGGCCCCGATGAGCCCCATGTCGTGATAGAGCGGCAGCCAGCTGACGAATACATCCGCTGAGCTTGCATCGAGCGCCTCGCCCATCGCTCGGATGTTCGCCAAAAGATTCGCGTGCGTGAGTACAACGCCCTTGGGATCGCCGGTGCTACCGGACGTGTATTGAATGAGCGCAGTCGTCCCAGGTCCGGCCGGCACGATTTGCTCAATCGATCCTGCGCTGGAGAGAGCCTGAACTGTCTCCACACATCGAAGGTCGTCGCAAAGTCCCAACATCAACTGGCCGACGTTGCGAATCTCCGAACCAATAATGAGAAGGCTCGCGCCGGCGTTCCTTAGAATACCGGCCTGCCGCCGCAGGTGATCCTCGACTTGCGCCCGCCGGAATGGCGGATACAAAGGAACGGGTATGCCGCCCGCAAATAACACACCGAAGAAGGCCTCGAAAAACGCGGCCTCCGTGGGCAACATGATAGCGACGCGCTCGCCAGGTGCCAGCCCGCGCTCGATGAGGCCGGCTGCTATGACGCGGCTCTCGCGATCAAGTTCAGCATAGGTGATTGTCTGTTCGTCGCCTTCGCTGCGCCAAAGAAACACATGCGGACGGTTGCCATTAGAGCACACATGATAAGCTAGAACTTCAATAAGGGTCTCAGCGGTGAAGGGCGCAACAACCTCAGGCATCTCCATCGTCGCGGCCGGCAGCGCTTCCATGATTGCAGCACGGTCCGGAGCTGCCACAAGAAGTGCTTCCAGAAGATCACGCGGCGTG
>CAZURR010000090.1:5019-9399 GCA_964622715.1 uncultured Hyphomicrobium sp. | reverse complement strand
CGATGCCTTTGGCGATGCCTTGCGATAGCCGCTCCGTGTTGGTGACGAAGAGGTCGTCTCCGATGAGCTGGCAACGCGCGCCGATGGCCTCGGTCAGGGCCTTCCAACCCTCCCAATCGTCCTCCGCCATTCCGTCCTCAACTGAGATGATGGGATAGCGCTTAACAAGGTCCGACAGGTAATCGACCATGTCTGCCACATCCAGCAACTTGCCCTCACCAACCAGGTTGTATTTCCCGCCCTTGAAGTACTCGGTCGACGCACAGTCGAGCGCCAGCATCACTTCATCGCCGGGCTTATAACCGGACGTCTCGATTGCCTTCATGATAAACGTCAGCGCCTCGTCGGCAGACTTCAAATTGGGCGCAAAGCCGCCCTCGTCACCCACGTTGGTGTTATGGCCGGCCTCCTTCAGTGCCTTCTTCAGCGTGTGAAAGATCTCCGCGCCCATGCGTATAGCGTCCGCGCATGAGTCTGCCGCAACGGGCATAATCAAAAATTCTTGTATGTCGATTGGGTTGTCGGCGTGCATGCCCCCGTTGACGATGTTCATCATCGGCACGGGCAGCACGTGCGCGGCAGCCCCGCCAATGTAGCGATAAAGAGCAAGCCCGCTGGTTTCTGCAGCAGCATTTGCACAGGCAAGCGAAACACCAAGGATGGCGTTGGCTCCAAGCCGGCTCTTGTTCTTGGTTCCGTCGAGCTTGATCATAGCCGCGTCGACGCCACGCTGATCTTCTGCGTCCATACCGGCCAGCGCATCGTAGATTTCGCCGTTGACCGCATCGACGGCCTTGGTGACGCCCTTGCCCTGATAACGCGCCGCATCGCCGTCGCGTAGCTCGACGGCCTCGTGTGCACCTGTCGACGCGCCCGATGGCACCGCGGCGCGGCCAGAGGCGCCGTCTTCCAAGACGACATCGACCTCCACTGTCGGGTTGCCGCGGCTGTCGAGAATCTCGCGGCCGATGATGTCGATGATGGCGGTCATGGCTTTATCCTACTGATCAAACCGGCTTCGCGGGGTTTTATCTGGTCTGCTGTTTGACGCAAGGGGCGCCTTGAATTGGAGAAAATGACGCAGGGCTAGCGCGCGCACCAATGTTGCTGGCATGGTGAGCCCATGAGCGCATCAACGAGCAGCGCCGCTCTCGTCCTTTTTTCCGGCGGACAAGACTCCACCGTCTGTCTGGCCTGGGCGCTCGACCGTTACAAGTGTGTCGAGACGGTCGGCTTTACGTATGGTCAACGGCATGCCGCCGAACTTGGTCAGCGCCACACGCTACGCGATAAGCTGGCCACGCTAGTTCCGCGCTGGGGTGACCAGCTTGGGTCTGACCACATGCTGGAGCTGCCAGAACTGGGGCGCCTCAGCGACACCGCGCTTACCCGCGATGCCGAGATCGAGCTGACGGCAGCCGGCCTGCCCTCCACATTCGTGCCGGGTCGCAACCTGCTCTTCTTTACCTATGCCGCCGCCCTGGCTTACCGCCGCGGCATGCGCATCCTCGTCGGTGGTATGTGCGAGACGGACTATTCGGGCTATCCCGACTGCCGCAGCGAAACGCTGCAAGCGTTGGGCAAAGCCATTTCGCTGGGCATGGATGCAGAATTCACGCTCGAGACCCCGCTCATGTGGATTGATAAGGCCGGGACCTGGGCACTGGCCGAGCAACTCGGTGGCACACCGTTGATCGAGTTGATCGTCGAGGACACCCATACCTGCTATCTTGGCATTCGCTCGCGCCGCCACGTTTGGGGCTATGGGTGTGGCCATTGTCCGGCGTGCCTTTTGCGCGCGAAGGGATGGGAAAAATGGCAGCAACAAAAGATGAGCTGATCGGGGCCATCGACCTCGCCCTTGCCGGCGACTGGGAGGCGGCCCACAAGGCGACGCAAAAGCTTGAAGGCGATGCGACCGCCGACTGGCTGCACGCCGTCCTCCACAAAATCGAAGGCGACAATCACAACGCCCGGTATTGGTACCGGCGCATACCGCACGAGTTCGAAGAGTTCGACGATCCAAAGGCCGAGCTTGCGGCCATCCGCGCTAGCCTTGCGTGATTGTGCCGCCCCAACCCAGTCAACGATCAACACACCGTTAGGCGCGCTCGTAAATTCCATTGCGCTATCACATATTGGGATCGGGTGAAGGCCAGCTAAGGAGATTTCCTATGAGCGACAAGAGCAAGGCTGCAGAACGGCGCAAAGCGCCACTTGCCACTCCCACTGATCTTAAAAGTAACGCTGTGCGCGACCTTTCTGGCGCGCTCACCACGCTTCTAGCCGATACGTTTGCGCTTTATCTCAAGACCAAGAATTTCCACTGGCACGTCAGCGGCCCACATTTTCGCGACTATCACCTATTGCTCGACGAGCAGAGCGATCAGATCTTTGCCATGACTGACCCCTTGGCCGAGCGCGTGCGCAAGATCGGCGGTACGACGCTGCGCTCCGTTGGCCACATCGCACGTCTACAGCGGATGGAGGATAATGACGCCGACTAGGTAGAGCCGCAAGACATGCTGGCTGAGCTGCGTGAAGACAACAAAGACCTGGTGTCGCGCATGCGCGAGGTCCATGACCTTTGCGACGAGCATAGGGATGTGGCGACTGCTAGCCTCCTGGAGAACTGGATTGACGAGACGGAACGGCGCGTTTGGTTCTTATATGAGGCCAGCCGCGGCAATCGCTCCGGTTGAGCCGACGCTAGATCATGTGATCAAGTGTCAATGGTTCGTGTCGCCGCTGCGTCCTCTTGGAATCCGGCCGCAGCGAGATTCTTTGCGAAATCGCGAATATCAACCGGCCAATCAGCGATGAGCGCTTCAAAGCCCTCCCGCTCGCCACGGAACAGTGCGCGGCTTGCTTCCTCGAACCCCGGACGGTCGCCGCACATGAAAGATAGGAACGCATAGGCTCCTTGTCGCAATCGGCCGACGCGATCTTTATCAGCGTTAGCGAGCCGCGCTTGCTCGACCAATTTGCGTAGTGCCACCGAAGCGCCGCCGGGCTGAGTGCGCAACCAGTCCCAGTGCCGTGGGAGCAGCGTCACCTCGCGGCCGACCACGCCCAACTTAGGACGCCCAGGCCCGCGCTGTTTTTGCCTATGAGCTTCGTCGGGCCCGTTGCCTTGTGCCTGCTGCGACTGGCGATCTTTAACGCGCGCCAGGACATCAGCTTCCGTTCCGCTGAGATCAATATCGATCAGGCGCCCCGTCGCGTTTTCCCAAATGAAAAAAGGATGGGGCCGGCCGCATTCGCTGGCCGTTTTCGCCGACAATGCGACATGGCGCAAAGCCCCGCACGCGATGCAGTGATCACCGCAGAACGCGGTGCAGACGATGTCATTTTGCTGATCCACGTGGGGTTCCCCCGGTTCGACTTGCGAGGCTTTCTACCCGGATAAAAAGTCCCTGTCAATTCTATCCGGATATAAATTAGTCGAAGCCGGCCCGCCCGGGCTTCGCAAGCGATTCCATCAAGAACGATCTTGCTTTAGGCAATGCCCATGTACTCAGTGAAAGAGATCTTCCACACGCTGCAGGGAGAGGGCGCGCAGACCGGGCGCCCGGCCGTGTTCTGTCGCTTTGCCGGCTGCAACTTGTGGTCCGGCCGCGAAATCCATCGCGCTGATGCCGACTGCCGATTTTGCGACACGGATTTTGTTGGCACAGATGGCCCCGGCGGCGGGGGCTTTGAGACCGCGATCGAGCTCGCCGATGCGTGTGCGGAGATCGGCGGCGAGACACGTTTTGTGGTGCTCACGGGCGGCGAGCCCATGCTTCAAATAGATGATGCGCTCATTGGCGCCCTGCACGCCCACGGCTTCATCATCGCGATCGAGACCAACGGCACCCTGCCCGTACCAGCCTCCATCGATTGGATCTGCGTCAGCCCCAAGGCTGGAACTGAGATTGCCCAACGTACCGGACACGAACTGAAGCTCGTCTTCCCACAGGCGGAACTTGAGCCTGCGGCGCTTGACGCATTGGACTTTGAACACCGCTTCTTGCAGCCAATGGACGGGACCGACCAGGCGAGAAATACGGCACTCGCCATAGCCTACTGCAAGGCCCACCCCAACTGGCGGCTTTCGCTCCAAACTCACAAGCTGATCGGTATCCCATGAGCACGACCTCCTGCCCGTGACGCCGACATACCTGGAACGCCTGCCAAAAATGGCCTAGAGAGCGCGCATGCGCATTTACAAAGAGTTCCGCTTTGAAGCGGCCCATTTCCTCCCCAGTGCCAAGCCGGGCACGGCGAACGCGCGCCTGCATGGCCATTCCTTCCGCGCACGTGTGACGCTCGACGGGACGCCTGACCCCGAAACCGGGTATGTGTTCCATTTTGACGATCTCGCCGCTGCTATGACCG
>CAZURR010000090.1:0-4919 GCA_964622715.1 uncultured Hyphomicrobium sp. | reverse complement strand
GACCCCGAAACCGGGTATGTGTTCCATTTTGACGATCTCGCCGCTGCTATGACCGACGCAAGCGACGCGCTCGATCACCGTCTCCTCAACGACGTCGAAGGCTTGGAATCTCCCACGCTGGAGCACATCGCGATTTGGCTCTGGAACCGACTGCAGAACCGCGTGCCGGGGCTTGTGGAAATTGAGATCGCGCGCGACAGCTGCAACGAGGGCTGCATCTATTCAGGCCCGCCTCCAACGCGTCTGGCTGCGGAGTAAAGGCGCCATGGGCCATAAAGAAAAACCGGTGACGATCCTCGGTCGCGCGACAAAGCTGCCCGCAAGCCCTGAGGAGGCGGTGTTAGAGCGCATTGCAAACCCGCGCCCTGACGCAAACTATGTTGCACGTTTCACCGTGCCCGAGTTCACCTGCTTATGCCCTGTGACCGGACAGCCCGACTTTGCGCACCTCGTCATCGATTATGTGCCGAAGGACTGGCTGGTGGAGAGCAAGTCTCTAAAGCTTTATCTTAATGCCTTTCGCAACCACGGCGGCTTTCATGAAGATTGCACGCTCAAGATCGGCAAGCGCATCGTCGAACTCCTTGAGCCGCAATTCTTACGCATCGGCGGCTACTGGTTTCCGCGCGGCGGCATGCCGATCGACGTGTTCTGGCAAACAGGAACTCTGCCGGACGGCGTCTGGCTCCCCGAACAGGGCGTTGCGTCCTACCGTGGGCGCGGGTGAACGCGCCGGGTCTGATCAACGATCGTTAGCTAAGCCCAATTCGCTTCGCGCTTCCTTCGCCATCACGAACAGCTTGGCGAGCATCGGCACAAGCTTGTCTTCCTCAGCAGAGGGCTGGCTGTTGGTTGCGGCCGCCACTAAGACGTCGTCTTCTGGCGAGAACAAAAACGCTGTGCGGTACCCAAGTGTTTCACCCTCATAGAACCACAAGGCTCCCACCTCTGGCTTGAGAACACGCACCAGACCAAGACTGAACCCGCGCGGGTCATCCTCCGTCACCTTGTCAATCGGCTTTCCAGTTTTAGTGGAGATGAAGGTGAGAAATTCCTTGAGCTGCTCAGGCGGCAGAATCTTTTCAGCGAAGACGGCGCGGATCCAGCGCGCAAGATCGCGTGGTGTGGAGATGATGCCACCCGCCGCGCCTCCCCAACTCAGGTCGGCTGTGCGCACATCACGGCCGATCATCGGCGCCAGCGTGGACTCCTTGCAGTCGGGTTCATAAAGGCCGCAGTCTGGGTTGTTGAAGTAGCCGCTAGCGGTACGTGCGAGAACATCAGGCGGATAGGCGATCGGCTCATAGTACGTGTCGCGCAGCTTCGCCGGCTCGAACAGCTTTTCTTCCAGCAATTCCTTGTAGGGCTTGCCCGCCGCCTTCTCTGCGATCATGCCCGCGAGGATGTAGTTTGTGTTGGAATAGAAATACCCGCTGTTGGGCGGCAGGTTCGTCGTCTTACTCGGATAGGCATAGTCGATAAGCTCTTGCGGTGTGTAGTGCCGGTTGGGTTGCTCCACCCAAAGGCGGCTCAGCGGAATACTCTCTGAGTAAGTTGGAAGGCCGCTCGTCATATTGAGCAGGCGCTTAATCGTGACCTCCTTCCAGTCCCGGTACTGCGGTAGCCAATCTCCGACCGTTTGGTCGATATTGAGCTTCCCTTCGGCTTCCAGCGCCAGCATGAGGGCACCGGTAAAGCCCTTGGTATTGCTGCCGATCTGGAAAAGCGTGTCGCCCGAGACTGGCACACCCTTCTTTTCGGACGTTTCACCGGCGAAGACCTCGATGGCGGGACCCAGATCGCCTAGGCAGATATAGGTTGACACGCCGGTGATATGCTCTGGCGCTTTGCGTTTCGCGAGATAGGCTTCAACAACCTCTTGGAAGTTTCTAATGGAGACCGCCTGAGCCTCGCCAAAGAAGCCTAGAAGAGCGAACGCGGTAACGAGGCACGCCGTCTTTACTGCCGGCCGCAGATAGCTACCAAACGCTCCATCACCACCAGCACGCATCTGATTCACTCCGACCCTTACTGCTCTGATACCAGAGCTGTCTTGCGCCACGTGCATTAACATAGTATGATCAAAGGGTTGGCCTAATCGGTGTCAGAGAAGGTATCCACCACCCGCGCAGCTTCGCCAGCACCACCCTCTGCGCGCATGGCCAAACCAATTTTTTCCGTGCGCGCAATCATGCCTGGATCCTTCACCGCTTCGAGCGCGGCTGCCAGCTCCTCACTGTTCAAATGCTTTTGCGGCATGGGCTTGGGCCCCGCACCAATTTCCATCACGCGGCGTCCCCAATAAGGTTGGTCCACCGACAGCGGGCAGATGATGGTCGGTCGCCCCCAACGCAGGCCTTCGTGCGTCGTGCCCGCACCACCATGATGCACGACTGCCGCACAGCGCGGAAACAACCAGCCATGCGGTGCTGCGTCGAGGACGTGAATCGACTCTGATTGCGCGACATCAGCAAGCCCGCGCCAGCCGGTCGCCAATACCGCGCGTTGGCCTGATTTGCGCAATGCTTCGATGACAATCTCAGTCTGCTTCTTGGCATCGTCTGCCGACATGCTGGCGAAGCCGACGTAAACTGGCGGCGCGCCCATTTCGAGAAATCGCGCCAATGTTTCGGGAGGCTGCCAATCCTGCGCCGCAATAAACCAGTAGCCAGTGACGTGCTCGCGTTCGCCCCAATCGTCAGGCTTTGAAACGAGCACCTGGCTATAGCCAGGCAGGCGCGGCACCTCGCGGCCCGAAGGATCGTAACCAGTAAAAAAGCTATTTTGACTCCTTCGGGAGAGCCCGAGACGCCTCTCTCGCCAGGTGCCTATCATCGACCCCTGCGCCTTTTCGGTGATCCAATTGAGCGCAGAGTGGCTGAGCTTGTTTCCTGTGGGGCCGAGCTCATGAAATGGAAAGAAGATGCTGGGAAAGGCGCTAGTTGGCACGAAGGCGGGTTGCAGCGTCGTGGGAATTGCAATCACCGACAGCGCCTCTGCAAAGTGCTGCGCGACGTAGCCTTTCGGGTGATAAATGATGAGGTCCGGCCGCACGTCCTGGGCAATTTCCCACATGTCCTCGATTTGCTGGCGTACAAGACCCTTGAAGGCGCGCATCGCCTTGAACTTTCCCGATACTGTCCGCAATGCGGCATGCGCCTCGGGAGACTTAACGATTTCGCGAAAGTCTATTGAGGCCAAAGCAGACACCAGGCCGTGCCCCGTGATCATCTCGTCGAAGCCCTGCCCCGTGGACACCGTCACGGCGTGTCCATGCGCGCGCAGGGCAGCGCCCAGTGCGACGTAGGGCTGCACGTCGCCGCGCGAGCCGAAGGTAAAGATGAGGATGTTCATGACGATGTGCGCGGTACGCTCGCAAGGCTGCGCACGAGATTATGCAGCGCGACGTTTATTGGCTGCGGCATTGGACCGTTCAAACAATTGCTGGGGGCGAAGACCGTTTGCGGGAACGTTGGCGCCATATCGACGAATTAGAAGACGCTCACAGTGCGAAGATTGAAGCAAGGCATGAGCACAACATTAAGGCGAGCTGCACCTCTTATCGGAGCGGGACAGCGTGGTACGTAAGGGGAATTTGCTTTTTGGCAACAGTGGCTGGCCGCAGGCTAGGGAAACAAGCCCAATGTCCGCTTACGCACTAGCCATCAAATGGCCGCTCGGTTAGCGTTTTTTGGGTTGCTGCGAGAGGGTTTGATGATTCGCTTAACCGGTTGGATGTTCTGCCTCATTTTCTTTGCCGCACTGGCTGGCCACGCGGCCTCCAACGTGCGCACGCCCGAGGTGCAAACGGCCGTCACGGACCCCGCCCTCGCATCTCCGTCGGAAATTGCTGAGAAGAATCGCGAACCTTCCACACCGGCTAGTCCGGCTGCTGTAGCGCTGCGCGAAAAGCTCAACGCCCTACCCAGCGAAGGCACCGCCCAAGAGATCAAGGAGCGCGCCGTCCTCGTTGATTTCTACAACGCGCGCGCCAGCGCCCCGCTCTGGTTGACGCAGAAGGGTTTAACGCCAGCGGCCATTGCTATCGTCAGCGAAATTAAGAAGGCTGATGAATGGGGGCTTGAGGCCAAAGACTTTGCGCTACCTGAATTGGCAGCGCAGACCGATGGCGGGCTGCATCTATCGTCTGAAGAGATTGCAGAGGCCGAATTGGCCCTCTCGCTCGCCATTCTGAAATACGCCCGCTATGCGCGCGGCGGTCGCATCATCGACCCAACAATCCTCCTCAATTCGAACCTCGACCGAAAACCGCAGCTCCTCGATCCCCAAACTGTTCTGGAAGATATCACACGCGCAGGAGCGCCCGACGTATACCTGCGCGGCCTCCACCCGCAGCATCCGCAGTTCGAAAAGCTGCGCCAGGCCTATCTGAAGACGCGCAGCAAGGCATTGAAGATGAAGCTGCGCGCTAACATGGAACATTGGCGCTGGATGCCAGACGACATGGGCGACGTGCATATCTTGGCGAACGTGCCTGAGTACATTGTGCGCGTCGTTAAGAACGGTGAGGTGATTCATAAAGAACGCATCGTCGTCGGCGAAGTGGGTAAGCAAACGACGATTTATACACGCCCCCTAAAAAGCATTGTCTTCAAGCCGGCGTGGCGCGTTCCGGAATCGGTCAAGGTGCGAGAGCTTTGGCCCAACCTGCGTCGCGGCGGTAGCATGTTCCGCTCTTACGGCCTGCAGCTTGAGTCCAAGGATGGCCAACCACTCGATTATCGCAGCATTAATTGGTATGAGGCCGACATTCGTGACTACGAGGTCGTGCAGCCATCTGGGCGCAAGAGTGTCATGGGCAAGGTGAAATTCACATTCCCCAGTCAGCACACGATTTTCATGCACGACACGCCCGACAAGTGGATGTTCAACCGGTCTCGGCGCACGTTGAGCCACGG
>CAZURR010000089.1:0-9399 GCA_964622715.1 uncultured Hyphomicrobium sp. | reverse complement strand
ATGAACGGCTTGAACAGCTCGAGCGCCATCTTCTTGGGCAGCCCGCACTGGTGCAGCTTGAGTTCAGGCCCGACCACAATCACGGAACGGCCCGAATAGTCGACGCGCTTACCAAGCAAGTTCTGACGGAAGCGGCCCTGCTTGCCCTTGAGCATGTCGGCGAGCGACTTCAATGGCCGCTTATTGGCGCCTGTAATAACGCGCCCGCGCCGTCCATTGTCGAACAGCGCATCGACAGACTCCTGCAACATCCGCTTTTCGTTGCGGATGATGATGTCAGGCGCCCTCAACTCCATGAGGCGCTTTAGACGGTTGTTGCGGTTGATGACGCGACGATAGAGGTCGTTCAGGTCAGAGGTCGCAAAACGACCCCCGTCGAGCGGAACCAGCGGACGCAACTCCGGCGGGATCACAGGCACAACAGTCAGGATCATCCATTCGGGCCGGTTGCCCGATTCCATGAACGCCTCAATTACCTTCAACCGTTTGCCGAGCTTCTTCGGCTTGAGTTCGGTGGTTGCCTCGGCGATTTCCTGGCGCAGATCCTCGCTGATCTTTGGCAAATCCATCGCAGCGAGCATGACACGGATCGCCTCCGCACCGATCCCAGCGGTGAAGCTATCGGGACCATGCTCATCCAGCGCGCGGTTGTATTCCTCTTCGTTCAACAGCTGCTTTTCACGGAACGCAGTGATGCCCGGCTCAATGACAATGTAGCTCTCGAAATAGAGAACGCGCTCCAATTCCTTCAACGGCATGTCGAGCAAAAGACCAATGCGCGACGGCAGCGACTTCAAGAACCAGATATGTGCGACGGGAGCAGCAAGCTCGATATGGCCCATGCGTTCGCGGCGTACCTTGGCGAGCGTCACCTCAACACCGCATTTTTCGCAGATCAGGCCCTTGTACTTCATCCGCTTGTACTTGCCGCACAAGCACTCGTAATCCTTGATCGGCCCGAATATGCGCGCGCAGAAGAGCCCGTCCCGCTCCGGCTTGAAGGTGCGGTAGTTGATCGTCTCAGGCTTTTTGATCTCGCCGAATGACCAGGAATGGATATCGTCAGGACTTGCGATCGATATCTTGATCTGGTCAAACGTCGGGATCGGCGCTTGCGACTTAAACAAGTTGGTCATCTCGTTCATTCGGTCTCTCCATTCGGGGTGCTGCGCCCACCCCGTTATTGTCGTGCCGAGGATCTAATCGCGGCATCCTCGACAAATGGACCCTGGCTCAAGGGGTCCTTAAAACGTATGCGCGCTTAGCCTCGTGCGCACCAAAACCCGGGGCCCGCGTCTGGGCCCGAGTGGTCATCTCAAATTCTATTCGGCGGCCGGCGGCAGTTGGCGCCGCTCGCCCTCTTCTTCCGATTGCTCAACAGCCTTGGTGTCAGAGCTTTCCAGCTCAACATTGAGGCCCAGTGCCCGCATTTCCTTGACGAGCACATTGAAGCTTTCCGGCACGCCCGCTTCGAACGCATCGTCGCCGCGCACGATGGCCTCGTAGACCTTAGTGCGCCCGGCAACGTCATCCGACTTGACGGTCAACATTTCTTGCAGCGTGTAGGCGGCGCCATAGGCTTCGAGCGCCCACACCTCCATTTCGCCGAAGCGTTGGCCACCGAACTGGGCCTTGCCGCCCAGCGGCTGCTGCGTCACGAGACTATAAGGTCCGATGGAACGTGCGTGGATCTTGTCGTCGACGAGGTGGTGCAGCTTTAAGAGGTACTTGTATCCGACCGTCACTTTGCGATCGAACGGCTTGCCCGTGCGCCCGTCGAACAACGTAATCTGACCCGACGAATCGAAGCCGGCAGCAGTGAGCATTTCGACGATGTCAGGCTCGCGCGCACCGTCGAACACAGGCGTCGCGATCGGCACACCATTCTTCAACTGCTCGGCGATCACGCCCAATTCCTCGTCCTTGACGTCCGCCTTGAACTCATCCTTGCCATAGATGCGCTGCAGTTCGTCGCGCAACTCCTTGGCCTGTCCGCTTTCATGGAACTTGTGCAATGCGTCGTCGATGATCCGGCCCAGACCCCGGCAGGCCCAACCCATGTGGGTCTCCAGGATCTGTCCAACGTTCATACGGCTGGGCACGCCCAGCGGATTGAGCACCACGTCCACGTGGGTGCCATCCTCAAGGAACGGCATATCCTCCACAGGCACGATCATAGAGACGACACCCTTGTTACCGTGGCGGCCGGCCATCTTGTCACCCGGCTGGATCTTGCGCTTCACGGCGACGAAGACCTTGACCATCTTCATGACGCCTGGCGGCAGCTCGTCGCCGCGCTGCAGCTTGTCGACCTTGTCGACGAAGCGGCGCTCCAGGCTTTTCTTTGCGTCCTCGTACTGCTTGTTGATCGCCTCAATTTCAGCTTGCGCTTTTTCGTCTTTGAGACCGATCTCCCACCACTGGCTGCGCGGGATCTCGGCGAGCATCCCCTCGGTTATGGGCTCGCCTTTACCAACTGACTTGGGACCCTTGGAGACCTCCGCCCCCATCAGCGCTTGCTTGAGGCGTGCATAAACATTGCGATCGAGAATCTGCATCTCATCATCGCGGTCCTTGGCGAGGCGCTCAATCTCCTCGCGCTCGATCGCCATCGCACGTTCGTCTTTTTCTACGCCATGCCGATTGAAGACGCGGACTTCGACGACTGTTCCCGCTACGCCCGGCGGCAACCGCAACGAGGTATCGCGCACGTCGGAAGCCTTCTCACCGAAGATGGCGCGCAAGAGCTTCTCTTCCGGCGTCATCGGGCTTTCGCCCTTCGGCGTAATCTTGCCGACAAGAATGTCGCTCGGGTTTACTTCCGCACCGATGTAGACAATGCCGGCTTCGTCGAGGTTTTTCAGTGCCTCTTCCGAAACATTTGGAATGTCACGCGTAATCTCCTCGGGCCCGAGTTTGGTGTCACGGGCCATAACCTCGAACTCCTCGATATGAATCGAGGTGAACACGTCATCAAAAACAACGCGCTCGGACAGGAGGATGGAGTCTTCGAAGTTGTAGCCCATCCACGGCATGAACGCGACGAGCACGTTCTTGCCGAGCGCCAGATCTCCAAGATCCGTCGAGGGGCCATCAGCGATAATCTCACCGGCCTGAACATTGTCGCCAACGTGCACCAGAGGGCGCTGATTAATGCAGGTGTTCTGGTTGGAACGCTGGAACTTGCGCAGGCGATAGATATCAACGCCCGGCTTGGAGGGGTCGGTTTCCTCGGTTGCTCGGATGACGATACGCGTCGCGTCGACCTGGTCGACAACGCCGGTGCGCCGCGCAGCAATGGCCGCACCGGAGTCGCGCGCCACCACTTCTTCCATGCCAGTGCCGACCAGCGGCGCCTCGGCCTTGATAAGCGGCACGGCCTGACGCTGCATGTTGGAACCCATCAGCGCGCGGTTGGCGTCGTCATTCTCCAAGAACGGGATGAGCGCGGCGGCAACCGAGACCAGCTGCTTTGGCGAAACGTCGATGTAGTCCACCTTTTCAGACGACACGAGCAAGACATCGCCCTGGTAGCGGCAGGTAATGAGATCGCCGGTGAGTTTGCCCTTGGCGTCGATCTTCGCATTGGCCTGCGCAACGTGGTGGCGCATCTCTTCCATCGCCGACAGGTAAACGACCTCATCAGTAAGCTTGCCATGCACCACCTTGCGGTACGGGCTCTCAATAAAGCCGTACTTGTTGACGCGTGCAAAGGTCGCCAGCGAGTTGATCAGGCCGATGTTGGGGCCTTCCGGTGTCTCAATGGGGCAGATGCGTCCGTAGTGGGTGGGATGCACGTCGCGCACTTCGAAGCCTGCGCGCTCGCGCGTCAGACCACCTGGACCCAGCGCCGAGAGACGCCGTTTGTGCGTGATCTCCGAGAGCGGGTTCGTCTGATCCATGAACTGCGAGAGCTGCGAGGAACCAAAGAACTCGCGCACCGCCGCCGCTGCTGGTTTGGCATTGATCAAATCTTGCGGCATCACCGTGTCGATATCGACCGAACTCATGCGCTCCTTGATTGCACGCTCCATGCGCAGCAGCCCGACACGGTATTGGTTCTCCATCAACTCGCCAACAGAGCGAACGCGCCGGTTGCCAAGATGATCGATATCGTCGATGTCTCCCTTGCCGTCACGCAGATCGACAAGCGTCTTGATGACTGCGAGAATATCCTCCTTGCGCAGCACGCGCATGGTATCGGGCGCATCCATCTCCAGTCGCATGTTCATCTTCACGCGTCCAACTGCGGAGAGGTCATAGCGCTCCGAATCGAAGAACAGCATTTTGAAAAGCGCCGTCGCCGCCTCAATAGTCGGGGGCTCACCGGGCCGTATGACCCGGTAGACATCCATCAGCGCCTCTTCCTGATTGGCGTTCTTGTCGATGTTCAGCGTGTTGCGGATGAACGGCCCGACGTTGATGTGATCGATATCGAGGATGGCGAATTCCTTGATCTTCTGATCCTTGAGTTCGGCCAGCAATTCGGCGTCGAGTTCACCCCCAGCCTCGGCGTGGATCTTACCCGTCGCCAGATCAATAATGTCTTCAGCAAGATACCGGCCGGCCAGATCTTCAGCGGAGACGAGCACCTCCTTGAGGCCACCGTTCGCCAACTCACGCGCCTTGCGCGCAGTGATCTTTTCACCGCCCTTGAACACGACCTCGCCGGTCTTTGCATCAGCCAGATCGCCCGTGGGCGTCATGCCGCGCATTTTCTCAGGCACGAACGGCATTTTCCAGCCGCGCTTCGATTCCTTGACCGAGATATGTTTGTAGAACGTCGACAGGATCTCTTCGTCGTTGAGACCTAGTGCATAAAGCAGCGTCGTGACCGGCAGTTTACGGCGCCGATCGATGCGCACATAGACGATATCTTTGGCGTCGAACTCAAAGTCGAGCCACGAGCCGCGATAGGGGATTATCCGCGCCGCAAACAACAGCTTGCCCGAAGCGTGGGTGCGCCCGCGGTCATGGTCGAAGAACACGCCCGGCGAACGGTGCATCTGACTGACAATGACGCGCTCGGTACCGTTGATGACGAACGTGCCGTTGGACGTCATCAACGGCATGTCGCCCATGTAGACGTCCTGTTCCTTCACGTCCTTGACGGACTTGGAACCGGTCTCTTCGTTTATGTCGAACACGATAAGGCGCAGCTTGACCTTCAGCGGCGCAGAGTAGGTCATGTCGCGCTGCATGCACTCTTCGACGTCATACTTCTCCGGCTCGAACTCGTAGCGTACGAACTCCAGCGTAGCGCGCCCCGAGAAATCGGAAATCGGGAAGACGGACTTGAATACGGCCTGCAACCCATGATCATCGGACCGGCCACCAGGCGGTTCCTTGACCATAAGGAAGTCGTCATACGAGCTCTTTTGAACCTCGATGAGGTTCGGCATAGCCGCGACTTCATGAATGGATCCGAATTTCTTCCGGATGCGCTTGCGGCCGTCGATAATTTCAGCCATGTCCGCTCCTTGTCATTCGCAGGTGACGACCCTGCGGATTGCTGCTTTGTGCGGCGAGGACCGCCAAACCCTCGCGCTCGAAAACGACTCACCGGAAGGCCCGTTTTGGGGTTGCATTGCCCCAAAGGCCCTCCGAAAAACCGTCAAATTTTGGCTCGTCAGTGTCGAGCCAAAAAGTCATTGTGCGACAGGCGGCAGTCGGCGCTCGGAGTTATCCGATAGCCAACTGCCGAATGTCTGCTGCCTCACTTGATCTCGACGGACGCGCCCTGGTCCTCGAGCTGCTTCTTCAGCTTTTCTGCCTCGTCTTTCGGAATACTCTCCTTGACGGGCTTGCCGCCAGCCTCCACCAGATCCTTCGCCTCCTTGAGACCAAGGCCGGTAATGGCACGAACTTCCTTAATGACATTGATCTTCTTGTCGCCGGCAGCCTTGAGGATGACGGTGAATTCCGTCTGCTCCTCGGCAGCCGGAGCGGCCGCTCCGGCTGGAGCTGCGGCAACAGCTACTGCTGCGGCTGCGGACACGCCCCACTTTTCTTCCAACAGCTTTGCAAGCTCAGCTGCCTCCAAGACAGTGAGGCCTGAGAGATCGTCGACGATCTTTGCAAGATCGGTCATGGCTTAATTCCTTCCAGTCTGAACCTAGTGTCTGACAATGCAGTCTTTAGAACTGCGCATATTGCTTCGTGACGCCGTAGCGTCGCCCATACCGTCATGCGGCCTCGCCTTGCGACGCCTTCGCCTGAATGACACGTGCAAGCTGCGCTCCTGGTTCCATGACCGTGCGGGCGATCTTCGTCGCCGGCGCGTTGAGGAGACCTATGAGCGTGGCCCTTATTTCATCCAGCGAGGGCAGTGCGGCGAGTGCTTTGACGCCGTTCGCATCTAGGACGGTTTCGCCCATCGCGCCGCCGAGAATGACAAGCTTCTCATTCCCCTTGGCGTATGTGACGGAGATTTTCGCCGCCGTGATCGGATCCTTCGAATAGGCGAGGCACGTCGGCCCCTTGAAGAGATCTGCAATCGCGTCGTACGATGTGTCCTTGACTGCGAGCTTCGCCAACCGGTTTTTGGCCACCTTGACCGCGCCACCTGCCTCCTTGATTTGTTGGCGGTATTCAGTCATCTGGGCGACCGTCATGCCGGCATAGTGGGCAACGACCACCAACCCCGTGTCCTTGAACACGTTGTGCAATGACGTCACGAGCTCACTTTTCGCGGCTCTGTCCACCTGCTCACTCCAGTTTGCGGTTTGCGCTCTGTAATGCGCTTTCCGCGGGTTGCACCTTGCCGCCATCTACGGAATGAACCGCATCAAGCGACACTTCATTGCTGTCCTTCCGCGCGCTCAATAGAGACGGCACGGTGCTTACCCAGAAGGTTCAAACCGGCTTCGACGCTCAAACGTGTGAGCGATAAACCCGTATTGTCTCCTGTCTCATGCAGGCCCTCATTCGAGGCTTAAGCCGGACGGTCTGGACGACCGCACCGACACCTACAATCTCGGACAGTTCCAGGAGGCAAGGCCGCGAACGGTCTTGATCTCCCAGATCCAGACGCACCCCCCCAAAGAGGTGAGCGCCTGAATTCCTCATAAGCCCTCGGCCTACGCCAGGGCCTGCCCATCTAAGAGGCTCGCAGCATCGACTTTGACGCCCGGCCCCATGGTTGAAGTGATTGACACACGCTTCACATACGTTCCCTTAGCTCCTGCGGGCTTCGCTTTCACAACTGCACCCACGAAGGCCTTGATGTTCTCAACGAGTGCCTGCTCCGTGAAACTCGCTTTGCCGACACCTCCATGAACAATGCCGGCCTTCTCGACACGAAACTCCACCGAACCGCCCTTGGCGCCCTTCACCGCAGTGGTGACGTCCATTGTCACCGTACCAACGCGCGGGTTTGGCATCAGGCCACGCGGGCCCAGCACCTTACCCAGACGCCCGACGAGCCCCATCATGTCGGGCGTAGCGATGCAGCGATCGAAGTCGATCGTACCCTTCGAGACTTGCTCAACCAGATCTTCCGCACCAACGACATCGGCGCCCGCCGCCTTCGCCTCATCGGCCTTGGCTCCGCGCGCGAATACGCCGACACGCGATGTGCGGCCCGATCCGTTCGGCAGATTGCAAACACCGCGCACCATCTGATCGGCATGCTTGGGATCGACCCCGAGGTTCATCGCTATCTCGACAGTTTCATCAAACTTTGCCGTCGAGCTTTTCTTCAGGAGCTTCACGGCCTTGTCGATCGAATAGAACTTGTCCCGGCCCAAACCCTGGCGCGCCGACGCCAGCCGCTTTCCGCCAGCTGCGCGTGTCGCCTTAATCGCTTCTGCGCTCATTTTCTGCGCCATCGACCTACTCCCTTACCTCAAGACCCATGGAGCGGGCCGACCCAGCAATCGTCTTGGCCGCAGCCTCAACGTCTTCAGTGTTGAGATCCTTCATCTTCAACTTTGCGATCTCGCGGACCTGGTCCATCGTCACCTTGCCCGCAACCGTGCGCCCCGGCTCCTTGCTGCCCGAACTAAGCTTTGCAGCCTTCTTCAAAAAGAAGGAAGCTGGAGGCGTTTGCATCTCGAAGGAAAAGGAGCGGTCCGTGTAGACGGTGATCTTCACCGGAATCGGCGTGCCTTGCTCCGTATCCTTGGTCTTAGCGTTGAACGCTTTGCAGAACTCCATAATGTTGACGCCGCGCTGGCCGAGCGCGGGCCCGATGGGCGGCGAAGGATTGGCCTGTCCTGCCGGAACTTGTAGATTGATGTAGCCGTCAATTTTCTTCGCCATGGTTTCCCCTTAAGACTTGACGGGAAGGGGCTTTCCTTCCCAGGGTTAGCGGTGAAGCGGGCTGATCAGGCCCTTCCGCACAATTTCCGCAGGAGGCCTCGATGAAGGCTGTCTGCGGTTCGCCGCTCTCGCGCGCGATCACTCTTTATATCTATGTGCGTTCTCTCTCCATTATTGTTGCCCGCCTAGCTCGGCACCTTTTCGACTTGACCGAATTCGAGTTCGACCGGCGTCGGACGCCCAAAAATCGAAACAGCCACCTTGACGCGCGCACGTTCTTCGTCGACCTCTTCCACATGCCCCGAGAACGAGGCGAAGGGGCCATCGGCCACCTTTACCTGCTCGCCGATCTCGAAGGTGATCGACGGCTTAGGACGTTCGACACCCTCCTGCACCTGATGGAGGATGCGCATAGCTTCCTCGTCAGAGATCGGCATCGGCTTATTTTCCGCGCCGAGGAACCCTGTAACCTTGGGCGTATTCTTGATCAGCACGAACGCCGGGTCGGTCATCTCCATTTTCACGAGCACATAACCCGGCAGAAACTTGCGTTCCGCCTGGATCTTGCGACCCCGCTTGACCTCGACCACCTCCTCGGTCGGCACCATCACCTCCTCGAAGAGGCTATCCAGTCCCGCCGCCTTTGCGCGCTCTTTGATGGCGTCGGCCACCTTGCGCTCAAAGTTTGTGTAGGCGTGCACAATGTACCAGCGCTTCGCCATTGTTTTCTTCTCGTGGCGCGTTTCCGCGAGATTTGTGGACACTTCAGTTCTGCTCCGACCGCTCTAGCGGTTGCCGCCCAGTACCATCTGGACGAGCCAGCCAATCGCTTGATCTGTTAATAGGAAAAATATTGCCGCGAGCGTAACCATCACCAGGACCATGATGGTCGTGATCCATACCTCTTTCCAGGTCGGCCAAGTAACCTTTGCCACCTCCTGACGGACTTCCTGAATAAACTCGACCGGATTGTATTTGGCCATTAATTTGACGTCCCCAGGCACCATGCGACAACCTGTCGCGCCCCATACGCCAGTTGCCGGCTCCTCCGGCGCCCTGACCATGGAGGCGACCAACACGACTTGGCAGGGGCGGAGGGTCTCGAACCCCCAACCTTCGGTTTTGGAGACCGACGCT
>CAZURR010000088.1:0-9495 GCA_964622715.1 uncultured Hyphomicrobium sp. | reverse complement strand
GGATCCGAGCTTAAGCAGAATGTTAGGTGTGCGTCCAAAAGCGGAAAAATCGAGGTGAAGAGCCTGATAACCTACGTTGATGGCATACTGTCAGGGACATGGAATGAGCTCATCTACAATCTTGGTGGTGAGCTTAGTGGTGACATCACGCCGCGCGGCTTTCGCATTGCCGTTCGCGGGTCAGATCTGACTGCGAATATGGAAGTCGCCGTCGCCAAATCGAGGCAGATCATCGAGATACAGTTCTTCGATAGCACGCTACTCGGACTGTCGTTGTTGCTGCAAAAAGGCTGATCTGCAGGACGTGTTCAAAACAGCTTGAGGCCCGGCGGCAGCGGGAGACCGCCCGTCATCTCTTGCATCTTACTTTGAAGCTGCGTCTCGACCTTTGTCTTTGCGTCTTGCGTGGCTGCCACGATCAAATCTTCCAGAATTTCTGTTTCATCGGCTTTCATAAGGCTTGGATCGATTTGCACCTTTTTCATCTCGCTCTTGCCGTTGAGCGTGACCTTGACGAGGCCGGCACCCGCCTGTCCCTCTATTTCTAAGGTGCCAAGCTCCTCCTGCATCTGCTGCATGCGGGCTTGCATCTCGCCAACCTGCTTCATCACACCCATGAGATCTTTCATCAGTGGTCCTTTCAAACCATGCCGGACTCACAACGCCCGACGCATTCACTTTACCCAGTACCCGTCTCGTCCTCGCTGGGACGCAGCAACGGCCGCACCTCGGCGATTTTTGCATCGGGAAACTCATCCAACACGGCTTTTACGGCCGGGTGAGCCTTGAGCGCCTCAAGCTCGGCGGCCTCACGCTCACGCCGCAGCTCGCCAATAGGTCGTTCACCTGCCGTTTTCGACAACATCACAATCCAGCGCCGCCCAGTCCAGGCAATGAGCTTCTCGCGCAACTCATTAGCGATCTTCGCCGGCGCGCCGGGCAACAGGAATAAATCGATCGATCCCGTCGCTGCGTCGAACTTTACCAAACTCACGTGCTCTTCCAGGTGAACCTTGAGCTTTGCGTCGCGGCGCGCACCGACAAGGGCGACCACCTCAGCAAACGATGCCGGATCAGGCTGCCCACCAACGAGCTGGTCATCGTCTGCCGGAAGTAGCTCACTATGATCGTTCGTCTCGGCAGGCTCATCAATAACATCCTCCCCTGGAGCACCATTCGAGGGATCCGGACCAGCGCTGTCGAGCGGCAATTCTCTGGTAGAGCCGTTGTCGCCGCGCGGCGCCTTGGTACCCGTTCGCGCGAGCGCTTCGGGCCCGCCAAACGAACGGATCACCTCATCGGGTGCAGGAAGATCAGCCGTGTATGCCAAACGGATCAGCACCATCTCGGCGGCCGCGCGCGAATTGGGTGCGCGCCCCGCTTCCTCCCAGCCCTTCAACAACATCTGCCAAGCGCGTGATAGAAGCGGTGTGGAAAGTCGCTCAGCCAAACTCCGTGCGCGACGTTTCTCCTCGGCGCTCAAGCCTTCGCTTCCAGCTTCCGCGCCGACCGCCTTGCAACGCGCAGCCGTATGTACGGCCTCGGCAAGATCGGCAAGAATCTGACCGGGTTCCGCGCCAGCCTGATGCAAGTTGTCGAGCGCTGCGAGTGCGGCCTTGGTGTCACCGCGAAACAGATGCTCCAAAAGGTCGAAGATGCGCCCGCGATCAGCGAGCCCCAGCATTGCGCGCACTGTCTCGGCCGTCACATTGCCCTGCCCCATTGCGATTGCTTGATCGAGCAGCGAGAGCCCGTCGCGCACCGAGCCTTCTGCCGCTCGTGCAATGATCATCAGCGCGTCATCCGCCGCCTTCGCGCACTCGTTAGTCACGATCTTTTGGAAGTGCGTTGTAAGTTCGGGCACATCGATCCGGCGCAGATCGAAGCGCTGACAGCGCGATAACACGGTCACCGGAACTTTGCGGATCTCCGTCGTGGCGAAGATGAACTTCACGTGCTCAGGCGGCTCCTCGAGCGTCTTCAACAGGGCGTTGAAGGCGCCCTTGGAGAGCATGTGAACCTCATCGATGATGAAGACTTTTGTTCGCGCTATAAGCGGCCTGTAGCGTGCGCTCTCGATCAGTTCTCGAATGTTATCGACGCCGGTGTTGGAGGCCGCGTCCATTTCGATGACATCAGGATGCCGACTCTCCATGATCTCCGCGCAGTGGCGGCCCAGCTGGATCATATCGATAGTGGGCTGTTCCGGCGCGCCGTCGCTGCTGTAGTTGAGCGCGCGTGCTAGGAGGCGCGCCGTTGTCGTCTTGCCCACGCCCCGCACACCGGTCAGCATATAGGCTTGCGCGATCCGCCCTGACGCAAATGCATTGCGCAACGTCTGGACCATGGCCTCTTGGCCGATGAGATCGTCGAAGGACTGCGGGCGATATTTGCGCGCCAGCACGACATAGGGGTCTTCACCCGCTGCCTTGCCACCAGCAGTCTTGCTCTTTGCGCTATCGGATTTCTTCTTCGCCATGATCTGTAGATATCGCGCTGAAATTCGGGCCAAGGGGCCCAGGCGACAAGTGCGGCCTGGCGCCAGCGCCGCCCCCGCGGAGGGTGCCACATCGCAATGCGATCCGATGCGCGCCCGTGAACGAATATCAAGAGAGGCTGGCGAACGACCCGCGTCCTGATCGTTAGGGCTGCTTCCTTCCGGATCTGACCCGGTTGGCGAGGGATGCGTCCGCCGCCAACCTCCCCGGCGGATTATGGGGCGTCGTGGGCCGGCTTACAACCCTATGCAAACCAAGCGTGTTGAGGCTAAACGCACCGCCCGCCGTCAACTTCGAGCGCAATGCCGGTGACAAACGACGAGTCCGGATCGGCCAGGAAAAGTGCCGCATTGGCGATATCTTGAGGGCGTGACAATCGGCCCAAGGGGATCGTCGCCATAAACTTCGCGCGATTCTCCGGCGTATCGGGCTGTCCCATGAATTTTGTCAAAAGTCCCGTTTCACCCATTACGGGGTTTATGGCGTTGACGCGAATATGCTTGGGCGCGAGTTCCACCGCCATCGACTTTGTCAGAGTAATCACCGCACCCTTGGAGCCATTGTACCAAGTAAGCCCGGGACGCGGGCGCACACCTGCGGTCGAGGCCGTATTGATGATGACGCCGCCGCCGCGCTTTTCCATGCGTGGCACGACGGCAAGCGTCGTCAGATAGATGGACTTAACATTTACGGCGTAGATCTGATCGAACTCCGCCTCCGTTACATCAAGCAGCGGTTGGTTATGATGCGTTATGCCGGCGTTGTTGACCATGATGTCGACGCCCCCAAACGCTTCCGTAGCGGTTCTAACTAAGGCATCGACGTCGGTCTTACGTGAAACATCGCACGTCACGGGCGTGACATTGTCTCCAAAACCTGCGGCAACCTCGCTGACGCCCTCACCGTTGATGTCCGCCATCACAACCTTGGCGCCCTCCAAAACGAACCGCTCAGCGATCGCCCGGCCGAAGCCGGATGCCGCCCCCGTCACGATCGCAACTTTGCCTCCAAGCTTCATAGACTCAATCAAGCTCATCTGACGCGGCGACTCACGGGGATCTGCCCCGTCGCCGCCATGTGCACTGCTTTGGCGCGATAGGGACTGGCTGGATAGGTGCCGAGCACCCTCACCTCGCTAGAGAAGAATGACAGCTCCTCCAGCGCAAGCTGCACCAAACGATCGGCGGGATGGCCCTCTATGTCCGAGTAAAACATGGTCGCGTTGAAGGTGCCTTCGAGCTGGTAGCTCTCCAGCTTCGTCATATTGACGCCATTGGTCGCGAAACCACCCAGCGCCTTGTAAAGCGCGGCGGGAACGTTGCGTACGCGAAAGATGAACGAGGTGATCACAGGGCTGGTTCCCGGATCAGCGTCGTCCGGCTCTCCCGCGAGGATCACGAAGCGCGTTGTGTTGTGCAGCTCATCCTCAACATCGTTTGCGAGGATATCCAGCCCATAAATTTCCGCCGCGAGACTGGATGCGATGGCTGCAAGCTCGGGATCCTTTGCCTCGGCCACCATCCGCGCGGACCCGGCGGTATCGGCTTCGGGAACAGGCCGAAGACCCAACTCAAACAACTTCTTGCGGCATTGGCCCAGTGCCTGCGTATGACTTAAGACGCGCTTTATCGATTTCAGACTGGCACCGGGAATAGCCATAAGCTGATGGCGCACACGATGGAAATGCTCGCCGACAATGTAGAGGTCAGCGTGCGGGAGAAGATGGTGAATATCGGCGACCCGCCCCGCCACAGAATTCTCGATGGGGATCATAGCATAGCGCGCCTCGCCCGATCGCACCGCAAGCAGCACATCCTCGAAAGTTGGGCAGGCGAGCGCGTCCAGATCCGGATAAGAATCGCGGCAGGCAAGATGCGAGTTGGCGCCGGGCTCTCCCTGATAGGCAATGCGCGTGCCCGAGGCTTTCGTGACAGCCGGTCCCTCTCCGCCCGCAGCCGCAGCTCCGCCGTGCTGAGACGCCGCGCTGCTATGGCGGGAAGATTTCGGCATGGTCATCGCGGGTGATAGGCGCCAAGTCTGCACGCGTAAAGCGGCTATCAACTGGCGGATGGTTTTTCGTTTTCGAGCAAGCGGCGCGCCCGCTCAAGGTCGGCGGGAGTATCGACACCGAGCGGTACCGTGTCAACGATCGCGACATCGATGCGCATTCCGGCCTCCACCGCCCTTAATTGCTCCAGCTTTTCGCGTTTTTCTAGCGGTGAGGGCTTGAGGGTCACAAACCGCTCCAACGCCGCTCGCCGGTATGCATAGATGCCGATGTGATGATAGAAGGGGCCTTCTCCGAATGGTGCGCTCGCGCGGGTGAAATAGAGCGCGCGGAGTCGGTCTGATTGGGGAAGCGGCGAGCCGACGACCTTGACCACGTTGGGATTGGTGCGCTCCTCCTCCTCGACGATTTCGCAGGCTAGCGTGACGATATCCGGGCCCTTGTTGGCAAGTGGCGCCAAGCATGCGCGTATCAAGTGCGGCTCGAGGGTCGGCAGATCGCCTTGCAGGTTTACGACGCTTTCTGTGTACTCATCCGGATCGACGCGGCTTACAGCCTCGAAAATTCTGTCGGAGCCCGAGGCATGATCGTCCCGCGTCATGATCGCCTCGCCGCCTGCCTGACGAACGGCCTCGACGATCACCTCGGCGTCCGTCGCAACGACAACACGCCCGGATTCTGCAGCCATCGCGCGGCGCCAGACGTGCACAATCATCGGCTCACCGGCAATATCCAGCATCGGCTTGCCAGGCAGGCGCGTCGCCTGCATCCGCGCCGGGATCACAATGAGGGCGCTCGACACCTTTTTCGTCCTCTGCTCGGTAATCCGCCGGTGACAATTGGTCTCAAGCGATCGCTCTTAGAACGGACCATAGCTTTGTTGCAAGCCAGGACGGAGTTTCTATAGTCGCGCCACAGCGTGTGCCTTAGCAGATCCGAGACGCCGTGGCTTAAACATGCGATGGGGTGGACATGGATACCTTCGAGATTTCCAAGATTGCCGGGGCCGTGCTGTGCGCACTCCTTGTTATCGTTGGGTCCCGAACCGCACTGCAAATCATCGAAGAGAACCGAGGCCCGCAAAAGCCGGGCTACACGTTACCCATGCCGGAGGTGGCGGCGCCGGGCAAGGAACAGCCCGAAGCTGATGGTGCCGTTCCGCCGCCTGTCTCATTACCTGCCGTCCCAGAGGGTGAAGTGCCGGCTGGCTTCGACCCGGTCGAGGCTGTGCAGTTGATGGCGGGCGCCGATGTAGCCAACGGCAAGACCATCTTCAGAAAGTGCGTTGCGTGCCATTCAGGCGACGAGGGCGGCCCCAATAAGGTCGGCCCAAATCTTTGGGCGGTCGTCGGCCGTCCCAAGGGGAGCCGTGACGGATTCAACTATTCGGAGGCCCTGAAAGCCAAGGGCGGGGACTGGACGCTGGTTGACCTTGCCACCTTTGTGCACAGCCCAAAGGAATACGTTCCGGGCACTAAGATGATCTTCCCCGGCGTCTCTCCCGTCAGCGATGTGGCCGATTTGCTGGCTTATTTGAACACCTTGGGTGGCAACCCTGCCCCATAATCAAAATGACAGCATGTTAACTCGCCGCCGCTGCCGTATTTTGCGACGCTAAGATGGTTTTCCGTGGCGTGTCTGGTAGATGATGCCGGGCGCGATACGGTTTGCTTGCCACATGAGGCGCGTTGCCCGGTGCCGCTCGAACCAAGCGATCTTAGTGGTAGCCCTCAGAACGAAGGATAGCTCTGGTGTTATTGCGCCTCGATCTCCCCGCAGGTCTACTCGTAGCGATTGCAAGCTTTGGACTAGGCCTCGCCCCAGCGCTGGCACAGACGGAAACCGCACCTGCGCAAACGCAAGCTTTGCCGGCACCGGCCAATAAGCCCAATGAAGCTGCAGGTCCGAAGAAACACCATGCGTTATCGCTTGTTGGAAAACCCAAATACGGCCCTGATTTTGAGCACTTCGACTGGGTCAATCCGGATGCGCCCAAAGGTGGCACCGTTCGCGGTTTCGTCCAGGGCTCCTTCGACAGCCTCAACCCTTTCACGGTCCAAGGCGACCCGGCTGGCGGGCTAGGTCTCACCTTCGACACGCTCATGGCAAACAGCCTCGATGAACCTTCGGCGGAGTACGCCCACGTCGCCGAATGGGTGTCCTTCCCGGAGGACTATTCGTCCGTAACGTTTGGATTGCGGCCAGAAGCGCACTTTCACGACGGCAAGCCCATTATGCCAGAGGACGTTGTCTTTAGCTTGGAGGCTTTAAAGAGCGCGCACCCTCGCTATGCCTTCTATTACAAGAACGTCGTCAAGGCGGAGAAAACGGGCGAGCGCGAGGTCACTTTCACGTTTGACGTGAAGGGTAACCGCGAGCTGCCACAGATTGTCGGCCAGCTCATGGTATTGCCGAAGCATTACTGGGAGGGCCAACGCTCAGATGGCCAGCCGCGCGACATAACGAAGTCGACGCTTAAGCCGCCTCTGGGTTCCGGTCCCTACAGGGTCAAGAACGTCGATCCGGGACGCTCGATCACGTATGAGCGCGTTGACGACTATTGGGCCAAAGACCTGCCCGGCTCCAAGGGCCAGTGGAATTTCGATGAAATCAAGCTGAACTATTTCCGTGACCGCACACCAGGGTTCGAAGAGTTCAAATCCGGCAAGCTCGACTACTGGAATGAGAACGTCGCGGGCCAGTGGGCCACTGGCTATGACTTCCCCGCAATAAAGAAGGGTTGGGTCAACAAGGAAGCGATCCCCGTCAAGCGCGTAGCCCCCATGCAGGCGTTCGTTTTCAATCTGCGCCGCAAGCAGTTCCAAGACCCGCGCGTGCGCAAGGCCTTCGCGCTCGCCTTCAATTTTGAACAAGCCAACAAGATGATGTTCTATGATCTTTATGTTCGCGTCGGCAGCTTCTTCGACAACTCAGAGCTAGCTGCCAAGGGTCTGCCGGAAGGCCGCGAATTGGAGATCTTGGAGGAGGTGCGCGACGAGGTGCCCGCTGAGGTCTTCACCGCCGAGTGGAAAAACCCCGTCAATGCCACGCCCAAGGACTTCCGCAACAACATGCGCGAAGCCTCACGTCTGCTGAGCGAAGCCGGCTGGACGCTGCAGCACGAAGCGGCAGACGATGATGAATGTGGGTTCTTTTGCGAGCTCATGCGGACCGTTGGGCTCTCCTCGGCACGCAAAGAGAACGTGAGACGCAACGACCAAGGCGACGTCCTAACCGCCGAATTCCTGCTCGACTCTCCAGCCTTTGAGAAAATCGCGTTGCCCTACATTCAGCATCTGCAGAAGCTGGGCATCAAGGCAAGTGTGCGTATGGTTGACAGTGCGCAGTACAAGCGCCGCGAAGAGTCGCACGACTACGACATAATCATTGACAACTTTGCCCAATCGGAGTCGCCGGGCAACGAGCAGCGCGACTTCTGGGGCTCGGCCGCCGCCGACCGCGACGGCACACGCAATACCGCCGGCATCAAGAACCCGGCTATCGACAAGCTTATCGACAAAGTTGTTTTTGCCAAGGATCGCGAAGAACTCGTGGCCGCAACGAGGGCGCTCGATCGTGTACTTTTGTGGAACTATTATGTCGTGCCTCACTGGCACTACCCCTATGAGCGCATCGTGACCTGGGATATTTTTGGCCGACCGGAGACGCTACCTTCTCAGACGGCGGGGCTGATGCAGGTCTGGTGGATCGATCCCGACAAGAAAAAGGCGCTCGCAGCCGCACGCGGTAAATGATGGCGCGCCGCCACTCAATACATAGCTCGTTTGCAAAGGCCGCTGCCGCCGCGCTCGCACTTGCGACATTGCTGCTGACGGCGGCGCCGGCCACGGCCGATGCGAGACATGGCCTCTCTGCATTCGGCGATCTCAAATACCCGCCGGACTTCTCTCACTTCGACTACGTGAACCCGGATGCGCCCAAAGGCGGCCGCATGTCGATGATTGGCCCCGCCGGACTCATCACCTTCGACAGCTTTAACAACTATATCTTGAAGGGCGATCCTGCGCAGGGGCTGGGGCTCTTATTCGACACCCTGATGACGCGGGCACTCGACGAGCCCGACGCCGTTTACGGCCTGGTGGCACACAGCGCGGAGGTGGCACCCGACGGCAAATCCGTCGTTTTCCAAATGCGCCCAGAAGCCAAGTTTGCCGACGGCTCTCCCGTCACCGCCCAGGACGCAGTCTTCTCGTTCGAGACTCTGAAGGAGAAAGGCCACCCGAGTTTGGCGCTGCCCTTGCGCGACGTGGTCAAGGCCGAGGCCCTCGATCCCCATAGTGTGCGCTACACGTTCGAAGGTGAGTTGACGCGCGATCTGCCGCTGATCGTCGCCACACTACCTTTGCTATCGAAGGCCTACTATACGGAGCACCCGTTCGCCCAGACGTCATTCGATCGCCCGCTCGGGTCGGGCCCCTACAAGATCGAGAATTTCAAGCCCGGCACGTATGTCACTTACAGACTGCGCCCCGACTACTGGGCCAAGGATCTCAACGTGAATCGCGGGCGCTTCAATTTCGATGAGCTACGCTACGAATACTATCGCGACCGCAATCTGGAACTTGAAGGACTATTGTCGGGCATTTTCGACTTGCGTGAGGAATTCACCTCCGTCAACTGGGCCACCAGTTACAACGTGCCCGCGGTTAAAGATGGCCGTCTCATTCGGCTTACGATTCCCGACGACAGCCCGTCGGGCGCGCAAGGTTTCTTCATCAACACCCGGCGCGACAAATTCAAGGATCCGCGCGTGCGCGAAGCACTCGGTCTGGCATTCGACTTTGAGTGGTCCAACAAGAAACTCTTCTTCGGGCTCTATGATCGCACCCACAGCTTCTTCCAGAACTCTGACATGATGGCCATCGGACCACCGAGCCCGGAAGAACTAAAACTCTTAGAACCGTTCCGCGACGATCTTCCACCGGAAGTCTTCGGCGAGCCTTATTTGCCGCCCGTCACCGATGCCAC
>CAZURR010000087.1:0-9504 GCA_964622715.1 uncultured Hyphomicrobium sp. | reverse complement strand
GCCAGCGCTGCGGGGTCAGCATCAGACGGGAGATCGCCGTCATCAATGGCTTGTTTAAAACGCTGCGCCATCCATTTTTCCGCAATCGCCCGTATCCCGTTTCTGTCCCATCTTCGCTCCTTGAGGGGCTAAGATGTCCCAGAAACGACCCTTACTGATTCACACCAATCTGTCCGACAAGTCCTGATGGGGAACAATGTGGACCTCCGTATCAACCTGATGTAATCACGGGCTTGGAAAGTCGCGCATCACGCCACTCAGCCAGGCAAACAAGGCCAGGGTGCCTTGTGGCTGGCAACCTATCTGCGATCGACTTCTCCGCCGGTGCGCAGTAGGCCCAGTGCATATTGGAGTTGCCTATCCCTACGGGTATTGAAAGGTACGGATGCCGAGGCGTTGTCGCGTTTCTCGTTTCTCGCAAATTTCGCCTCGACGACGATATCGGGCTTGATCCCTCGACCATGAATGGTCCGATTCGATGGCGTGTAGGCGCGTGCTGTCGTCAGTCGAATGGCACCATTGTCGCCAAGTCCGATTACACTCTGGATCGTGCCATGGCCTAATGACGGCGTGCCGACGATTGTCGCGCGCTTATGGTCCTGAAGGGCGCCAGCAACAATCTCGGCGGCCGCGGCCGACGCACCATTGATCAGCACGATGACCTTCTTCGCCTTGGTCAAATCTCCGGGGTGTGCCTGGCTCACCTCATCCCTGTTGCGCCCCTTGGTCCTTACAATAACTCCACTTTCAAGGAAGTCGTCTGAGACCGCTACCGCCTGGTCGAACAAACCACCAGGATTGTTACGCAGGTCGAGTATGTAGCCTTTGAGCTCTTCGCCAGCCGACTTCTTGAGGCTCTCGACAGCCTTGGTCAGACTAACGTGCGTCCACTCGTTGAATGTTGATAGCTTGATGTAACCGACGTCGCCCTCGACGCTGGCGCTAACGGGAGTGGGACCAATAGCCTCACGCACGACTTTGACGTCGAGGGGCTCCCCCAGGGCCTGTCGTGTGATCGTCAAGATGATCGATGTGTCGACGTCCCCCCGCATCATGTTGATGACCTGCTCAAGCGATAGTCCGGCTACGGACTCGCCATCGAGATTCGTGATCCTGTCGTTGACCTGAATCCCGGCCTTAACAGCCGGCGCTTCGTCGGTCATCGCCACGACATGGAGGATATTGTCCTCCATTGTGATTTGGACACCGATGTCCCCAGTTTCGCGCTGGCCCTGCAGATCGCGAGGCTGTTCCGCAATAAGAACGGAGCCAACTAGGTTCCGTCCACGTTCGGACTTTTGAGCTGCTGTTTGGCGACTGACCTTCAATGTCACCAGGTAGCGTTGCACAAGATCGGTGAATGGATCGAGCCCCCAGTAATAGTAGGCGAAGGCTTTGTCCTTTTTGCTCAATAGCTGTTCGCGCTCGACGATTTGCATGCAGGTACGTATCCGGTGATCGGGGTCTTTCTCATGAAGGCAGTCGCTGTACCGATCCGCCCAGGCTCCTGTCGCTGCACGGGTGAGCAGCAAAGCAAAAATAACGGGGCGTTTCATTCGTGCGTTCCCCCAATGCAGTAACGGGGCGCAATAATCCGTCGCATCAGCTCCCGACTCCTTCTGATCAGCCGATGGTATTCTATCGAATAATTGCGATGTCTGAGGTGGTGGTGCTAGTCAACATGACAGACACCAGTTCGCCCTGATCGAGGTGGTCGAGTTCCGCAACGTCCACGAACGATGGGCCTGTACCGGTGACATCCACCTGCAGGATGGGATCCGTGTTCCCCTTCCCGCCGGGATCAACGATCTGGACAAAATCAGCTAGATCGCTGCTGACCACACCAAAGGCATCACCAATGAGGCCTGAGATATCGATCACATCCTCACCGATCGTATAGTCGGCGATTGTATCGATGCCCGTCTCGCCCGCATTGAACACAAACGTATCGGAACCCACTCCGCCTGTAAGGTCATCGGCACCATAGCCGGGTTCGTTCAGTCAACTTGTTACCCTTTCAGGAGAGCAGACCACAACAGGTCGGATCGCTTCAAATCGGGCAGATCAGTGGATCGGGCGCGCCCGCGCAAGCGACGAGAACGCCTGACGCGAAAGCGCCGCCGAGAAGCATGCTCCGGCAGCGCCGGCCTCCTGTAGCCTCGTCGTGCGAGGCTTCTCCTTGGGCGCTAGACCGTCTCCCGCTCCCGCTCGCGATGCAGGTGCGGGGTCAGAAGCGCATCCTCGACGCGCGCCTTAACGCCTTGCCCCAAACGCTGCAGGGTGACTTGCGCACCGTTATCGAAGCGCACGCCGTCCTGAAAGAGACTGTTCTCCAAGCATGAGAAGATCACAGGCTCGCTCGCCTGCACACCTAGCGTATGCTGAACCGTCTGCGGAATGTCCTCAAGCGTCAGCTTCGTGTCGTAGGCCATGCAAATGGCCGTCACCGAATCCCCGGGCGTAATGAACCCAATCGTGCCGCTCGGAAACCGGTGCGTCGTGTAGTGCTCACCCTGCCGCGCAGGGCGGCTGCGATAAGCTTCCAATGAGTAGTCACACATGGTTTCGTCCTCACTAAATATCGGATTTCCTTCACCAACTCCGGATGAAGGGCTAATACAACTTGTACTTCTTGTTGGTCGGAATCAACCACTAGCCGCGAAAGGCCTGAGCGCGCAGCCGAATTCGAGCAGGCGCTGACTAAGGACCGCCAGCTCGCTGGTATCCGTCGCTATCAGGGGCGGCTCGCCTATGAGGGTCGCAGGCCCGGCCGACCTCAGAAAGTTGATCCGGCGCGAGTGAAGGTGTTGAGGGCGATGGGCAAGACGACGCGGCAGATCATGGCGGCCACGGACTTGAGTGGGAATAGAGGGCCGGATGGATCAGGACCTCATCAAGCACGACAACGCAGTATTTTCGTGGATCACGCTCCGCGTCGGCCGCAAAGGCGTGACCACTAGAATTCTGACGATCGAGACCGAGCTCAGCCTCAATACCGACGACCCGAACTATCAAGAAGATGCCGTTGATAGCCTTGCAGCAGCGTCGGTCGCATACATTGGCGAACATCGACACATTGATAGCATCGAGATTGAACAGATCCGGCAAGGCAGCCTCGATGTCACGAGCATTGGAGACTGATCATGCCCAAAGGACCACGAGGCGAGAAGCGTCCTGCCGACGTTTAGAGACCGTCCGCCACGTTGCACCACAACAGACCGGTGCTCGGGAAAGCCCCTGACTACGGCGACCGACCTAGAATTTCCGCTGCTGAGGCACTAGATGATTGATCACGGCAAGGCACGGTATGGCAACGCAGCGTCGGCTCGGCTACGTGCGGAATAGCGCGACCCAAAAGGGCCACTACCGCCACCGCCAACCGCTACATTCCCGTCCAGCCGCATCCTTGCCGCCTACGAGTTCGTATAACTCGGCGACGCACCTCAGCCGCGCTACCAACTACAGGGCGCTCGGGAGATAGAGATTTGACGGTTGCCCTGAAACGGCACTTTCAAGAAGTAGGCCTTCTCGGAGAGATCCGGGCGGGCCGTTAGTGTCCATAGGCTCGAACGCTGGTCGCCTGAAACAACAGGCCCGAGAACGCGAAAGGCCGCGATGGATCGTGGCCCCGAGGCCCCTATGCCGAAAAGGCCGACAATCGAGATCACATACTGCAGACTATGCGGATGGGGACTGCGCGCAGGCTGGATGGCGCAAGAGCTCTTGACCACGTTCGCGGAGGAACTCGGCTCGGTGACGCTCACACCAGATGTAACCGGAGGCGTCTTCGAAGTGCGCATTGACGGCGAGATCGTCTGGTCACGGAAAGAGGCAGGCCGCTTTCCTGACATCAAGGAGCTCAAGCAACGGGTTCGCGATCGCATAGCGCCCGGTCGGTCCCTTGGGCATATCGACAAGCCATGAGTGCACGCTGGCCCGTTCCCTTAGCAGAGCCGGAGCGGATGAACGCCGCGCAGGCGCGAAGTGTGCGTCAGTTTGAGTTTGCCGTTGCCAGTGCACTCTTCGCGTCCAGACGGATCGCTTGAAGAGCAGCAATCGCATCGTCCACGAATCGATCGATTTCCGCCACGGTCATCAGATGAGGGGAAATCGCAAGATCGGCCGACCGGCTGAGGGCACTCGACTTCACGTAGAATTGGAGTTTCGCGTTTGTCGGCTGAGCTTCTTCCTCGCCACCAGAGAAATGGAAGCCGAACCTACCCTTTGTCTCTTCGATCTTCACTGTTTGGCCTCCCCGCTTCCAAGGAGCCGGCGATCTTGCCTCCGTCGCCGTCACACCTCGGGGTCGGGCTCCTTCCGTTCTACCCAATAGTGTCCGGCAGCGATGATGCACGAGAACCCTTGAGGTGAGGAGGCGATCAGCGTCCAGCGGCTACCTCCGGCCGGCACGAAGAGCTCCGCAAGGGCGCCTGATTGCGCAGCCCGATCGCCCTATGCTGCTGCCGCATAACACTGGATAGCTGCTTGACCATTTCGTCACGCGGCCCACACGGCGCGGCGCTGGCGGGCTGCATAATCGCGACCGGCGGCAGCAGGGCAATACCGACCGAAAGCAGCAGGCGGCGTGCCAACCCAAGTGTCGATCTCATCTTTCAATCTACGTCTTGGCGCCCCATCGGTGCTTGCTGAGGCCCAACGATATGCCGTAAGGCGCCGACTTCTACCGGAACACCAGTTCCGGCGGTTCAGGTATGGGATTTGCCTTCCAGCCTCGGTTACAAGGTTTCATGAATAGAGATGGGCGTTCGCGATAGGTTCCGCAATGGAAATGATAGCGAAAGCAAACTAATTCTAACCATGCCCCGTTTGACAATATAGTTTGATAAGGCTACTAGTTTGGCCCATGGTGCAACACTTTGAAATTGGCGGTCGCGCGGCTGCGGAGCTGGTGCTCCGTCTCGGCCGTGCAGCGCTCGGCGAGGGGTTCGTCGAGGCGCTGACAACGGCGCAGTGGACGGCGCTGCGCTATTTCTCACGCGCCAATCGTTTCTCGCGCACGGTCTCCGCCTTCGCCGCGTACCATGCCACCACGCGCGGGACCGCATCGCAGACGGTCAAGCGTCTCATCAAGCAAGGATATCTCGCGCGCACCGCCTCGGACACGGACGGCCGCAGTGCGCGAGTCGATTTAACGGACAAGGCCGAGGCTATCCTGGCGCGCGACCCCTTCGAGGAGGTCGTGGCTTCCGCGGCGGCCTTACCCGCGCATCTTCGTGGCCAGTTAATCAAGGCCGTCGAGCGAATGCTGGGCCATGTGGCGGGGCAGCGCAGCCGACCCTCTTTCGGTATTTGCCGCTTCTGCGCACATCTGCGACACGACGAAGGCTGCGGGAACTCATCGTCTACACACAAGTGCGGCCTGCTGAACGAGCCGCTTTCGGCCGAGGAGACCGAACAGATCTGCATCAGCTTCAAACCGGGCAAGACTTCCCGGGTGAAGCGCATCTCCGCGGGGAGGCCGGCGTAATGACGGTCATACCTGCAAACGTGATCTCGATCGGGGACGATACGGTTGTCGTCTCGGCGGACGTCGTTGCTCGGCGGCATGGCCTAACGCCGAAGGCGCTGCAGGCCGAGATGCAGCACGGGCAGGTCGACTGTCTGGTTGAGAGCGGTGTTGACGAAGACGAGGGGCGCACGCGAGTCACAGTGCGCTGGCACGCACGCTCGTGCACCTTTGTCATCGAACCCGATGGGAAACGGCGCGCGACGACATGGAGCGCGATCCCCTTCCCTTTGGAGATGAGAGCGAAGCCTCGTCAACGTGACCAGATCGCCGAGCAACTGCGCGCTTGGCTTCAGAACATGGCGACGGCCGGCTTAACAATCACCTATGGCCAACTCGCCAAGCTGCTCGACCTGTCGCCGCCCAACACGATCCATCAAATTACGCTCGCCCTGGAGCGCATGATGGAAGAGGACGCCGAAGTCGGCCGCCCGTTCCTTGCGGCGCTCGCGGTCAGCAAGGCCCCAGGCGGATTGCCGGCAGTTGGCTTCTTTGACTGCGCGAAGCGTCTCGGCAGGTTCACCGGCGATGCCAATGGCGGCGAGGCTCGGTCATTCTACGCAGGTGAGTTGAGTGCTGCCCTGACCTTCTGGGGTGCGGGTGACAACAGTGGTTGCGAAGAGGGGGGACGCGGGAGCTTTGTCGGGTGAGGAGCGGGCGTCATGATGTAACAATCGGGACGTGATGGGTTCACAAGATGGCGTCAGTCAAGCTGACAATCAGATCGCTTTTCTTAGCGGAGTTCGTCTCTGCGTTCTTCCTCGCCATGAGGCACTTCTTCGCGCCCAAGAAGACAATAAACTACCCGTTCGAGAAGGGGCCACTGTCACCCCGATTCCGTGGCGAGCATGCGTTGCGGCGCTATCCCAACGGCGAGGAGCGCTGCATCGCCTGCAAGCTGTGCGAGGCAATCTGTCCGGCGCAGGCGATCACCATCGAGGCGGGGCCCCGGCGCAACGATGGCACGCGCCGCGCAACGCGGTACGACATTGATATGGTCAAGTGCATCTACTGCGGGCTCTGTGAGGAGGCCTGCCCGGTGGACGCCATCGTCGAGGGACCCAACTTCGAGTTCGCGACCGAGACGCGCGAGGAGCTCTACTACAACAAGGAGAAGCTGCTCGATAATGGTGATCGGTGGGAACGGGAGATCGCAAGGAACCTCGAGCTCGACGCCCCATACAGGTAAAGCAGCAAAGGGGACGCGCACGTAGCGAGGATCAATTGAGGAAGTGATGCGGCGGAGAGACGTCTCGCGACGGCGAAAGCTACTGTCCACCCTAACCGGGCGAAGGAACGGACTATGACCTACGTGGTCAACGAAAAGTGCATCAAGTGCAAATACACCGATTGCGTGGAGGTCTGCCCGGTCGACTGCTTCTATGAGGGCGAGAACATGCTCATCATCCATCCTGACGAGTGCATCGACTGCGGGGTCTGCGAGCCAGAATGTCCGGTGGACGCGATCAAGCCGGATACCGAGACAGGGCTGGAGAAATGGCTGGAGCTCAACCGGCAGTACTCAGATACTTGGCCGAACATCACCTCGAAGAAACCGGCTTCGCCCGACGCGGACGCGTATAAGGACGAGCCGGGCAAGTTCGAAAAGTACTTTTCGCCGAAGCCCGCCGATAGCGACATAGACACTGCACCAGCGGCCGGCGCTGCCAACGTAGCGACCGCCGCCGCGGAGAAGCGGCAAGACCCATGACGCTCAATAGCATCCTTTCAGACTTTGGACTTCTGGACGACTGGGAAGACCGCTACCGGTTTGTCATCGAACTCGGGCGTGGCCTACCTCCTCTGCCAGAATGGGCCCGAACGGAAACGAACAAGGTGCGAGGCTGCGCAAGTCAGGTCTGGCTCGCGACCGAAGTCGATCACGTCGCCGCGGGGATTGCGCCTCGCCTCCGTTTCATTGGCGACAGCGACGCCCATATCGTGCGGGGGCTCATTGCCATCCTCTTTGCGATCTACTCGGGGCAACGCGCGGACGAGATCCTCCGGATCGACGCCCAAGACGTTTTCCACTGCCTCGGGTTGGCCGAGCATCTCACTCGCCAGCGCTCAAACGGGTTCGCTGCGATGGCCGAGCGCATCCGTGCCGATGCTCGCCACGCCTTGAGCAACGAGCCAACAGCGGGGTAAGTCGCGCGACCGCCGCGGACGGAGTGCCTCTCATTGGCTACCACAACCGCGGTATCTCTGCCGCAATAACAAAGGTAGTCCGCACCAGGTCCAGACGGCGCCCGCGGCGCAACGGACGAGAGGACAATTTCATGGCCGAATTTGTGAAGGTGGCAAGCACAAACGAAATCGCACCCGGCCAGGCTCGACTGGTCACTGCAAAGGGTAAAGCGATCGCCCTGTTCAACATCGATGGTGGATACTTCGCGCTGGATAACGCCTGTACGCACGACGACGGGCCATTAGCCGAGGGGGAGATCTCGGGCTCCGAGGTGGTCTGTCCATTCCATGGCGCAAGGTTCGACATCCGAACGGGAGAGGTCCTTGGTCCGCCGGCGTATGAAGCCGTCGCGCGCTACGACGTGCGCGTGACGGGAACCGATATCGAGGTCAAGATCTAGCGACGAGCGTCAAAGACTATAGGAAGGCAAGGAGACTAAGCTTGCGGACCAGGGGCTCGCGCCATGGCCCACACCGGAAGTTCCCGACTGCATTAGCGTTGCCGCAACACAAGGGCCTTTGAGAGATTGCGCAGGAGGCCCGTGGAGCACTACTGGATCAGTGTTGCCATTGGATTTGCAGGGTGCGACAAACGCTCGACGACGTCGTTTCGTGACCTTGATGCGGCTGTAGGGAACGGTTTGAGACGGAGGAGGTCGACATGGATGCAATGCTCACAAATCTGCGCAACACTGTCGTTGCCGGTTTTGTACTGACACTCATATTCTACATCCTCGTCCGTCTCTTTCTCGGCACAGGCATCGGTCTAGACAGTGCCTGGTGGACATTCTGCTTTCGCTGGTTGCATGTCATTAGCGGCATTATGTGGATTGGGTTGCTGTGGTATTTCAATTTTGTCCAAATTCCCAACATGGGCAAAATTCCTGACGAGCAGAAGCCAGCCATCGGCAAGGTCATTGCACCGGCCGCGTTGTGGTGGTTTCGCTGGGGTGCAATGGCGACAATCGTGACGGGTCTGATCCTGGCCTGGATGAATGGTTATCTATTGGACGCTCTTTCACTGGGGCTGAGGGATAATGGTAGCAGCACGCCAATTGGCATTGGCATGTGGCTTGGCATCATCATGTGGGCCAATGTGTGGTTTGTCATCTGGCCAAATCAGAAGAAGGCACTCGGGATCATAGACGCCAGCAGCGAAGAGAAATCCGCGTCGGCCAAAACAGCAATGCTGTTCTCGCGAACGAATACGCTCCTATCTATCCCAATGCTGTTTTTCATGGTGGGCATGTCACACGGTGCTTTCGCCTAAGCTCCAGGATTAGCGGAGTACGTCTTTATTTGCGGTGAGGACGTGCCACGTGCCAGGCCTTGGCCTGCCCCACGAAGCGATACCAGCCTCTAAGTTACAATCCGGCGTAATCCCCGCCCCAGTCTTCAATGTCCGCTTCTCTAATCGGCCGTTCGGGGTCAAGCGCTTTCAGACTATTCCACCCATTCAGTGTCGACGCCGCTCGCGGGCTCGTGCTTCTCTTCGGAATCGGCACCAAGGCCCTTCCATCATGGGATTCGAAGACGAGGTGGAACAATCTTTGGGGCCCGTACCTCTGACCTGTGAGAGCCCTGACTTTCAATCTGGTGCGCGGTAATCGTGGTATCCCCAAAATCGGTTCCCACCTGCTAGATCGTGTATGGAATGGGTGAGGTCTTGGCTGACTCTCAGACCATGTAGCCACCTGTAGCCATTCACACGACCACACACCGAAGGGTTGTGATCGACCAGATGAAGGAGAACGATGACGACTGACAAATACGAATTTGATTGGGACAAG
>CAZURR010000086.1:0-9614 GCA_964622715.1 uncultured Hyphomicrobium sp. | reverse complement strand
CGAGGCCGTGCATTGACGCGATCAACGTCACGGCGGCCTGGACGGTCAATGTCCGTTATTGGCAGATACTGTTGAAAAAGTCCTGGAAGGGTCTACGACGTTTCAATGTTCCAAGCACGAGTAGAAATCTGATTCTCATAGCGGACGATTGGGAAATACAATTTCGAATTGAAGCCGATGTGGAGCAAGAACTTGCGACCGCAACCAACGCATTTTCGATTGGGACAGTCGCATCGGACTTTTTCAACAGTATCGGCACTAAGCGGACATAAACACCGCCTCTGAAAATGTCCGCTTCCGGGGGTAAAGCGGACATCGCGGGCACGAGCTCAATTGTCTGCTTCTGACCCAAAGATGGGGTAAAGCGGACATGCCTGAGGTGCTCCCCGATGTCCGCTTGTGATGCTGTGGACGGCGCCCACACTCGGCATCTAGGTGGCATAGGGTGGTTGCGTTGAAGCGAACCAATGAGGGGAGCCATCCATGATCGAAGCTAGCACAATCGGGATCGATATTGCGAAGTCCGTCTTTCAAATTCGCGGCGTTGACGCGGCTGGTGAGGTGGTCATCGCCAAGCGGGTCACGCGGGGCAAGGTCTTAGCGTTCTTTGAGAAGCTTAGCCCTTGCCTTATCGGAATGGAGGCCTGCCCCACGTCGCATCACCGGGCCCGCGCGGTGACGAAGCTGGCCCACGACGTCCGCCTGATGCCGGCGAACTACGTCAAAGCCTACGTCAAACGCAATAAGAATGACGCCAATGATGCCGCCGCCATCTGCGAGGCGGTCACGCGACCATCGATGCGGTTTGTCGCTATCAAAACGAAGGAGCAACAGGCCGCGTTGATGCTGCACCGCCCACGTCAGTTGCTCATTCGCCAACGCACGATGCTGAGTAATGCCATTCGCGGTCATTTGGCCGAGCTTGGAATCGTCGCACCCCTGGGCCGCAAAGGTCTTGCAATGCTCATGAAAGCGATTGGCGATGGGCAAGATACGCGGATTCCCTTGGCAGCTCGCCGGTGTCTGGCAGGATTGGTGCGCCAATATCAGGTGCTGCAGGACGAGATTGGCGCGCTCGAAAAGCACATCCATGCCTGGCATCGCTCAAGCCCATTGAGCAGTAGGCTGGAAAAAATCCCTGGGATCGGTCCGATCGTCGCCACAGCGCTGGTTGCCTCCATCCCCGACGCGAAGATGTTTTCATCGGGGCGCAACCTGGCCGCCTGGATCGGGCTGGTGCCCAAGCAACATTCGAGCGGGGGCACGCCGCGCCTGGGCGGCGTCTCCAAGCAAGGCAACCGCTATTTGCGATGGTTGCTGGTCACCGGTGCCATGGCTGTCATCCGATACGCAAACCAGCAGGGCTTCAAATCCCGACCCTGGCTTGCACGCCTTATGGAGCGCAAGCCCATAAGGGTTGCAGGCGTCGCCTTGGCCAACAAGATGGCGCGCATGGTCTGGGTGGTGATGGCCCGCGGCGGGCATTACACGCAGCCGGCATTGCTGGCAGGATAGAGCACGGCGGACAACAACCGCCAATCGAGTTGGTAGGGGCTTAAGGACATAATGCAGGAACGGTTGAACGCCACTGGATCGGGAGAGCCCGCTTGGGTCAACGCATCTTTAGAATGCGTGCTTTCGATTTGGGACCCGATCCAGCGGAAAGCATTAGGGCCAGCGGTCATGTGTCCGGCCTGTTTGATGCAGCGCAGTTGCCACTGGCCCTGATGGTTTCCGCGGATCAAGTCCCATTCTGCTTTGCGGACATTGGGCGTCCTCGACATAAGGCGGGTTTGCTCGATCCCCGGTCTGACCCGGTTTGCCATCACTTCTCATCGACCTTGCAAATTTGTTCTCTTTGTCTGTTCGCTAACAGGCTGACTACCGACATCCCCTCACCCCAAAACCTTATCCCCCCTCCTCCGCACACCCTTAAACTTCCGCCGCCCATTCCAAGTGCCGGGGGTGCAGACGTGCGCTGGCGGACTGTACGGAGCGGGCCGGTGCAACAGGCAAGGGGACATAGGCTTCCCCCTCGTCAATGCTGCCGCCAACGCGAAAATGTTGGTGTCGCCTCGGGGCAGGGATGCAACCTGAGGAATGGCGGCGGACAAACCGTTGCGCCGAGTGGGGCGGCGAAGGCCGCATCCGCAACAACCAAAGAGATGGGCCGGACCCGCCCCGCTCCCCGCATGTCTCCTCTCGGGCGTCAAAGCCGCGAGGCGCGTCCGCGCACCTTAGCGCCCCAGTTCTTCTTTCACCTTGGCGGCAAGTTGCGGCAGCGAGAACGGTTTGGGCAGAAATGCGAACTCTTCTTCGCTTAGACTCGATTTGAAGGCATCGTTGGGATAGCCCGAAACGAAGATGATCTTGAGGTCGGGATTTTTCTTGCGAAGCTCCTTTAAGAGCGTCGGCCCGTCCATCTCCGGCATCACGACGTCGCTGACGACGATGTCGATCTTGCACTCGTTCTTCTCCATGATCTTCAGGGCTTCGACGCCGCTGGAGGCTTCCAATACCTTGTAGCCCTGACGTTTTAGGGCGCGGGCCGCGAAGTTGCGCACAACCTCCTCGTCCTCCACGAGCAGAACACGGCCTGTTCCGGTCAAATCGGCGGCGCGCGGTTCCTTGCGCTTCTCCTTAGCCGCGACGACCTCGTCCTCTCTGTCCGAATGATGGCGCGGCAAGTAAATGCTGAAGGTGGTCCCTTTGCCAACTTCGCTTTCGGGATAGATGAAACCACCCGATTGCTTCACCATACCGTAGACCGAAGCAAGGCCCAGGCCGGTTCCCTTGCCGACCTCTTTCGTTGTGAAGAACGGCTCGAAGACCTTGCTCATCACGTCCGGGCTCATGCCGTGCCCGGTGTCTTGCACTTCGATCAAAACGTACTCACCTGTCGAGAGCCCGTCATGAGCGAGCTTCTGGCTTTCGCGCTCGGGAATATTGCGCGCGCGAATGGTAAGTGTGCCTCCGTCCGGCATCGCGTCCTTGGCGTTCGTCGTGAGATTGAACAAAGCTTGGACAAACTCGTGCTTGTCGGTCATGACATTCCACAAGTCGCGCTCCGATGAGATCTTGAGCTCGCTCTGCTCACCGAGATAGCGCTTCAAAAGCGAGGACTCGTCGGTCAACACCTCGCCGAGATTGATGACCTCGTTTTGCAGCGTCTGCTGCCGAGCAAGGGTAAGGAGCTTTCTGACGAGCTCGGCCGCACGGTTGGCGCTGGACTTGATGTTCATGATGTCTTTGTAAGCCACGTCCTTTGGACGGTGCATGGTCAACAGCATGTCGGAGAAACCGAGGATCGCAGTCAGCATGTTGTTGAAGTCGTGCGCCACGCCACCGGCGAGCTTGCCCACGACCTCCATTTTCTGGCTTTGCGCGAACTTGGCTTCCAGCGCTTTCTGCTCGGTCGCATCAATGACGTAGAGGATGGCGGCTTCGTGCGTACCGCCCGCCGCAGCGAACGGGCTCATGTAGACGCGCGAGACTTTATCCTTCTTGGCGCCGACCGTAATCTCCACCGGAGCAACGTTTGCCCGGCCGGAGAGCACACGTTTCAAACCGGACTCGACGGCGGTTTTTGTCTCTGGATCGGCTGACCGGCAAAGCGCTTCTGAAGCGGCAATCCCTGTGCCGGGCGCGCCATCAGGCACCATCCTGGAGAAAGCTGCATTGGCACTGGCGATTCGCCCGTCGGGCCCGAGAATGGCGATGCCAAACGGCGCCGACTGGAAGAAGCGGGCAAAGCGGGCGGCCGAAGCGTCACCCTCGAATGCCGCTGCTCTTTCTTCCGCAAGGCTCAGAGCAGCAATGGTCATTCCCTTGCCCGCGGGCAAAATCTTGGCAAAGAGACGCACGGGCACAATGCGGCCGTCGTCCCTGACGAGATCGACGTCAAGCGTCGCAGCCTCTTCCTGCGAACGGCCCGAAAGACGCGCTACGAGTTCCGCGCCGTCGCCTGAGACGACATCGGCAAGTGTTAGGTTCTGCTCTGTTAGCGACCGCGACGTGAGCCCAATCCACCGCGCCAATGTGCTGTTGACATGCTGAAGCGTGCCGTCCGCAGCTACAGAAGCGAGACCAAGAGGAGCGGAATCGAAATATCCAAGTTGTGATTCAACGTGTGCTAGGCGGGCGACTTCACGCTCGCGCTCACGCGTTACGTCGGCAACGCTCCAAACGACAAGCGAGCCGTCGCCGCGCATACGCGGTCTGCTATCGAATGGGCGCACGGAAATGCGCATGGTTCTGGCAGCGCGTACGCCCGTGGCGGTGCGTTTCAGCCGGAACTCTTCTGCGAGAGGCTCACCATGCTTAGCGGCGCGCGTGAGACGATAAAGAGCGGCATTGGCCTGCTGCTCGCCGATGAATAACTCCTCAAGCGCTCGCAGGCTGTCGATGTCGGAATGCCCCACAATGGTCTCAAGAGTTGTGTTGGCATAGATCACGGTGCCGTCACGGCTTGCAATCATCACGCCGCTGTCGAGCCCATCGGTCACCGTCCTGACCATTTCGGCCAGGGGCTGACGCTCCGTTAGCCGGACGTAACCTGCCCCGATCGCAAAGAGAAAAAAGAGCCCGACAACCGCCAGCATCGCGATCAACGTCACGAGCAAATGCTGTCCTGTGCCGCTGGCAACGACCAACAATACCGCACCGGCCGCAACCAGGACTGCGGCAAGGGTCGGCAAGTAGCCGCCAAAAGCCTGCAGCACGCTGGTCGCGTCGAAGGGGGTAGCCCGCATTTCGATCGCCTCGCGCTCGCGCATGAAGCGGAAAACTAACTGATTCTGGGAAGAAGAGGGCTCGGACGCCGGCATGGACGAAAAGGTCCTAATACGCATTACACAACAATGGGCCGCAAAGGACACATGCAACCCGGCACTCGGTCGGCAGCAACAAAGCCTTATGACGGCTTGGTTTGCGCCACGGCGAACCCAACAGGACGCCGCCGTATTCCGCGTAAATACTTCGATCATTAGTATTAAAATCGCATGAATTCCGCGCTATACGTCGCCGCGGTCTAACCGCATCAGCCCTATCGGGGGCCAGAAACCGGCGACGGACCGTTACTCCACGTTTGAGTCGCGTGCCGCCTTTCCCCTCAGGGGCACGCATGCCGACAAAGCTTTTCTTCCACCGAGAACAATAATGATCTGCCGATCCATCCAAAACACGCTGGCGCGCTTGTTCGGCCGCCTCAACGTCATGGTGCGTGTTGGCGTGGCGCAATCTTCCGATCCAGACCAGGTGCGGGCTGCGCTAACGGCCGCGGCCGCGCGGTGTTCCGATGCACTCAAAGAGCCGGCGCCCGACATCGCGTTCGTCGATATTGGTGAGAATGCACTGGTGTTCTCGGTGACGGTCGCCATTCGTGACGTTGCGCAGGCACCGCGCGTTGAGGCGGCGCTACGCACCCAAGTCGTCAAGGCTCTCCGCGAATGGGAGATCGCGATGGCAAAGCCACAAGTCGACGTGCATCTGCGCGACCTCGATGGCGTGCGCGCGTTCCTTGTCCGCTTAGCGCAAGAGCGTGCGCGCCAACAGCAAGAAGAACAAGTGGCATCAAATGATGGGAGCAAGCCCAAAGACGAAGAGGGGTGAGCGAACCATCTGGCGCGCAGCGCTTAGTCTTCGCGGTAGACGCGCTCGCGGCGCTCGTGGCGTTCTTGCGCCTCAACCGACAACGTTGCGATGGGGCGCGCGTCGAGACGCTTCAGTCCGATTGGCTCACCCGTCTCCTCGCAATACCCGTAGGTGCCATCCTCGATACGCGAAAGCGCGGCATCGATTTTGGCGACAAGCTTGCGCTGACGGTCACGGGCTCTGAGTTCGAGCGCCCGGTCGGTCTCCGATGTGGCGCGATCAGCAAGGTCAGCATGCTGCGTCGATTCCGCGTGCAGCCCTGCAAGCGTCTCGCGTGTCTGGCGGATGATCTCTTCTTTCCAGGAGAGCAGTTTCTGGCGGAAATATACCCGCTGCAGTTCATTCATGAACGGCTCGTCCTCGGAAGGACGATAGTCGGAGGGGAGCACAATCGACGAAGCCTTGGCACGCGCCGCCATCTTTTTCCCTGCAATTGTCTTATTCACACTCGACTTAGCTTTTGCAGCCGCCCCCCGTTTACCCTTAGGGGCCGCCGGCGACTTTTTCTTGGCAACGGCCGCAACCTTACCTTTCCCGGTGCGTGCAGCAGCCGGTCTCCTCTTCGACAGGGCCTTGGGCTTGGCAGCCTTCTTGTTCTTGTCGTTCTGCTTGCCCATTCTGGCCTCCAGGAGGCGTAAGAGACCGCGACGGCGCGCTGTCCCGGCGATGACAAGTCAACTTTGGCGCCTCCTATTGAAGTGAGTGCGCGCTTCTGTCAAGGCGTTCCGTACACGCGCTTAAGCTGCGGAGAGGAAAGAGGAAAAGTTATTCCACGCGGGGCAACAATGCTGCTGCGCCTGTTTCGGCTCCAATTTGCTGTCGCGCCCTTGGCGTCGACGGGGCAGTACCGGCGGGGCCCACGGGCGCGGCCTGCTTGCTCTGGCCGCGGCGCCGGCCGTACGCTCCCAGCGCAACTCATAGGAGCTGAAACGATCTCATGAAATTCGATGGCACCCGCCGCTACGTGGCCACCGACGATCTAAAGGTCGCCGTCAATGCGGCGATCACGCTTGCTCGCCCCCTTCTCATCAAGGGGGAGCCGGGAACCGGCAAGACCGCGTTGGCCTTGGAGGTGGCAGACGCGCTTAGCGTTCCCATCATTGAGTGGCACATAAAATCCACGACGAAAGCCCAGCAGGGGCTTTACGAGTACGACGCCGTCTCACGTTTGCGCGACAGCCAACTCGGCGACGAACGCGTGCACGACATCAAGAACTACATAAAACGCGGCAAGCTTTGGGACGCGTTTGAAATGGATACGCGCCCGGTGCTGCTCATCGACGAGATCGACAAAGCCGACATCGAGTTCCCCAATGACCTGTTGCAAGAACTCGATCGCATGGAGTTCTTCGTCTACGAGACGGGCGAGACGATCAGGGCAAGAAACCGCCCCATTGTAATCATCACGTCCAACAACGAGAAGGAGCTGCCCGACGCCTTCTTGCGCCGCTGCTTCTTCCACTACATTAAGTTTCCCGACACCGAGACCATGAGTCAGATTGTGGAGGTACATTTTCCTGGGCTCAAAGGGCACCTCGTTTCTGAGGCGTTACGCGTGTTCTATGATCTGCGCGAAGTCCCCGGCCTGAAGAAAAAGCCGTCGACGTCGGAGCTCCTGGACTGGTTAAAGCTGCTGTTGAACGAGGATATCGATGCAGCGGCCCTCCGCGAGACGGACAATCGCAAGCTTATCCCGCCGCTGGCCGGCGCCCTTCTCAAGAACGAGCAGGACGTGCACTTGTTTGAGCGCATCGCCTTCATGTCCCGGCGCAAAAATCAGCAATAATTCCAAATGGGCTTCAACGGCACCGCGAATGTGTGTTGGCGTCGACTGAGTATTGACCTCATGGAAGGCACCGCGCTTGGGGCCGTCCGAATGCGGCGACCTTCAGCCCCTTAGGTGAACGGAGTGTGAAGGGCCGCTTCAGTCTTTGTTCAATCCACCACGCCTAATCTGTCCCCATTCCACTCATCGACGCGGATGGAGCGTGTCATGGCAGAGTTCTTTCGCAGCGGATTGATCATCCTAATGGGCGTGACCGTATTGGCCGCCGGCGTGCTCGTGATCTTCTACGGTTAAGGCCCTGGCCTTGTCCCAACGCCAGCTTCACACTAGCTAAGGGGACCCCTTGTGAGGTCCCCTTGTCGCTTTCTGACCTTGACGATACCGCCCGCCAAGCCTTCCATCGCGCCGGCTCCTTCTTTGCCGACTTGATGACACCGACGTTGCGCCTTGGCGTAACAGGGCTGTCTCGGGCCGGAAAGACAGTCTTCATCACGGCGCTAATCAGGAGCCTCGTCTCTGGCGGCCGACTTCCTTTCTTTAGCCCAGAAGCCGAAGGTCGCATCGAACGCGTCTATCTGGAGCCCCAGCCCGACGACACGGTGCCCCGCTTCGATTACGAGGCCCATTTGGAAATCTTGGCGAGCAATCCGCCAGCCTGGCCCCAAAGCACCCGGCGTCTCAGCCAACTTCGCATCACGATCGAGTACCTTTCTGCAAACCCCTTGGTGCGCGCCTTTGGCCCCTCGCGCCTCAATCTCGACATTGTCGACTATCCCGGCGAGTGGCTCATCGACCTGCCGCTGCTGCAGCAAAGCTTTCAGACATGGTCGGCCGAGGCGGTGGCGCAGGCACAAGATCCTCGGCGCATCGCGCACGCTAAGCCGTGGCTCGACGTCCTTGACACAATTGACCCTTACGGTCCCGAGGACGAGCAATTGGCGCTCAAAGGCACGCGTCTCTTTTCCGATTACCTGAAGGCCGCGCGCGCGAGCGACCACGTGCTGCATACGAGCGGCCCGGGCCGCTTTTTGATGCCGGGCGATCTGGCGGGCTCACCGCTACTAACTTTCTTCCCTCTCCCCCTGGAGGCGAAACACGCAACTCCGCGAGGCTCACTTGCGGTCATGATGGCCCGCCGTTTCGAAAGCTATAAGTCGCACGTCGTGCGGCCCTTCTTCCGCAATCACTTTGCCCGCCTCGACCGGCAGATTGTGCTCGTCGATCTTTTGGGACCCTTGAACGAAGGTGGGCAGGCGCTCGCCGACTTGCAGCGCGCACTCGATGGCGTCCTAGGCGCCTTTCGCACCGGGACCAGCAGGTGGCTCACTGCTCTACTCGGGCGGCGCATCGACAAGTTGCTGTTCGCCGCGACCAAGGCCGACCACATCCACTCGTCAAGCCATGATCGCCTCGAAGCCATCTTGCGGCTCGTCACCGAGCGCGCCATGGGCCGTGCAACGAGCGCGGGGTCGGAAGTGGGCGTGCAAGCACTTGCCGCGCTTCAGGCCACGCGTGAGGCAGACGCGAAGGTCGGCGATGATTTGCTCCCCTGCATCGTAGGTGTGCCATTGGCAGGCGAGCGTGTCGGCGCGAAGATGTTCGACGGGCTGGACGAGGCCGCCATCTTTCCCGGTGATCTGCCCGAAGATTCCAAAAAGGCGTTATGCCCCAAGGCCAGCCCGGCCGGGTTGCACTTCGTCCGCTTTCGGCCGCCCCGCATACCGCCACCAGGAGCCGACGGGGAAGCGGCCCCCCTTCCCCATATTCGTCTTGATCGCGCCATCGATTTCCTTCTTTCGGATTGGCTTGCATGACAAAAACCTCAAGTCCCCGCCCGCCACGCGTATTTGCGCCCGACGACCCGGCCATCAGCAGCGCTCCTGAGACCGCGCCGTTGGATGCGCCTGGCGAAGCTGAACTCGCAGCGCAAGGCCCCGGTGCGCCGTCTCAAACTTTGAGACGGCCCACTGCCTTGGACCTGTCGCGCGGCATTCGTTGGGGCGGGCTGCTGATATCGGGCCTGCTCGGGCTCATGGCGCTGGCAACAACGCTGTGGTTTGCGCGCTATGTCGAAGTCGCACTGGCACGCGACGATTGGATGGGTTGGCTTGCTCTCTGTCTTCTTGGCCTTGTTGCGCTTTCCGCCCTCGTGCTCGTGCTGCGTGAGATCATTGGG
>CAZURR010000085.1:0-9667 GCA_964622715.1 uncultured Hyphomicrobium sp. | reverse complement strand
TCATTGGCGCGACGTAGTCGAGCCGGTCGAAATAGCCGATCGCCTGCAGGTAGGTTTTGTGTTCGATGAGCTTCTCGGTGCCGCGATGGAGCAGCCCGATGTGCGGGTCGACGCGCTCCACGACCTCACCGTCAAGTTCGAGCACGAGACGCAGAACGCCATGGGCGGCGGGATGCACCGGCCCGAAGTTGATATTGAACTGCCGGATGTCGGTCTCGGCCATCAACGTGTTCCTTCCAGCGGCTCAATAGGCAAAGCACGTGCCCTTTTAGCCTTCTCGTTGACGCGAGAAACGAACTTGGACCAGAGCACGATGATCCGCTCGTGACGGCCCTCGCCGATTGGGTCGATACCGTCGTGCGCCTTCACCTTGAACCACACGCGCCGGCCCTCGACCTTCGTGCACTCAGCCTCGACCGTCACGGTTTGTCCGGGCACAGTTGCAGCAAGATGCGTGACATCGATGTGCCCGCCGAGGCTTCCTTCGCCAGGGTCGTGATGCGGCTCCAGTATCTTCATGCAGGTCCACTCCATGAGCCCTACCATGTAGCCGGTCGCAAACACCGTCGGCATCTCCTTGAACTCGTCAGCCTCGGGGTAGAGGTGCGGCGCGATCATATTCGCCCTTCCTGGCGTAGGCGAAGCCCCGGTTGGTGTAGGCGGTGGCAACGTTCGGGTTGAGCGCGATGGCCTTGTCGTAGTCGGCGATGGCGTCATCATACTTGCCCTTGTCGAGGCAAGCCCTGCCATGATTAAGGTGGGTGCGGACCGTTTCCTGCACGCTCTCAGGCATCCCATCCCCCTTGCTGGGGTTTGCCACGACCTTGACGGTGGGCATCTGCTGGCTGTTTGCAATCGCTCCACCAATCCACCCAGGCTCCTGTCGCGCGCAGGATCAGCGCCAAAGCAAACACAAGAGGCCGTAGCATTCGCGCCTCCCAAGATCATCAGGTGAGGGCTCGTAGATTAGGCCTAGAGAAGTACTCATGCCAACGCGTTCGACCCGCTCGGAGAGATCCGGGCGGGCCGTTAGCGTGTCTCAAGGCTTCTTGCAGAGATGTAGGCCGTAGTTTGCTCGCATAGACAAAGCCTGGTTCAAAAAAGGGCGGTCAGGTCAAATTGGACCTCCTCGTTGTGTCAGACGTCAATTAGACAACATCTATCCGCGACACCGTCCGTTGCGCAGAGACGACCCTGGTTCGACAATATGTATCCTCATCAGGAAATAATCGAGATAACCCTGGTTTTCCTGGCGGCCGCGGTCTGCGGCTTGATCATGTTGCGCCTTCGCCAGCCCACGCTCGTCGGCTACATCGGCGCGGGCATCGTCCTCGGGCCTTCCGGTCTTGGTCTCATCGAGACGCGCCAACCCATCACGATCATGGCCGAGCTCGGCGTGACCTTGCTTCTCTTCGTGCTCGGCATGGAGTTGAGTCTCAGGGCGTTTCGAGCCGTCTACCGCGTCGCGCTCGCGGCCACCGTACTCCAAATCGCGCTTGGCCTGGCCGTCATGTTCGCCTTGGGTCAGATCTTCGACTGGCCGACAAATCGCTTGGTTTTGCTTGGCTTCGCGATGTCGCTCAGCAGCACAGTCTTGGGTATTCAGATTCTTGAGGATATCGGGGAACTGCGCACCGAGATTGGCCGGACCGTGGTCGGAATACTGATCGCGCAGGATCTGGCGTTCGTCCCTATGCTGCTTATTATCAACGGCTTGGGGAGCAGCGAAGGTCTGGGTCTTGGCGTTGCAGTGCCCATTTTGCTCGCGATCGGAACTCTTGCGGCCACGGTATGGTTTCTGAGCCGCCGTGAACGAGTCAGCATACCGTTTAGTGCCTGGATACCGGACAATGCGGGTGTGATCCTCATTGCTGCGCTTGCCTTTTGCCTGCTGCTTTCGACGATCGCCGGTGCGCTTGGACTCTCGACGGCCTTTGGCGCCTTCCTGGCCGGACTTATAATCGGCAACACCAGAAACCGCGTTCGGATCGTGGCGGTCGTCCTCCCGCTCCAAGACGTCCTTCTTATGGTGTTCTTTCTTTCGATCGGGCTCCTGATCGATATCCCTTTCATTGTCGACAACATCGTTCAGACGCTGGTCCTGGTAGTTCTCGTGCTCCTGCTCAAGTCGGCAAGCAATGTCTTGATCCTTCGGCTCCTTCGAGAGCCGTGGAGCCGGGCCTTCGTATCAGGCTTGGCGCTCGGACAGATTGGTGAGTTCTCCTTTGTTCTCGGAGCTGCCGGTCTTGCATCCGGAGCCGTGCTGCCGGAAGCGTACCGGCTTCTGATCGCCGTCATCACTTTGAGCCTGGTCACCAGTCCCCTATGGTTGGGCGCGACCCGCCACGTGGAACGAATCCGTCTGGAACGGGGCATGCACCGGCGTCGTTCGCAAGAGCAGAGCCCTCAGGATATGAACTCACAGTGACCGCCCGCACCACCGATTGAAGCCGCGTCAGCGTCTACAGGGCGCTCGACAGATAGAGATTTGACGGTTGCGGAGGTGGCACGGTCAATAACTCTCCATCTATCGCTTTTGACCCACTGAGATCCTATTTGAAAATCAGCCCCATCCAAGCGGGTCATCTCGCGGCTGCGTTGAACATGCTGGAAGAGGCCAGTCGGTGAAAGGCATGGCCAATGAACGCTCACCTCCCTCATTTCGCTCAAGCGACTGTCACAGTCGAGATTCAGGACGACGCTATCCAGGTTGATGCGGCCATCATTGGCCAAGGGCTGGGATTGGCGCCGCCGGAGGTTCAAAGCCTCATTCGGGCGGGGATAATTACGAGCTTCTGCGAACAGGGCATCGATAACCACGCGGGTCGCTATCGCCTCACCTTCTTCTACAAGAGCCGGCGCCTTCGGTTGACGATCGACGAGGCCGGACGTGTCGTTCGTGGGTCCACGATTGATTTTGGAGATCGCCCGTTACCGGCTGGACTGCGCCGGCGCGGTGACTAGCAGGACAAACTTGGAACTTTAAGCAAAGGCCTCAATCTGTTCCATGGGCGCTGATCCCGGACACCCTCCCTCAAAACGTTCCAACGTTCCTCTTTTTGATCTTTTCCGGTACGGACGACTCCGCTTTTAATATCAATAGTCAAGGGGTTGATCTCCTCGATCCAATCACGAGAATCAGACTCCAGCGGGAGGAAGCTAATGTCTTCCCAAGCAGACACACCTGTCGTTATTTGGCACTCATAGAGCGTGGTGGCGTTTGCAAAGGCAGCGCCGCCGACTAAGAGAGCGAGCAAGACGGGCCCCACATATTTCGGGCACCTTAAAGCAGGATTGGCCATGTGCTACGCTCCCAGTGTCACCAAAGACAAGCTTGTGCGCACATTGCGTGGGTTGGCCCTTTTGAAATGCATGTTCGGTAGCATTCCTCTTTGATCCTTTGGTTTCTTTGGCGGCGCGCAGCCGCAGTGCTATCCAGATAGTCGTCGAGCGTTTGTAAATCCTGCCGCGCGCGTTCTCTCGACTGATAATTTTCACGCTCCTGTTGTTGTTGCCGTTGTCGCGCCAGCTCCTGTTGACGGGCCCGTTCTTTGGCCCTTTGGTCTTCGCTCTTGCCCCTTCGGCATTTGCCGATGAAGGCGTTGTACTCTTCGATTTTTCTGTTGAGCGCGTCGACCTTACCCATACATTTAATGGCGTCTCCTTGCTTCACCCTTTTCAGAAAATCCCGACCACAACCCTCATCGTAACTTGCGCGGCTGACTCTGGCGAGATCCGAGGGGCAAATGCCGCTCCTCACCGCTGTATCCAGATCGCTGACCGACAGGTCTCGCGCAAGGATCACACCGGAAGACGATGATGCCATGAAGAGTACAGCTATCAATGAGATGATGGTTCGTCTGTAACGTGACATTATAGCTCTCCTCCCATTGCTGATTGTTGAGCATGTTTAGGGATCAAGTTGCGTAATCCCGCACATAACTGACTTCCTATTTCGGGCATCATTGCGTGGGGTCCTTCACCCGACGCCTTTATCAAAAAGTGGCGTTCTCTTTTCTGTTCTCGACAAGCAATTACTTACTCCGGCGGTGTCCAAGGCAGGTGTAGCTTCCGAAGTTTCTTTTCTTGCTCGATTTGCTCGTCGACGCCTCCGCCGCGCGTTGCTCGACGCACGTGGGAAGAATGCGCCTGGCGAGGTTATGGACTGGCCAAAGTGTGCGACCTCATTGGCTATCAGTTCCAACATCATAACGCCCTAGAGGACGCTAAGGCGGCCGGGCAAGTCTTGATTGCGGCGATGGCCCATAGCGGCCTCGACCTCGAAGATCTGATCACACGCGTTAGCCAGCCAATTGATCCCGCACGCAGCAGCGCGGCTGGCGTCATCAAAAGAGATGGCAACCCAGACGGTCCGTTATTCGGTGAGGTGCTGGTGTTCACCGGCGCCTTAGCAATGCCTCGCGGTCAGGCAGCGGACCTAGCGGCAGCAGTAGGCTGCACTGTGGCCAGTGGCGTCACTGCAAAAACAACCCTGTTAGTCGTTGGCGATACGGACGTGCAGAGGCTTGCAGGGCACGAGAAAAGTTCCAAGCATCGCAAGGCAGAGGCACTAGTCGCGAAGGGCGTGCCAATCAGAGTAATCCGCGAGACGGACTTTCGTGCGTTGGTTAAGGGGGCATAGAAAGGTCCGGCCTTGCGTGCGGCGCACACTATTGCTTGCCGTGTGGACCCGGCAATTCTAAGTACCTGTCTAATTATGGACAAAACCCGCCGGAGTTTTGGGAAGGTTTCTAACGGTAAGGATCACTGGCCCATGACATTCTCAGTCCTACTTCAAGGTGGAGTGTGTGTTTTTGCACTGTTGGCAGCCATTCTGTGGTTTATCTCGGCCGGGGTGAAAATTCCCCACATCGCCCGTGCTGCAGAATGGGGAGAGGAAGGAGTGGACGCCTTCCCAAATGCTCTGAAAAAGCAAGCGAGATGGAGTGCCCTCGGTGCCGGCGCGGCCGCCACAGCAGCCCTGCTGCAATTCTTGGCTCTCGCCCCTGACTTCTGGCGCGTCTTGGGCAGGCTTTCGGAGATCACGTAAGCAGAGGCTGAGTAGCCCAATCCCTAATGTGGCACACGGAACCCAAGAATGATGCCTGGTGCGAAGTTCACCCTGCGCACTCTCAACTGCGCATACTGGTGTTCACTGCGTTAGCGCTTGCATCGGCGCTTTCTTTTTCGATCCAAGCCGCCGAGGTAGGGGAGAGAATACCGAAAAAGGCGGACAGATACGTCTACATGGCAAACATTGTTCGTGTGATCGACGGTGATACTGTCGTTGCCGATATCGACCTTGGTTTCCACACATGGCGGCGTGATGAGCGCTTGCGGCTCGCAAGGATCAACGCGCCTGAACCTCGTGGAGATACAAAGGAGGCGGGGTTGGCCGCTACTGAGTGGTTGAAGAACAAGGTGGAAGGCAAGCGGCTCATCATTCGTACGGCCGCTGACAAGTCGGGCAGAGACAAGCGGGGTAAGTTCGGTAGATACCTCGTCGAGCTATATTTGGACGGTAGGAACCTCAACGATGAGATGGTTCAACTAGGCTTGGCTGAGCGTACTCATTACTGAACAGCATGACCTTCGTTGTCCTCATTGATCCGATCACGCGCCCATTCGGCGCATAGTCCTTCTTGATTTCCGAAGCTCAAAACTCAATAACAAAGCGCGGCCTCTTCTCGTCGCTGGCGACGGCAGCAGCCATCGGCTGCTCGGAGCGAGCATTGGCGGGCCCGGCGACCGACCTTGGACCCGTCGGTGTGTCGCATTTGCCGTTGTCCCAATGATCAGCCGCTGCCTTCGAACGCACCCCTTCGTACATGGAATAGTGAACGAGCTTGTTCGGCCCCCCGTATTTTGGATTTTCCATGATGGTTTTCATGGCCTCGGCCATGATTGTGGCGGCCTTGTCGAGATCGAAGTCTTCGTACCCTGGCACTTTGCAGTGGTGCATGACGAACAGCCAGTCATGCAGGATGAAGGCCGGCGCGTAGCCCCAAGGAGAGTAGCTCTTGATCGCGCGCAGCGCCGCCGGGACCGACCCGCCGTCCGTGTACATTCTTTCGGGCTGGATTACTTCGTTGTTCTTGCGCCGGAATGTCAGCGGGTTTTCGGGGTCTGGAATGAACAGGAAGTTATCCGGTGTCACCCACTCGACCACAAGCTTGCCCTTTAGCTCTCCGATCTCTGTGCGATCGTAGTGACGCCCAGAGAACCAGTCGGCGCATCCCGTGAGGAGGAGCGCCACGGCGGTCAGTGTCAGTGCTCTTTGTCTCATTCTGGCCAGCCCCCAACTGGTGGTCCGGTTGGACTGTGAGTTCAAGTGCGGTCGCCGCTATGGATGTCTCGCCAGGAAGCTAATACATCCAGAAGTAAATCACGACGACGATGAGGATGAGGATAAGCCAATTGTTACTCATTGATCGCTCTCCCTATAGAGCTGAGGGGCGCAAGGTACGCTCGCCAAGCCCACAGAACAAGCCACGTGGCTATGTCGACGACGGCGACGATACGAGCAACAGTACCCCCCGTAATTTTTACGGATGTATCGGAACGCTCCCCGCTGCCTTACCACTTGGCTACGCCCCAGAACGGAACCGCGTCCATCGCCCTTAGGAGACTCGTAGACGGTTGAAATTTCTCTTGAGCCCTTGCCTCACAGAATAGCAAACTCGCTGCGTATGACTCTCTGAGAGTCAGCAAGCGTTGCGAGCGCGAATGACCAGACTGATAGCGGCGGGGAGCACCGATGACGAAACTAACAAGTCAATACCGCGTGGCGGGCAACAAGGTTGAGAAGAGGCCGCGTCGATTGGATGCGTCTGCGCGGATTAGGCAGAGGACAAGCAAGAAGGTTCGCGTGGCGCGTTATCAGAGACGGACAGGGAAATGACAACGGCAGATATTATTGATTATGCGGCCGAGCGCGAAACGTGCCGGGTTGAGATCGAGCGGCTTGACAAGGAGATGGCCGGCACATCTTGGCTTGAGGACGGCAAGATTGAGCGGCTCACGGCTGAGAAACACAAATTGCAAGACAGGCAAGAGCTTTGCGACTTGAGAGAGCAGGCCGAGATCGACGAGCGCCGGCGCGAAGAGCAACGCCAAGCCCTGGCGCGCCATGTAGCCAATCGCACGAAGGCGCTTGGTATTGCGCACGAAGAGATGGCGTTAGCGCGCGAAGAGGCGGAGCTTCTGAAAGAGCTTGGCGAGCTGCAAATCAAGCGGCTCAAGAACCGCGCGTTGATGGCGGATTATTGGAAGTGGATGGCACTGGGCTCGATTCCGGTTGGCTTAGGCGAGGTCGATTGGGTGAGCCGAAATTCAGCGAAGTTCAAAGCGTTTGCGGAAAAGTATTTGGGAGTTGTGCGGCGTTGGGGTCAAGTCGACTTCGGCCAATCGCCTTACGTCGGTGACCTTGATGCGTGGGTTGCAAGAGAAGCGGCCGTCTACACGAGACTGATCAACATTTTGGAGCAATGAACAATGGCGACGACGACAGCAAAACGGCCGAAGGCCAAAGAGGAGAATGTCGAGGTTCCGGTCAAGCCCATCCCGACCGCCAACTTTCAGTGGGAGTATGACGGCACGACGTACGGGGTTGGCTCGGTCAAGCTTCCTGAAGGCATGACCATTAACGATGCGGTGACGTGTCCGAAAGCTTGGAAGCTCATTGCGAGCGCTGTGCATGGTTACCGCCGGGTCAGGTTCCTCGATCGCATATCGGTGATTACGCATGATGGCCGGGAGTACATCAACAATTGGATTGTTGACCATGTGGACCCTGAGGGGCTCGTGCTGGTCAAGCCGGACGGCATTATCAAATTACAGCAGCGTTATGGAGTTTGGAAATCGGATGACGGCAAGCATGAGGTTCGCTGGGGTCAGTTGGGCTGGATGATTTTCAACACGACCACTGGCCTGCCATTGAAGCAAGAGGGTTTTCAATCGCAACAGGGGGCAATCAACGTGGCGCTGTCAGAGATGCCGAGAAAGGTCGGGTGATTTGATGAGCGGCGAACTGATTAGGCGCGATGGCATCCCCGGCAATCTTGGTGGCCGGGAAACACCTGGCCAGTACAACGGCGTCGGCGGTGAAGTGGTGGAAGCGTCGGGCACCGATCCTGACAGTTCGAGCGAGGCTCAGCCGTCAGAATTGCCGGCGCAGATTCAAAAGAACATCGCCAGGCTTGAGAGCTTGATGAGCGCGTCCGATTACGCAGCGGTTGACGCGGCGGCTATGGGGCTACCGGAGAACGTGCAGGCGGTGCTAGCGGAAGTGATGATGCTATCACCGATGCGTGGCCCGCGTGGCATCAAGACGATGTTTGCCACGGCTGCGGATTTGGCCTGTCAGCGCTTGGAGACGGTTGAGGAGCACGAGGCGTTCGATCGGTTCATGGACGACGTTGAGAAGCGTATGGGGGGATGACGTAGTAGACGTGATTGACGGCCCCAAGGCCCTAGCCGCCAATTTCATTCCCGATCCTGGCCCGACCGATGCGTTGCGAGATTGGATGTCGCGCAAGCCAATTGAAGTGCTCTGCTTGGTTCTCGACCAGGAGGGTGTACCGTATCTGCGGTCGACGTTTTCCTCGCCAACGGACACGGTATTCTGCGCGCAATGGGTGCTCGATACCGTCTATCAGAAAGCTGTCGAGGCGATGAGTTTGGGCAATCGCGACGACGACTAAACTGGCCAAGGGACATGGCCACTCTATCGGGCGTGGCGGGCGTTGCGTACAACCGTGATGGCAGCGGCCATGTCGGGGTCCAGCCCAGACGTATCACCACGATAAATCCAATCGAGGGTCAGGTGCCAGGCATCGCAGAGCTTGTGGGCCTGTTCGAGGTTGGGCGCGTTGGTGCCCGCCTTGCACTGGCTGTAGGTGTTTTGGTTGATCTTGGCCCGCTCAGCGAACTCTTTTTGCGTGAGGCCAAGCACGGTGCGCGTCAGCTCTAGGCGCTCGGCAATGGCCTGATTGGTGCGGCCTTCGGCCGCTGGCCGTCGCGGTTTCTTATTCACGTTTCGCCCTTGTCAGAAATTGCAAACCGCCCCGAACGGGCGTATATTAAACATGCGGGAAAAGCCCGCAAAACCCCCAAAAAATCCGATGAGATACATTTCGAAAGCCGAATATGCGCGGCGTCGGAAGCTTGAGCCGCACGAGATGACGGGCGACGAGTGGTGCGCCTGGTGGGATTTCCCGCTTGAGTTTCGCGGGTTCGCCGAGGTCGAGATCGGGGGCAAGGACGTTTGGATCGATCTGGCAGCCGGCAAGGGCTCCGTACCGACCGTGCTCACGCGGCCCTACTTGCCCTGCTGAAAGGAGAACGAATGACCTACAAAATCTTCGTTGACGACAACTTCCACTTTATGGACGAAGACGAGCGTTACTGCGCCGGTGAATTTGAGACGGCCGCAGAGGCGTTAGCCAAGTGTCGGCAGATCGTAGAGGCTGACATTGAGAACTGCGCTAAGCCCGGCATGACGGCTGCTGAAATCTACGACGCCTACACCAGCTTTGGCGACGACCCCTTCATCAAGGGCGTGGAGTTCTCCGCGTGGACGTATGCCAAGACGATCGCAGAACGCAAGGCGCGCCAGGACACCATTGACACGCTGCTCAAGCCAAAGGGCTAAGTAATAAACCACCCG
>CAZURR010000084.1:3528-9913 GCA_964622715.1 uncultured Hyphomicrobium sp. | reverse complement strand
CTTTGAATCCGCCATTCGGAGGTTCGAACCCTCCCGCCCCAGCCAAACCTTTCCGGTGTCCTAGGCGGTCCGTTTTGACTCTGTTGACACGTGTCATTCCGACTGTTGGCCAAGATCTGTTCGCAAAACGCCGATCGTACCGAGGCCAAGACTTTCTCTCGCAGGGTTGCATCAAGCCGCTCCTTTCGACGTGGACGTGTCGCTTGCGTGCTGCGGGCCCCATTTGGTTGCCAGAGTTGCTGAAGAAGCTCTGCGGTTACTATCCGCGGACTTGGTTATCGTCCTCAGCGAAATATCCTAGGATCGAACTTCATACCGCTCGACGTGTCCGAGCCAAGAATTCAGCAAAGGTAGGGAGCGAATAATGAACTTCTGGACCGGTTTCGCATTGGGCCTCATCGTGGGTGGCGCGATCATGACTGGCGTGTACGAGCTGGCGCTTTCGGGGACGCTCATTGGTTTGTAATAGGGGGAGGGGTGGCGTCGAAGCTCGCAGAGCCGCCAGCGTGGTCAGCCATGCGCCCTGCGTTCAATCGCCGAGATCTGTCTCGATCCTTGTCTTCACAGAGTTTGCAATAAAACAAGCTTCATGCGCTTTATGATGCAGCACGGCTTCAGCTGTTTCGTCAGGCGCTGGGCCGGCGTAGCGCACCTTCGGATTCAGACGAATGTGCGTCATCGCCATTCGGCCCTCCTCGTTCTGCCCCATCGTGCCTTCGGCGTCATCGCGATAGCTCTCGACCACGAAGCCGGCCTTTTGCGCTAGAAACAAGAAGAACAGCATTTGGCAGCTTGAAACCGACGCGACAAATGCTTCTTCTGGATCGACATTCTCCGCAATCGAATAAGGTGACCGAACAAGATGCGGCGACGCGGACGCAGGAATGCTGGCGCCGCCGTCGAATTCCCAGACGTGTCCGCGACTGAACTTGCCATCCGAAAAAGTTTGCCCATCGCGTTGCCAGTGCACCGTTGCCGTGTAAACCGCCATCACCTGACCTAGCTATTAAAAAATGTTGACCCGAAGTGCTCTGCTCCAACACGCAGTGCCAGTCTCTAGGTTTGAGTCCGGCGCTCCTTTGCCAGCGTTTGAGCTAGCTCGACCATAGCGTAAGCACGAAGAGCTGCCGGCAACAAGTATGCGCTAGAGCGGGACGCCGAGCGGCAATATCCACGGCAATTCGACAAGGGGATGATTGAGCCACGAGAGCCACTGATGGCTGAAGAACTGGCCAACATAGATTAGCACGACGAGGCCAAACCAGATCAGCCAGAGGAATAGGGTTTGCAGAACAGTGCCCAAAGAGTAGGAAACCGTGCGCTTCTTGTCTTGATGCTCAATCGCTAGTGCGGCGCGGGCGTGCAAGCGCGCCGCCGCCCGACGCAACAGCACGAGAACGGACAGAAGGTAGATGGCCAACGCGAAACGATACCCGCCGGCAAAGTCTTGGACGGCTGCCGCATTGCGATCGAGGAAGCCGGGGTTCCACTGCTCGACGAACACCGGCGCGCTTTTGGCAACAAAAAGTGGCACCGCCGCCAACACGAACAGAAAGGAGAACACAACGTAGCGCCAACCCGCGCCGCGGATCAGCCATTTCACATCGCGCCACGCGAAAAAAGCGCTCATGCGCCCCTCGGCGGCCGGATGTGCGAGCGCCATGGGCAAGCGCGCTAGCAATGGCAATGAGGCGGCGACACCGATAAGACCGACCGTGGGGCCGACCCATGCCTGTTCGTAGCCTTTGTTGAACGAATTTTCCCAGCCGCCCCACCAGGAAAACAACCAGAGCAGCGTGAAGGGCAACGTTCCGGTGGCAATCGTCACAAGCGCTGCGAGGCCGAAGCGTAAATTGTCGACAAGAGAGCCAAACCAGCGCGCGAGTCCCTTCGAGGAGACTGTCTTATCGCCCACGGTCCAGCGCGGCAGGCGAGCGCGGCGGCCACTTCCGGCCAAGCCCTGTAGTCGTTCTCGCGTGAAGGCCTCTTCGCGCTGCATTAGGCGCATCAGCCAGCCCAGCACGAACACCGCTGTGAACGGCGTCAGGCAAAAAATCACGCCCACAAAAAAGCGAACGAGGGAGGCGAGCCGGCCGAGCAAGGCAGCGAGCCACCTCGGTGCACGTGGAGCGCTTTCGCCCGACACCAAGGCCTCAGCAGCCGTCATAGGAAAAACTCGTCGAGCACGCGACCCTCGGAGCGGTACGTCTTGAACCCCATCAAGGCGCCGACCGTGGCGGCGATGCTTGTTTGATCGACGGGTTTGTCGAGCACACGACCTTTGAAAATTCCCGATCCGAAGATGAGAGCCCAGATCTCATGGGACGAGCGCGTATTGAAGTGGTGCTGGTAGGGTACGCTCATCAGCGGATTGGCGTCGCGGCCGCAATCGGGGATGACCACAAACACGGTGTTCTCTTGGTATCTCGGGTCGGCATCGACTGCGGCAGCGAGGCGTTCAAGATCTTTGTCGATGGCGCTGATTGCGCGCGTATAATGCGAGGCATTGCCCCAGTGTACGTAATCGGGATCTTGGTAGTTGATCATCATGAACCGCGGACGCAGGTATCTTAGTGACCAAAGTGCCAGCTCCGTGAGGGCTGCGTCACCGCGTGGGTTCTTCAATCCGCTATCGCCATAGAATGCCAGCCAGCGCCGCCACATGCGCTCGATTTGCGCAGCTTGGCGCAGAGGCGCGTTGCGATAATCTTGGCGCTTAAGTTTTTGAAGCTCGTTGCGCGCGGCGGCCAGCTCTTCGTCTGTGCCACGTGCCTCGACAAGTCTTGTGCGCAGTTTCCATAGCTTGAAGCGATGCAGGCTTAAGACTTCGCTGCGATAGGCGATACCGTGGTTCTTATGCAACCGTAGGAAAAGAACTCTTCCTGGGGGCGGTCCTCGCCATTGATTAGCAGCGCACGATGTGCTGGCACGTTGAAGGTGCGGTGCAGATATTCAAACAGCGTCGGCTCGGTTGGCTCAAGATGCTGGGCGAGGAATGGCGAGCCCGCATCGCGATAGGCACGATAGCGACCGGTCAATATGTTGAGCGTGCCTTCCGCATGGCTGGTATCGACGCCGTCGAGTTGGGCAATCGTCACGTTGGGGATGAGCACGCCCCGCTTTGCCAGTACGTTGAGCAGCACCGGGGCAAACGTCGTACGTGGCTCAATCGTCTCCCGGCGACGCACGCCGCCGCCAAAGCGAACGATGATGACGTTGGGGCCACGGTAGGTTGGGGCAGCATGCGCCGGCGTGCGCGCATCAAGACCTGTCGCGGCCGCAGCAGCGGCAATTCCGCCCACGAATTCCCGACGGTCGATCGGCACCGGTCGAGTTCTCCCAAGCCGTTAGGATCTAGCTCCAAGGAAGCAGGCGTACGTGACGCAAGTGAGGCTCCCGCGCGGCGTGTGTGTGGCCCGTAGAACGTTCGATATTGGTCCGCCCCCACACTTTGGCAGAGATCAATGCGGCCCGACGGCTCTAAACGTATGCTGACCCAGAAAGAGGATTTGGGCCGTGCAGTTAGCGGATTTTAGGTCCTGCAATAAGGGGATGGATGCGATGATTGAGACTCTCTCAACGACACAGGTTCTTGCGGTGTTTCTCGGTCTCTACATGGTGGCCGCAGGGATAGGTATGCTGACCGACAAGAACGCCTATGCCACTGTGATCGAAGATCTGCGCGAAAACCAGACACTCGGTTATGTGACGAGCGCATTCGTCTTTGTGCTCGGCGCGGCGATGGTTGCGGTTCACAATTTGTGGACCGGCCCGCTCGCGATCGTGGTTTCGTTAGTCAGTTGGGGCGCGCTCATTGAGGGTGTTCTCATGCTGGCGATCCGGCGCCCGTTTCTGGGCTTGGTGGGGGTTGTTCCATTTACGGCGGCAACGGCAGTGCCATTCGGGATCGGGATCATCGTGTTTGGAGCAGTGCTGCTTTATGCCGGCCTGGCGTGACGGGGACCGAACGGACGCAACGGTCTGAACTGGCTTCGAAACCTATTGCTCAATCCCATACGGTTCCGGTCAGCAGTGGGCCTTTCGCTCATGACAGTGGGTGCATTTGAGAAAGGGCAGACATCGGTTGTCCCAGTCGTGTTGCTCCGATGCCGCTAGGGAATCACGTACGATTAGACAATCGAGCGCCGCGGCAAGCGTCGGTAAGCGATTCAGCTCAAGATGGCTGCGTGGTGGCAAGTCTGCCGCGCCGGTGGGGACAATCTAAGGGCTGTACGGGCTGACTTGTCGAGGGTGAGTCCATCAATGTCTGCGTAGCAGTCGGCCACGTCACTAGATGGCGCGGCGAACGGCGTTACGCGCGAGATGGCTACGCAAGAGAGGGGATGCCGATGGACCGCACAGCGGAAATTATCAACGTCATCCACGACGTTTGCTTGATGCTGATCGCAGTGAAGTACTTGGCGGGCAGCTGGCTGTTGGTCAATCAGCTCATGGCGTTGCTTTGATGACTAGAGAGCGGCAGATCATGCATCGAGTTATCGGCGCATCCGGCGTCGTGGCGGGCATGATCATCGTGGTGCTCGTGGCCCGCCATGGCTACGTGTCGAGCAGTGCGCGAGCTAGTGGCATCGCCGTCGCGTTCATCTTTGCACTATTCGCAATTGGCAGTCTGGCTGGCCCCGCCATCGCCGTGTACCTCTGGCGGCGCAGGCGCGCTTGGTCGATCTCAGTAGGATTCTTGGTGCTTGCGGCCCTAGGGGCAAATCTTTCAATCACGTTAGCTGCGATCCAAGACCGCTACGACGAGTTGCCGGTAGAACGCATTGCAGAACGCATCGTCGAACCCATTGCGGAACCCATAAAGGTCGTCGATCCGTTTGCAGCGGACCGCGACGCCTTGGATCGCATCAAACGCGAACTGGCCAGCCTTCGTGACTACGAAATGATTACCGCTGCTGCGGTTGAGGTCGCCAACAGGGCGGCAGCCGCAGCAACAGAAAGCCGCCAGGCGGCATGCTCATCTAATAGCGGCGGCCAGAGCACCCAGTGCAGCCGACGCGATTCCGATGAGCGCCTGGCGCTTGCGGCTGTTGCCAAAGCGAAAGAGAACCGGGCGGCGACCGAACGCGTTAACGAGCTCAGAGTTGATCTTGCGATGATCCAGAGGCGTCTTGCCGAAGACCCACCGCCGGTGATCCAGACGCCGCGTGCCGAAGGGCAGCCGGCGGAGAACTTGCAGACTGAGGTGCCGGAGCACACACAGCTTTTCCAGATTCCCGACGTGGCCGCGGTCACTGCAGATACCTGGCAGAAATTTGCGATCGCAGCGTTTGTAGAACTGCTGATTGCATGTGCTTTTGTTGCATTCGAAGTTAAGAGACCCAAGGCGCTCCAACCGGCCGCTCCTTCGCCTAATCCAATGCCTAAGCTGGCTGGAAGAGGTTTGTCGCACGGGCGAGCTGTATCCGCGCAGATGCCAACTTGGAGGGTCCATGAATATGTGGCTGATCGGCTTGAGACACGGAGGGGCGCAATGGTCGCATTCAGCGACGTATACCTCGACTATGAGGCGTGGTGTCAGCATCACCGCACACTTGCTTTGACGCCATATGAATTTTCGGAACGAATGACGCGGGTCTTTAAGGGCACAGACGTTTTTACCCGCGACCACAGCAACATTATTCAGTTCGTGAATGTGCGGTTAGCGGGGCCTTGGTAGCCACTTGGTCGCCGGTACGCGATTGGGCTCAAGATGATGGCGTAACAAAGGGGAACTGCAACGGCGGGGGCCAAAGATGAGGGGATTGACTGAACATGCTCTGCGACAAGATGGATGGATACTCAGGAACGACCTGAAACGAGAGTTGCACGACCTCAACGACAGAGAGTTTGCCGACCTCATGCTCGATATGGAGGACGATGGACTGGCAGAATTCAAGCTGGTGGATGACAGGACCTGGATGCGGATCACGCATCTGGGCCTGTCCGCCGCCAATAAATGGCATGGGGCACTGTCATCCAAGACGATGTGATTGCTGAATAAAAGCGCAGCGTCGCCATTGCGCGCTCCGTCACACAAGGGGCCACGTTGGGGATCAATCTGGCCTCCCGGCTTGATGAAGCCGGGCTAACACAGGGGGTCTAGCACTATGAATCAATATGATGAGCAGTATGGACCAGACGTCGAGTCGAACGAAGGGACTGAGGAGAAGGGGGACTTTGCCCCGCCTTTGCAGGATCCCGAAACGACGACCCGTGAGTATTATTGGTGGATCATGCTCGGTGCCGGTAGCATGAGCTTGTTTCTATTCTTGCTGTCTGTGGCGAATGGTTGGTTCGGGATACCCAGGATGTTCGGCTAATAAGTGCCGCTGGGCTATTCACATAAAGCTGAGCGGCGAGCTTGGCGCTAAGGACATTTGAG
>CAZURR010000084.1:0-3428 GCA_964622715.1 uncultured Hyphomicrobium sp. | reverse complement strand
AACGGTGTGTGCATGTCCAGGTGGTGTTGACTGGCGAATTCACGAGGTTCGGGCGTCATACTGTGCCCGCACGCATTGCATCGCAGCCAGAGGCGATTGCCTAGGCCTTCCACGTGGGCGAGATGTACTTCGCGCCAGGCGTCGTTCTTGGGCTCGACGTTCCACATCTTCAGGCTCGGAATAAGAATGGCCCGCCAGGATCGCCCCGGTGGTCCCACATTCGCTACATACGTGCCACATAGGTGATCGCAACATACGCGGCGAACATGGCGCCGATGACCAATGCGATTTTCCAAGGCCGGTCGAGCTTGCCGCCCCAAAGAGATGGCGCGTGGTCTCGCTCATCGTCGGTAGGCTTTGCCATTGTACTAGCTCTCATATTTTTGCTTTACGTGCCACCAGATAGCTTCGATGCCCCCGCGAGAATTTCGCGGTTTCCGTGCGCCCAAATCAAAATGTTTAGCGCGTCACGCAGGGAACAGCTTCGTCCTCTAAAGAGCGCTATTAGCGTAGGTGAGCTTAGCACTAAGACAGTCACAAGAAGGAGCACTCTCGTGGATCATACAGTCTCGGTCGGCATGGACGTTGACACCCTGAAGCAGTTGGACAATCTGCGGCGGGCCCATCCCACGGTACCGTCGCGGACCGAAGTCATTAAGCGCCTGATCTGGGATGCTCACGCAAAAATTCCCCAATAAGTCCGGCACCCGGACAGGGGGATTAATCTTAAGGCCCGGAAATTTGCATACGTAGAAAGCCCAGCCAAACGTGATTGGCCGGGTCCTCTCGGCAGTCGTCATCCTTGAGCTCTACGTGCCACCTCGCGCCGCGACTGGCTGATTCGGGACATATGATTACGCAATCTTAGTATTACCCGCTCACCAAGTTCCGAAGAACACAATGACTTGGCAGCTCTGAGCATCGCTAACTGCCGATGAGCTGGCTTGCTCAAGCTCACGTATTGGATCCAGTATTGCAATTGGGAGAATTCAGATGTCGAAGCGGCTGATGGCTGCCATCGCGGTGGCCACACTGGCAGCGCTCACCTTTTCCGCAACCGCTCAAGCTGGCGGCATGCGCGGCGATCACGGCGTACGGAAGGGCTGCTACCTTACTCAGATGATGACTCGCACCAGGAATCTCTTCACTCGACCGGTGACTTATAAGAGGTCCCACACGAAGTGGCGGCTTTTCGGACGTCATCGTAAGAGCCACTAACCACGAGATTCCGAACCGCGGGCCAAGTCACAATCTTGGCTCAGCCCCGAAGTCGCGCGTTCGGCTTACTCAACCGACTTCAAGCACCAGCTCTCGCAGCAGCATGCGGGCAGTCTCCTCCGCGCTGGCACCGGCCGGCGCGGTTTTTTGCGCGAAGTGACCATCCGAGCGGACGTAGCGAACAATCACGCAGCCGGACTTCACCTCATATCTGCCCGCAAACGTTTCTCCGTCCACTTCTGCGGATATAACTTGGTCCATGGCGCTCGCTCCTCACTTTTTCGCGCCGTTTCCTATAGGGCCGGGATCAACCCGGAGGCACATCCCCTCCGCGAAGACCTGAACATTACGGGCCAGCCCCGGCAACTGTACTCTCGCGGCTACGATTCCAGAATGCCCTTTCCGGACGCACGCAGAGTCATGCGCGGCGCGTTGGCAGCTTTACGCGCCAAGGTTGAAGGAAGCAGGGTGCGGTCTGCGGGCTCTCCGGCAGGCTCCTCGAACTCAAGAACCGGCGAGCAATCAGGTGTTGTGGCCTACCTGGCGCAGGCGCCAAAGTGTCGCAATGAAACGCTGAGAGGAGGCCCTATATCAGGATCAGCCACCACCTCCAATTCCCCCATGGAGGATCGCCCTTTCCCTCAGGGTGGGTGGTAGTTGATGGGCGCTTGGTCTCCCCCCGGACCAGCGCCCTTTTTCTTGGCACGTCCGAGCGAGAACGACGAACAGCCCGTCCGCCGGCACTGAAGCGCTAACCGGTCATGACCGGTAGCTTGCAATCTCTCGCACGTTGGGATCGCTTGCCCACCGATTGCCAAACAGCATCACCCCGATCTGATAAAAGTCATTCTTGATCGCGCGGTGTGCATTCGCTTGGTAACAGTAGGTGTCGATGTTCGCGTCTTCGCGGACATATATTTCGACCATGTCATCAAATGTCGTGTTCTTGAAGACCTGCATAAGTGTATCGCAAATCATGGATGCCCCCCTTCCCCCGGAGTCATTGCCGTTTTCTCAATTCACAACGTTCATAGGCGCCAACGCTAAGAACCGAATTGGCGGTGACCGGTGGTATCTATGCGATGGGAACTGACACGCGCGAACAAAACGAGGCGTGTGGCGCTAATCGGGATCAGAGCAAGTTCGATTCACCGCCCTTTCGTTTTAGCCGCCTTACCGATCTTGGCCCGCATCTTGTGCATTTTCTGAGGGCGCCGGGAAGGCGCTGAGCGACGATCTATAGGAACAGGCGAGTGATTTTCCAAATGGTGATGCCATAGAGCATCATTCGGGGGCGGACTACCGTTTAGAATCGCGAAAATTTGAATGTCATCGCCAACGTCAGCACGACCGTTCAGTTGGAGCTGTCGTTCCAACAAGAGAATAAGGGCGTCAAGCGCAAGGGCGAGACGATGCTGGCACGACGAACGTGTGCCGGGATCCGATAAAATGATGTCGTTACGGCACCGTCGACAGCGAATGCAACATCGTTGTCATTGCGTTTCACGATTTCCAATTTGGCAGGGCGTACCCAAACACGAGTCTGAATGTGTTGTGCAACCGGAGGGCGCATACGAAGGCTGGGGAAGAGTGCGTTCGTGGCACTTTTATACGACAAGAGACTCTTTTAAACACGCCAGCGATGCGGAGCGAAGTGGGGATCGATGATGGGGCTGCCAATACCAACCATGGCCGAAATTTTGAAATTTGCTGAAAAGGTAAAGGCTCAGCGCAAGGCAACCGCCGAGAAGCTGTTGACCGACCGCGTCATGACTCGTGAGGAGCTAATCAAACACGGGCTCTTGTCAGAGAACGACGTGAATTGATCTGGGCAAATCCCTGGAACCTAGAACGACCAACAGCCCGCCAAGGTTTTCCCTGGCGGGCTAAGTGTTGCACGTCGTAACGGCCAGAATTTCCGGTGCTTGAAGTTTTGAAGCTTCAGGGACGGCTGAGAGTGTTTCGCCGGAAAATCGTTTGCTACAAAGTGCGCCGTTCTGGTCGAGAGGCGAGATCCAATCCCGACATTACCGAGCAAGTTTTGAGAGACCCTTTGGGTGCAGGAGCCCTAGGAGGTCTCCGATGTAACCGACATTGCGGCTAGCGAAGAAGAGGAGCTGCTGACGGTCGCAGTAGGACATCATGGCGGCTCTGTAGAATAGTCGGTCTTCAAGTCTGTAAAGTGCTCTTTGCATCAATCATCACCGCTG
>CAZURR010000083.1:0-9974 GCA_964622715.1 uncultured Hyphomicrobium sp. | reverse complement strand
CCCATGTAGGGAACAAGCACGTCTGGAATTGTGACAGATCCGTCCGCTTGCTGGTAATTTTCAATGACAGCGATAAGCGTGCGGCCAACCGCGAGTCCTGAGCCATTGAGAGTGTGCACGTACCGCAGCTCTTTGGACCCCTTTGGCCGATAGCGTGCCCCCATGCGGCGCGCTTGGAAGTCGCCGCATACCGAGCAGCTCGAAATTTCGCGGTAGGTATCCTCGCCCGGCAGCCACACCTCGATGTCGTAGGTCTTCTGCGCGGCAAACCCCATGTCGCCAGTGCACAACAGAACCGTGCGATACGGCAGCTTGAGACGCTTAAGGACTTCCTCGGCGCAATTGGTCATGCGCTCATGCTCGGCAAGGCTATCTTCGGGCGCTGTGATGGAAACCAACTCCACCTTTGAGAACTGATGCTGGCGGATCATGCCACGCGTGTCTTTGCCGGCAGCACCCGCTTCGGAACGGAAGCAGGGCGTCCATGCGGTAAGGCGCATAGGAAGCTGGTCTTCATCCAGCGTGCTTTCGCGGACGAGGTTTGTCAGCGACACTTCCGCGGTTGGGATCAGCCAAAATCCGTTCGTCGTCTGGAAAAGGTCATCCGCAAACTTCGGAAGGTTGCCGGTTCCATAGGCCGCCTGCTCGCGTACGAGTAAAGGAGGCAAATTTTCGCTATAGTTGTTCTCACCTGTGTGCAGGTCGAGCATGAAGGCGGCAAGCGCACGTTCCAGCCGCGCCAACGCACCTTTCAACACAACAAAGCGCGCGCCAGAAATCTTTGCCGCGGTCTCGAAGTCCATGAGACCCAGTGCCTCGCCGATTTCGAAATGTAGCTTCGGCTTGAAGTCGAGCGTGGGCGGCGTGCCGACCTTGCGGAACTCTTTGTTGTCGGACTCGTCCTTGCCAAGCGGCACATCATCGAGTGGCAGGTTTGGGATGACTTCCAGCTCGGCCTGGAGCTTGGCATCGATTTGCCGCTCTTCTTCTTCGCCCTGCTGAATGACCTCTTTCAGTTCGGCCACCTCGGCCATCAGTTTCGCGGCCGCAGCGTCGTCCTTCGCCGCCTTGGCCTTGCCGATGTCTTTTGAGGCCACGTTGCGGCGCGATTGCGCCTCCTGCAACTTGGTCAGATGCCGCCGCCGTGCATCGTCCAGCTCAATGAGCTTCTTTGACAGCGGATCGAGTCCGCGCTTTTTCAGCCCGGCGTCAAAGGCGCCGACGTTGTCCCTAATCCACTTGATGTCGAACACGGGTGGCCTCGTCTCCAGCGTGCGAAGTTGGCGCTGCTATAGGCTGACTGGCGTTTCTGGTCCAGCCGAGATCAGGTCGACGCCGAGGCTTGTGCTGCTGCGTGCTGTTTTGCAACCCGCTCCACCGCCCAGATCGAAAGCTCATACAGCAAGATCGTCGGCAACATCATCGCGATCATGCTGAAAGGGTCGGGCGGGGAGAGCACGGCCGCCACCGCCGTGATGCCCAGATATGCATAGCGCCGGCCCTTCCTGAGGACATCGGCTGTCACGATGCCAGCGCGTGCCAGGAGGGTTAGCGCCACAGGCAACTGAAAGCAGATCCCGAACCCAATGATCAGGGTCATGATCAGCGCTAGGTATTCCGACACACGAGCGTGCAGCCTGATCTCGACCGGTCCACCCGTCTGCTGCATCGACAGGAAGAAACGCATCGCCATTGGCATGACGACGAAGTAAACCATCGCCGCGCCGATGAGGAACAAGACTGGCGTCGCGATCAGATAGGGGAAGAATGCCTTGCGCTCATTCTTGTAGAGCCCCGGCGCGACGAACTTGTAGATCTGAATGGCGATGACTGGGAACGAGATGCAAACCGCTCCGAACAGCGCCAGCTTCATCTGCGTGAAAAGAAATTCCTGGGGCGCGGTGTAGATCATCTCGATCTTCTCAGCGTCACCGGTCGCCCACTGATAAGGCAGCACGAGGATGTTGTAGATCTCCTCGGCGAATGCGAAGCAAACAGCAAACGCGGCGCCAATTGCAATCAGTGACCAGATGAGCCGCTGGCGTAACTCGACGAGATGATCAAGCAGCGGCGCCTTTGAGGCGTCGATACCTTCTTGACCTGGACGCTCGGTAACCTCGTTGTCGGCACTCATGTCCTGCTCTTCTCAGGCAGCACTGGCTCCTGCTCAGGCTCAGCTGAAGGCAGAGCTTTGCTCGTTGCCCCCGTGTCGGTTTCAGGCGGAACCCCTTCAATCGCACGGTCGACATCCAGACGCGCGGTCTCGATCTGGCTGTCGATGGCGGCAGCCCCTTCCTGCATCGTGGACTTCAAATCGCGGTCCACGCTCTCAAAGTCCTTCTTGAGCTGTTCGAGTTCAGTCTCTCGCACAGCCTCGTCGAACTGTGCGCGAAACTCTGCCGCCTGCCGGCGAATGACACCGAGGTACTTGCCAACCGTGCGCAACAGAACCGGTAGATCCTTTGGGCCCACCACGAGCAGGGCCACGATAGCGAGGATCAGAAGCTTGCTGGAGGTAATGTCAAACATGCGCCGTTCCAATTGGCGATGCGGCCGGCGCAATCAAGGACAATATGCCGACGGCGCCGAAGAACCGTGGCGCCCTGGCTCGCGAGCCCCACGGGTCAGCTCGTTTTGTGACGCTCGCCATCGCGCTCTGACGTCTTGGGCGGCGTTTGGTCGATCACCTTGGGCTGTTCCGGCTTCTCGTCTTCTTCATCCTCGGACAAGCCCTTCTTGAAGCTCTTAATGCCCTTGGCCATGTCACCCATGATCGACGAGATGCGCCCGCTGCCGCCAAACACGAGAAGGGCGACCAGCGCGAGGATGAGCAGATGCCATGCGCTCAAACCACCCATTAATTTACCGCTCCTCAGGTTCTTTGCCGACTGGCTTAAAAATATCGCAGAAAGCGATGCCCCCCGCAAGTCGAGGGCTGGGAGAGAGTAAGCCTAACTCGTTACGAAATCTTCATTTTCTTGGCCTTCCGCGGGAAACACCAGTACCCGTGCGGGATCGATCACAACGTTTACCTCTGCTCCCCGCGCCCAGCCGTCCATTTCGCGTACGCGGACCTTCAGCGGTTTGTCGAAGCCCTCCACGCCAATTTCCAGGCGCACAACATCGCCGAGGAACTTCATGTCCAGCACGCGGCCGGCAAGCCCGCCCCCGTTGCGCGACAAAGTGATCCCTCGCTCGCGAATGCAAACGATAGCGTTTACGCCGTCACGCAGGTCGGGCGCCCGCAGCTCGCCGACGGGACACGCGATGTGCCCATTTAGCACGGGGTAGGTAATTTCATTGATTTCAGAAAAAAGGCGCGCAACGAAAAGACCCGCGGGGTTATGGAAAAGATCCTCAGCGCTGCCGGCCTGGACGAGCTTGCCTTCGCGCATCACCGCGATGCGGTCGCCGATGCGCATGGCCTCCTCGGGATGGTGCGTAACAATGAGCGAGGTTGCGCGCGTCTCGCGCAGAATCGCCAGCGTGTCCTCTTGCATCGCCTCGCGCAATTGCACATCGAGGCCGGAGAATGGTTCGTCCATGAGCATGACGGCGGGGCGCGGCACAAGTGCGCGAGCAAGCGCTACCCGCTGCTGCTGGCCGCCCGACAGAATATGTGGATATGCATCGGCCAGCTCCTTGAGACCAACGCGCTGCAGAGCGATCAGCGCCTCGTGCCGCGCTTCTTCTCGTGGCAATCCCTTCAGTCCGAATGCGACGTTGCGCAGAATGGTCAGGTGCGGGAACAGTGCGAAGTCCTGAAACATGAGGCCGATACCGCGATCTTCCGGCGGTACGAAACGGTTGGGGCCGGCCACTTCGCGATCATTGATCAGGACGCGGCCGCCTGACGGTTTCTCGATGCCCGACGCCACGCGCAACAGTGTCGTCTTGCCGCATCCCGATGGTCCCAGCAGACAGACCACCTCGCCTGGTGCGATGTCGAGACTGAACCCGGCCAGCGCGCAGGTTTCGCCATAACGGCGCTCCACGTTGTCAAAGGTGAGCCGTGCGGCAAAAGTGGCCGCAGCACGCCCGGTCGCTGGGGCAGTGCTGGCCGTCGCCGGCCTTGGCTTTGCTATCTTAGATGGCAGGGGCTTCAAAGTAACGGGCACCTTTGGGCGGTGTTATGTCCACCGGCTCAGGGCTTATCGGGCTCCTCGTCTTCCGACAAGGGCTGCAGCATCTCATCGTCCAGTTCGGACTCTGCCTCGTCTTCGTCTTCGGTGGCATCCAGTGGGAGCTCGTCGGGCATTAACGCCGCAACGTCGGTGGGCTCAGGCACCGCAAAATCGGGCGGCAGGTTGCCATCGAGAAGCCCTGAGGCCCTCAATTCGTTAAGACCTGGCAGGTCCTTAATGCTCTCGAGCCCGAAATGGCTGAGGAATGCATCGGTGGTGCCATAGGTAACCGGTCGGCCCGGCGCGCGACGGCGGCCACGCAGGCGGATCCATCCGGTCTGAAGCAGAATATCGAGCGTGCCAACAGACGTGGATACGCCACGAATCTGCTCGATCTCGGCGCGTGTCACCGGCTGATGGTAAGCGACGATGGCAAGGGTCTCGAGCGCGGCCTTGGACAAGCGCCGTTCCTCGACCGCATAGCGCTCCAACAGGTAAGCAAGATCTACCGCCGTGCGGAATTGCCACTTGCCGGCAACCTTCACCAGATTGACCCCGCGACCGGCATAGAAGCCTTGCAGCTCGTCAAGCAATGCAGAGATGTTTTCGTCTTCTGCCAAGTGGCTCTTGAGCTTGCGCTCATCGAGTGGCTCGGCAGCGGCGAAGAGCAGCGCTTCGAGGATTCTCAACTTCTCGCGGTGATCAGCAAAGGGAAGGGCTGAGACGTTACCAGACAGACCCGTCGCCGCAGCTTGTCCGGAGGCTTCTCCGGCCTCGTCGTTGCGAGCGTTCGGGTTTGGGATTGGCGGCACCAATGTCAGGCGTGGCGGAACCATGCGTTTTTCTTTCGTGCTTTCGTTTTCCGTGACGCTAGACCACGCGCCGCCACTCGCCCTGCGAGTGACGGGCACGCATGTAGATAGGTGCGAAGGGCGCTTCCTGCCGGATCTCGATCTCACCTTCGCGCGCCATCTCAAGTGTGGCACCGAAAGAACTGGCGAGAATCGTTCGGCCGTCCTCAGCGGTCGTAACAAGGCCCTCCAGATAGCGATTGAATTCCACCCAATCGGTGCTGACTGCAACGTCGCCCATGAGACGCTCCAAGCGCTCGCGAGCATCCTTGATGGACCAAACCGGGCGCGCCTTCACCACATGACCGACCCTGATCGTGCGGCGTCGCTGATCAGCATAGGCGTGCAGCAGATCGTAAATCTGTGCCGTATAGGCCGTGTCGCGAATCGTCTTAGTTCCCTGAGGCATGCCGCGCGCAAACACGTCGCGACCAAGGCGCATACGCGTCATGAGCTGGGCTGCCACGCTGCGCATTGCTTCCAGGCGTTTCAATCGGAACGATAGGCGCCGCGCCATTTCCTCCGCGCTAACATCATCGCCCTGCGCCTCCTCGCGTGGCAGCAACAGGCGCGATTTGAGAAATGCGAGCCACGCCGCCATCACCAGATAGTCGCCCGCCAGCTCAAGCCGCAGCTTCTGCGCCTCGGCAATGAACACGAGGTACTGGTCTGCCAGCGCAAGAACCGAGATCTTGGCGATATCCACTTTCTGCGTGCGCGCAAGCGCAAGCAGCAAATCAAGCGGGCCCTCGTAGCCGGCCACGTCGACGGTAAGCGCCTCCTCTGATTCGGACCGCGAATCGAGCACGGGTTCTTCCCATGCCAAGACGGCGGCTTGCGAGTCGTTGTCCTGCTCTTCGCTCATGCTATCGCCTTGATCAGTCGCGAATCGAAAGAGTGCGATCAATCCTGCCTCTATATGGGGCGGAGTTTACACTGATTCAGTATTGTTCGCTGCTACCGTAAGCACGCCCGCAAGTTGGGCCTCAGCCGCGGCAATATCGCACGGCTGGTGCGCTTTTAGCACGCCGAGCGCGGCTTGAAATCGCTCGAGAGCCCGGCCCCGAAGCGTCGGCGTCCCAGCGGCCGCCGATCGCATTTCGCGAAGGTCGCCATTGCAGTGGAGCACGATGTCGGAGCCAGCCGCAATTACCGCTTCGGCTCGCTGCCGAATACCGCCTGACAGCGCTTTCATGGACAAGTCATCGCTTATCAAGAGGCCATCGAAGCCAATTTCCCCGCGGATGACATCACGCGTCACAATGGGAGACGTGCTCGCCGGAGCGTCGGGGTCGATGGCACGATAAATAATGTGGGCTGTCATGGCGGCCGGCAGCGCATTTAGAGCCTTGAACGGCGCAAAATCGGTCGCGGCAAGTTCTTGATGGCTTTCGGTGACGACGGGCAACGCCAAGTGACTATCCTTGGTCGCGCGACCGTGTCCTGGAATGTGCTTAATAACCGGAAGCACGCCGCCGGCCATGAAGCCCTCGGCAACCGCGCGGGCAAGGCGCACCACTTGATCGATACTTGTACCGAAAGCACGGTCGCCGATAACCGCGTGCGAGCCAGGTACGGGGAGATCGAGAACCGGCGCACAGTCGGTGTTGATGCCGAGCGCCTTCAGATCCTCGGCCAACAGGCGTGCAACGGCAAACGCAGCGGCCGTTGCCTGATCCGGATCACGCGCATAAAGCCTTCCATAGGCCCCCGCCGCCGGCAGTGCGCGGCCAAGCGGCGGGCGCAACCGCTGTATGCGCCCGCCCTCCTGGTCGATAAGGACGAGAAGCTCGTCTGTGCCGACAGCCTCCCGGACCGCCGCGACCAGCGCGCGGATCTGCGTCTGATCAACCAGGTTGCGAGTAAACAGGATGAGCCCCACCGGGCGCGTATCTCTTAGAAAGTCCGTCTCCTGCGGCGTAAGTGCCGTTGCCGCCACGCCGACGATCAAAGCGGTGCGCATCGCGACCCCCAGGTGCAGTCCTAGATCTGAAGATAGCCCCTCTATGAACGCGGCCACCCGCTCCGAGTTAAGGAGCGCGGTGGCCGATCATTTGGTGCGCGCTCAGTATGCAGTGACCCAGCAACCCGTATGGCCCGCACTCTTGAGCTGGCTGCACAGTGAGCTGGCTTGAGCACGCGAACCCGGCGGCCCGACGAGTAGGCGATGATACGTGCCCCGCTCGCCTAGATTTGCTTCCCGGATGTCCGGCGTCTTGTTCTGCAGCACGCTGCCGTACTTCTGCTGCATATCGGCAAAGCGCTGTAGGGCGGCCAACCGGCTCCTGCTTGAAACAGGCACAGAGGCAAGAACCGCCACGTATCCATTGCTCCCTGTCGCTGTAGTTGGCGGCGGAGCCGGCTTCTTCTTGGGAGTGCTTGCGCCCGGTGCCGGTGCCTTAGGAGCGGCCGGTGCCTTGGCAGCAGCCGGTGCGGTATTGACTGGCCTATTCGTCGGCGTGGTTCGCGCGATCACGACTGGCTTTTGGGCGGAATTCGGCGAATTGACAACAACAGGACTTTGAGCCGTCGCCGCTAGCGGCGCCATGGGCGCTTTGGGTGGAGCCGGATTATTGGTTTGTGGGAATTGACCGCCAAAGCCATCAACGACCGTCATCCCCGGAACAGCGACGCTGGGCGTAACAGAGCCCGTCTGCGGCGGCGGCGCGGCCGGTGGCACGATGGAGCCGTCACGGCCCACGACCAATGTTTGGACCTTGCGCGCACCACTCCCATCCGTCTCAGATGCGCTCGAGTTGTCACCAAGCCGCCCCATAATCTTGCTGTCGGTGTGCGCAAACTGCTTGCCACCTGGATCCGTTGGCTTGGTTTTTGAGGGACCGCTATCCCCTATGATCAGTGGGGTCGCGCCCTCAGGCGAGCTTCCGACCACCAGCTTGTAGACCTGCGCCAAACCGAAGCCGAGACCGACGGCGACAACGACGGCTCCCGCAATTCGCATGGTCCAGCTGCCCCGCCGTGGCTCTTCGATCTCGTATTCACCGTCCTCGAGCGGGTAGTTTTGTTCAAGAGCACCTCCATGCGCATGCTCGTATCCGGGCTGGCTACCGCCATGATAGGCCTGCTCGAGAGCAGGTTCACCGTGGCCAGTGAGTTGCTGTGCGTGTGAACTCCACTCCGGCTGCGCCTGCAAGGAATCGCCGCGCGCTAGCTGATCTGGATGTGCGTGAAGCGTGCTCTGCGGAGGTGACTCGCTTGCCGGCATGTAGCTGCCCAGATCATAACCCTGCGGATCCGGGCCCTGCGCCGGGATGGACCATTGCTCGTAGTTGGCACCGCGAAGATCGGGCGCCTGCTCGGGCTGCTGTCGAGGCCGAGGGTGGGTCGCACCCGTTGGTGCGGCCCCTGAAGCCAATCCCGAATGCCGATGAGGCTGAGCGGCGTGCGGCTGCTGTGGGTACGGGGGCTGCGTGGCGGCGCGATAGGGCTCCATCTGGGGTGCGGCCGGGGCAGCAGGTGTCTGCTGCGGGTAGTGGTAACCTGGCTCCCTATTCGAAGGTGGATTGGCAGGCTGCTGCGGCGCATATCCTCCCGCTTGGGTCGCATGTGGATTTGGCTGCGCCTGCTGCGGCTGACCTTGCGGCGTTCCAGACCAAGCATGCGGGTCCTGATCGGCTGAGGGCTGGCGCTGTGCCTGCCACCCGATGGGCGTTTGATTGTCGTGGGAGCGCGACATCTTCGAAATCCCCTCGAAATACCGGTTTGGACCGTGGCCCGTCGAATCGGGAGTCTAGCGCATCGAATCCGGCGCCTCGACGCCCAGTATGAAAAGACCCGAGGATATCACCTGTTGCGTGGCAGCAATAAGTGCGAGGCGCGCTGCGGTCACAACTCCGTCTTTTGCTTGGATAAATCGCAATTGTGGCGAATCGTTGCCTCTCGTCCACTGGGAATGAAATGCTGAAGCCAAATCATAGAGATAGAAAGCTAATCGGTGTGGCTCCTCGGCACGCGCTGCAGCCGCCATCAGACGCGGGAAGAATGCCAGGCGCCTGATCCATTCGAGCTCACCGGGATCTGAAAGGCAGGAAAGGTCAGCTTCCCGCACCGCCTTGCTCTCCTTGTCCAGATCCGGAAACACCTCCTTGGCATTGCGAAACACGGATGCGGCACGCGCGTGCGCATACTGAACGTAGAAGACCGGATTGTCCTTTGTTTGCTCCAGCACCTTGGCGAGGTCGAAATCGAGGGGCGCATCGTTCTTGCGCATCAGCATCATGAAGCGCACTGGGTCGGAGCCGACTTCGTCGACCACGCTGCGCAGCGTCACAAAGCTGCCGGCCCGCTTCGACATGAGCACCGGCTTGCCTGCGCGGAGCACTTTGACGAGCTGACACACCAGGATCTCAAAGTCCGCTTTGCCGTCGGATAGCGCCGCAACCGCAGCCTTAATACGCGGGATATAGCCGATGTGGTCGGCGCCGAACACATTACGGTAGTGATCGAAGCCCCTTTCGAGCTTGTCGAAATGGTAGGCCACGTCGCTGGCGAAATAAGTGTAGCCGCCATCCGACTTCATCAGCGCACGATCAACATCGTCTCCGAAGTCCGTGGACCGGAACAGCAGCTGCTCGCGGTCCTCCCACTCGTCGTCATCGTGGCCCTTGGGCGGCGGCAACCGTCCCTTGTAAATCAGTCCTTTGGCGCGCAGCGCCTCGATCGCCGCCTTGACTTGATCTTTCTTGCCCGACGTCAGCGAAGCCTCAGAGAAGAAAACGTCGTGTTTGATGCTAAGCGCTGCGAGATCCTTCTTGATTTCGCCAAGCAGTGGTCCAACCGCGGCTGCTCGTACAATGGGCAGCCAATCTTCTTCCGGCTTTTGGAGAAGGTCGCGCTTATGCTCCTCGGCCAGCATTTGGCCAGTCGGCTTTAGATAGTCGCCAGGGTAGAGCCCAGCTGGAATCTCGCCGATGTCCTCGCCCAAGGCTTCGCGGTAACGCAGGTAGACTGAGCGAGCAAGCTGATCGACCTGGCCGCC